>JBBSUF010000007.1:0-40658 GCA_038235185.1 Lysobacterales bacterium
GGGTTCTATTACGGCGCGATCTGACCCAGCATCCAGTCAACGGTCGCCTTGACTTGAGCATCGGTCAGCGCCGGGTTGCCGCCCTTGGCCGGCATCACGCCGCCATCGGGGCCGTGATAACCACCGATCGCATGGGCGTACAAGGTGTCCTTGCCTTCCGCGATGCGGGCGGCCCAGTGTGCCTTGTCCAGCGTCGGGGCGCCGCCAGCGCCGGAGGTGTGGCAGCCGGTGCACAGGTTGCCGAAGATCACCGAGCCATCCGTGGTGCCGCCGTAAGCCACCTGTGAGGCAGCCGATGCCGCGGCGGCGGCGGTCGCGGCCGCCTGCGCAGCCGCGCCGGTTGCGCCGGCATAGACCGCGCCCAGCGGTGCGATCCGTTCCTGGGTGCGCTTGGCAACGTCGGGCGAAACATCCGGCGGGATCGCCTTGTTGAGGTGGTAGGCCAGCAGTTGCAGCGCCAGCGTGACCAGCACCAGAAAGGCGATCACCATGGAAAATTTCTTGAGGAAGTCGAGGTCGTAATTGCGCACGATCCACCCTTGTCGCGGCCATGCCGCTGGAGTCAATGAAATATCTGGGAGCCTGGTACCGCAACCGCCGACGGAACAGTGGTGCGCCCGGAGGGATTCGAACCCCCGACCAATGGCTTCGGAAGCCACTACTCTATCCGGCTGAGCTACGGGCGCGTGGCCGTTCCGCGGGGCCAAGGCACGCCGCAAGGGCGCATTCTCGCATGATTGGGCGAAACCGGGCGAGCCACTGCCGCCTTGTTACGCTGGCGCCATGACTTACGAGCGCTACGAAAACGGCACCCTGCCGCCGACGCCATCATCGTCCGGCCGATTGCTTGCGTACTGGAAACTGGTGCGTGGCGACCGCCCCATTGGCTGGTTGCTGCTGTTGTGGCCGACGTGGTGGGGGCTGTGGATCGCGGCCAAGGGCGTGCCGCCGTGGTGGCCGTTGATCGTGTTCAGCGCCGGCGTGTGGTTGACACGGTCGGCCGGTTGCGTGATCAACGACTATGCCGACCGCTGGCTCGACCCGCAGGTGGCCCGCACCCGCGATCGTCCGCTGGCGACCGGGGCCGTCTCTGGACGCGAGGCCCTGCTGGTATTCGCCGCGCTGATGCTGATTGCGTTCGTGCTGGTACTGACGCTCAACCGTCTGACGATCGAACTGAGCATCATTGGCGTGTTGCTCGCCGCCAGCTATCCCTACCTCAAGCGCTACACCTACCTGCCACAGGTGTACCTGGGCATGGCGTTCGGTTGGGGCATCCCGATGGCGTTCGCGGCGATCCGCGGCGAGGTGCCACCGCTCGCGTGGTTGCTGTACGTCGCCAACATCGTCTGGGCGACGGCATACGACACCTGGTATGCAATGGTCGATCGCGAGGATGACCTGCGCGCCGGGGCGAAATCGACCGCGATTTTATTTGGCGACATGGACCTTGTCGCGCAAGGCGTGCTGTATGCGCTGACATTCGTGGCGCTGGCGCTGGTCGGGCAGCGCGCACAGATGGGTGTGTATTACTGGGGAGGACTGGGCGTTGCACTCGCGCTGGTCGGATACGAATTCGTCATCGCCTGGCATCGCGATCGCGATGCGTGTTTCCGGGCATTCCTGCACAACCATTGGGTCGGGGCGGTGGTCTTTGCCGGGATCGCACTGGATTACGCGTTGCGCTGAGTTGCTCAAGCCACCCGCGCGCACACCCATGCGTCGATCCGCTGCACGCCTGCGCGTCGCAGCACTTTTGCTGCGGCATGCAAGGTCGCCCCGGTGGTCATGACGTCATCGATCAAGACGACATGCGCCGGCAATGCGACGTCGGCCCGGACGACGAAGGCATTGCGCACGTTGCGACGGCGCGCCAGCGCATTCAACTCCGATTGCGGCGCCGTCGCGCGCAGGCGCTGCAGCACACTGCCGTGCAGTGGGAGATCCAGTGCGCGTGCCAATGGCCTGGCCAGTTCCAGCGCCTGGTCGTAGCCGCGGGTCCGCAGTCGCGAGCCGTGTAGCGGGATTGGAATCACTGCGTCAGGGCGTGGCAGCTCGGTGCAGGCATCGGTCATCAACTGTGCGAGCAACCGTCCGGCGGCCAGGTCACCATGGAACTTGAAGCGTGGCAGCAGCCGATCCAGCGGCCGCGCATACCCGAATGCCGCGTGCAGCGCATCCAGCGGCGGCGGACGTTGCAGGCAGGCTCCGCAGGCTGGGGCTGGCGGCGGCAGCGGCAACGCGCAGGTCGGACAGGCGCAACCATTCCACGGCAATGCCGTTGCGCAAGGCAGGCAGAGGTCGCGGCCTGCGTGCCCGCCTTCGCCACACGCCAGGCATCGTGCCGGCCATAGCGCTCGCAGCAAACGTGGCAGGCATCCGTCAACTTCCTGCAAGGCATTCTGGTTGACAGCGATGGGCATGGTTTCCAGACTGCCGGGGCTGGCCTGTTGCCGCCGTCGGAAAACCCCCATGCCTGCCATCAGTCAATCGCCCGCCACGTCCATGCCCGCTTTGCGCCACGACTGGTCGCGCGACGAGGTTCTGGCGTTGCTTGGGCTGCCGTTCACCGAACTGCTGCACCGCGCCGCCAGCGTGCATCACCAGTATTTCGATCCATGCGAGGTCCAGATCAGCACCCTGCTGTCGGTCAAGACCGGCGGCTGCCCCGAGGACTGCGGCTATTGCCCGCAGGCGGCCCGCTATCACACCGGCGTTGAAGCCACCAAGTTGATGGCGACCGACGACGTCGTCGAGAAAGCACGGCAGGCCAAGGCCGCGGGAGCGTCGCGCTTCTGCATGGGCGCGGCGTGGCGCTCGCCGAAGGATCGCGACATCCCCAAGGTCGCGGCGATGATCCGCGAAGTGAAAGCGCTCGGCCTGGAAACCTGCGCCACGCTCGGCATGCTGAGCGACACCCAGGCGCACGCGCTGAAGAATGCGGGACTGGACTACTACAACCACAACCTCGACACCGCGCCGGAATTCTATGGCGACGTCATCCACACGCGCGAGTTCCAGGATCGCCTCGACACCCTGTCGCATGTGCGCGACGCCGGCATGAAAACCTGCTGCGGCGGCATCGTCGGCATGGGCGAGTCGCGCGAGCACCGCGCGGGATTGTTGCAGGCGCTGGCGACGCTGCCGGCGCATCCGGACTCGGTGCCGATCAACCGGCTGGTGCAGGTTGCGGGTACGCCGCTAGCGGGTACGGCGGAGTTGGATTCATTCGAATTCGTGCGCACGATTGCGGTGGCACGTATCGTGATGCCCAAGTCGATGGTGCGCCTGTCCGCGGGACGCGAATCGATGTCGGACGAGTTGCAGGCACTGTGTTTCGCTGCGGGCGCGAATTCGATTTTCCATGGTGAAAGACTGCTGACGACAGGCAATCCAGACACCGAGCGCGACCGTGCACTTTTCGCACGGCTCGGAATGCGTCCGATGACGGTCGAGGTTGATGCTGTCGCACACGATCGTGCGGGCACCGTCCACGCGACGATCACCGACACTGCCGCTTTCGCGGGCTGATGCGCCCGCGTCTATACGATCGGGTCGACGCACTGCGCCTGCAACGCGCTGCGCTCGGGCGCACCCGCGTGCGACGCACGGTCACGCGTCGCGACGGCATGCGTTGCCACGTGCTGGACGAGAGTGGCGAGGGCCGCTGGCTGGTGAACTTCTGCAGCAACGATTACCTCGGCCTGTCGCAACAGTTCGCCGTGACCGATGCGTTGCAGAATGCCGCTGCGCGCGAGGGTGCCGGTGGTATCGCCTCGCATCTGGTCTGCGGGCACCACGCATTGCACGACGCGTTGGAGTGTGAGCTGGCCGACTGGCTCGGCACGCCGCGTGCGTTGCTGTTCGGCAGCGGCTTCCTCGCCAACCTCGCCGTGCAGCAGGCGATGCTGGGCGATGAGGATGTCTGCGTGCAGGACAAGCTCAACCACGCCAGCCTGATCGATGCATCACGATTGGCAGGCTGCAAGCTGCGCCGATATCCACACGCCGATGCCGAAGGCGCACTGCGGCAACTGCGTGCCGTGCCCGATGTGATGGCCATGCTGGCCACCGACGGCGTCTTCAGCATGGACGGCGACATCGCACCGTTGCGCCCGCTGGCGTTGGCCGCACGCGTGCAGCAGGCAACGCTGTATGTCGACGACGCCCACGGCGTCGGCGTGCTTGGGCCCGACGGTCGCGGCAGTGTTGCCGCCGCGGGCCTGGGCGTGGCCGAGGTGCCGCTGCAGCTGGCGACGCTGGGCAAGGCGCTGGGTGGGTATGGCGCGGTGGTGCTTGGTGATGCTGCGTTGATCGACCACCTGGCGCAAACCGCGCGGCCGTATCTCTACACCACCGCGTTGCCGCCGGCGCTTGCCGCGGCATCACTGGGGGCAGTCAAGCTGGCGCGCAAGGACCACTGGCGTCGCGAAAAACTGCACGCGCTGATCGCACGGTTCCGTGCAGGTGCCGTGCAACGCGGGCTGTCCCTGTTGCCGTCCGACACGCCGATCCAGCCGCTGCTGTGCGGCGACGTACACCGTGCGCTTGCGTTGGCCAGTGCACTGGAAACACGCGGCTACTGGGTCGCCGCCATCCGCCCGCCAACGGTACCCGAAGGCAGCGCGCGGCTGCGGATCACGCTCAGTGCCGGACACACCGACGCGGAGGTTGACGGACTGCTCGATGCGCTGATGCAGGCCTCGGAACATTGCGGTACCACGATGGCGTCGGCATGACGCTGCAAGGCGGCGGCGGACTGCATGTCGAAGTCACTGGTCGCGGGCCGCCGCTGGTCCTGCTGCACGGATGGGCCATGCACGGCGGAGTGTTCGCACCGTTGACTGAGCGGCTGCAGGACGCGTTCACGCTGCACGTGGTCGATCTGCCCGGGCATGGACAAAGCCACGACAGCACCGTGCCGCTGCAATTGGAGGCGTGCGTCGATGCCATCGCCCGCCAGGTGCCACGTGCGCCGTGGTGCGGATGGTCGCTGGGTGGACTGTTCGCAATGCATGCGGCGGCGACGCGATCGACGCAGGTGCCAGCGCTGGTGATGTTGTGCGCCAGCCCGCGTTTCGTGCGTGGCGATGACTGGAAACATGGCGTGTCCACGGAAATTTTCAGCGACTTCGCTGCTGGCCTGCGCAGCGATTATCGCGGCACGCTGGACCGCTTCATCGCACTGGAAGCGTTTGGTTCCAACCATGCCAGGCAGGAGATCCATGCATTGCGCAGCTCGCTCTTCGAACACGGCGAACCGACGGCGCAGGTGCTGGCCGAAGGGCTTGAGTTGTTGCAACACACCGACATGCGTGGCGCACTGCCGACCTTGCAAGTACCCAGCCTGTGGCTGGCCGGCCGTCGCGATCGTCTCGTCAATCCGGCGGCGGTGCGTGCCGCTGCCAACGCGACCCCATGCGCGTCATTGCATGTCGTCGAACACGCCGGACATGCGCCGTTCCTGACGCATGCCGATAAGTTGGCAGGTGCGCTCACTGCCTTCCTGCAGCAGCATCCAGCATGAGTCGCGATCTGTTCGATCGTCGGCATGTCCGCCGTGCGTTCTCCCGCGCGGCATCCAGCTACAACGCGGCCGCAACGTTGCAGCACACGGTGGAAGCACATTTGCTGGACTCGCTCGATTACCTCGGCGAACGCACCCCGCAGGTCGTGCTCGATGTGGGCAGCGGTACGGGCCGGGCCGCCACGGCGATGCAGCGACGCTGGCCGAAAGCACGGGTGCTCGCGCTGGATCTTGCGTTGCCGATGCTGCACCAGAAACAAAAGCAGCGTTGGCGGCCACTGCAGCGCAGCGTGCATGGTCTCTGCGGTGATGCACGCGCATTGCCATTGGCTGATGGTTGCATCGATGTGCTGTTTTCCAACCTCTGCCTGCAGTGGGTCGATGACCTGCCGGCGGTGTTCGCAGGTTTCCGGCGCGTACTCCGGCCCGGAGGCCTGCTGCTGGTGTCGACGTTCGGCCCACACACCCTGCACGAACTGCGCGCGGCATTCGGCAGCGCCGATGAACTGCCACACGTGAGCCCGTTCGCCGGCATCGCGCAGTTCGGTGATGCGCTGATGGCCTCGGGCTTCCGCGATCCGGTGCTTGATCGTGACATCACCACCACCCGCTACCACGACTTGCCGGCACTCATGCGTGAGTTGCGTGCGATCGGCGCGACCAATGCGTTGCAGGCGCGGCGCCACACACTCACCGGCAAGATGCGGTTTGCGCGTGCAGCGCAAGCCTATGCAATGCAATGCGGCGGCGACGAAGGCCTTCCGGCGACGTGGGAAACGATCACCGCGATGGCCTGGTCGCCAGCAGCAGGTGCGCCCATCCGCGAAGACGGCATGGAAATCGCGCGATTTCCCGCCAGTGGCATCCCGATCCGTCGACGTTGAACTGCTGGGCGGAATGCATTCAGTCGGGATCGATTAGATTTAACGGCATCATCCCCCGGATATCGCGCCATGAAGCTGCACGCAATCCTCGCCATGTGTCTGTTGACGCTTCCAGTGGCGGGCATCGCGCAGGACAGCGGCTGGAGTTTTGATCCAGGCGCACTTGTCGCAGGCTCCAGCGACCTGCTCAGGCGCGCGCCTGATGCTCAGATCGATGGCCTGTTCAATGCCGTGCACGCGGCATCGCAGGATCCGCGCGAAGCCCAGGCGATTTGCACGTTGTTCCAACCTGACGCCGATCGCAGCCTGGACGGGCTGAATGCAGCGGCATCGCAACTCGGCCCAGCCAGCCGGCAGCGTTTTGCCAATGCGCTCGCGGACACACTGGTGTCTGCCATGCAATCCCCGCCTCAGGCGTATGACGCAGCCAGCGCACAACACTCGCTCAAGGCAGCCGGCGTGACCGCAGCACTGCTGCACGATGGCTTCGTCGGCGGACTCACCGCTACCGGCAATGATTCCAGTGCCCGCGATGCGCGTTGCCGTTCGCTGCGCTGGCTGCTGGACGCCATGCAGTCACGACCGGTAAGCGAACGCGCGGGGATGACGCGGTTCCTGCTGGATCAGGGACTCACGCGGCTGGCATCAACGCCATGAGGAACGGCGCTATTGCGAGCGGCGGCGTACGCGAAACAGGATTCGGTCTTCGTAAGGCGTGCCTTGTGGCATTGCCTGGACGCCCATGTTGTCCAGCGCAGTGCGCAATGCCGGGTATTGCGCCTGCTTGGTGATCCACAGGCTGTCGGGATCGAAATCCCGCTGGATTTCATCGGCGACGGTTTCATCGTATTCGGGATTGAACGCCGCGACGATGGGCTGGTTGAGCGTCAACTTCTCGACCTCAAGGCCCATGTGCAGATGCAATCCGTAGCGCGCCATGTCGTCGACAAATATGAGTTGGCTGATGCGTCCGGGCACGCGTGCATGGATCTGCTGCGCCCACACCTGCGCATTCTTGTGCGTCGGCCAACGCGCGGCTTCCAGCTGCAGGCCCAGCACGCATAGCGTCCACAGCAGCAGCCACTTCCAGTGCACGAATGCAGTCCTGCCTTCTTGCAGGCGCTGCCGCGCAGCCAGCAATGCCAACGGCACGAACAGCGGCAGGATGTACAACGGCAGGCGCGAGCGCGACACGCAGAACACCAGCAGCGGCAACACAAACCACAATGCCAGCAGTAATCCAGCGGCATCATCGGTACGACCATCGCGCGTGCGCCAACTGCGGACGTGCATGGGCAATGCGCGCAACCAGCGCAGCAATGCTGGCGTCCATGGGAGCGTTCCAACCAGCAGCGTCGGCAGGTACATCGCGATCCAGCCGTACCACTCCCCGTGCCGTCCAAAATCGTCCGATGCAACCCGCCCCACCACTTCCTTGCCAAGGAAGTAGTGCAGCAGCCCAGGATTGCGCGTGATGACGATCGCGTACCACGGCGCTGCGATCAGAACGAACACCAACAGGCCCTGCCATTGCAGCGCACGCGGCCGGATGCGCCCTGGTTGCGAGATATCAAACGCCAGCACCGCCAACAGTGGCAACAGTCCAGGCGGCCCCTTCGTCAGGAACGCGAGTCCGAATCCCGCCCACATCAACATGATCCACGGCAGCGGCGTCCGGCTTGGCGACTGCGCGCTGACACCGAAGCGTGCTTCGACAAAACCCCACATCGCCAGGGTTTCGCAGGCGGCAAGTATGTAGTCGGTGGTGATCATCTGCGCCGCACCAATCGGCAACAGCATCGTCGCGTAGATCAATGCCGCCTGCGATTCACTGCCCGGTGCGAGCCGCCGCGCAATCCGCCACGCCAGCCACACGCACAGCAGGTACGACAGCGCCGCCGGTAGGCGAGCGGCCCATGCGTTTTGACCGAACACTCCAACAGCAGCGGCGATGGTCCAGTAGGTGAGCGGCGGCTTGGTCCAGTGGCTGACCTCGATGCTGCGATGCGGATCGATCCAGTCGCCGCTGTCGAGCATATGCAACGCAACGTTGGTATAGCGGCCTTCGTCCGGATCCCAAATACCGCGCTGGCCGAGGAACAGCAATGACAGCACGATCGCCAGTGCCACGATCAGGAATGTCGGAGAACGAACGAATCGCAGCATGAAATCAAATCCGATGGACGACAGGTGTCGAGTGAGTCAAGGCGAGCCGGATGCAAACATCTTTGGCAAAGCATCCAAGTCGATGTTGCCACCCGACAGGATGATGCCGACACGCTGACCGGCGAAGCGCTCGCGGTGGCGTAGGACGGCCGCGAGTGCGACTGCGGACGACGGCTCGATCACCTGTTTCAGGCGCGCCCATACCAGTCGCATCGCGGCGACGGTTTCGGTGTCATCGACCACGATTGCCTCGACCGCATGACTGCGCAGCACGTCGAAATTGACCGCGCCCAGTGTCCCGCGCAAGCCGTCGCAGATGGTATCGGGCACGAAGTCGATGACGCGACGCCCTTGCGAAAGCGATGCCGCGGTTTCCGCCGCCCCAGCCGGTTCGGCCACATACAAGCGGCAGCGCGGTGACATCGCCGTCGCGGCCAGTGCGGTGCCCGCCGCCAGGCCACCGCCGCCGACAGGAACGACCAGCGCATCGAGATCCTTGCAGGCATTGAACAGTTCCAATGCCGCAGTGCCTTGTCCGGCAATGACCTGCGCATCAAGGTACGGGTGGATCAAAGTGGCGCCTGTCGCCTGGCGGATTTGTTCGCAGCCGGCTTCGCGCGCGGCGATGGTGGCGGCGCAGCGGTGCAGGGTCGCGCCGTATGCGGTAATCGCGGCCAGCTTGGCCATCACCGCGCCGTCGGGGACCACCACGTGGCACGCGATCCCGCGGGTACGCGCGGCCAATGCCAGTGCTGCACCGTGGTTGCCCGACGAGTGCGTGACCACGCCGCGCAGCGCCGCTTCATCGGACAGTGACCACACCGCATTGCACGCGCCCCGGAACTTGAAGGCGCCGACGCGCTGAAGCTGTTCGCATTTGAAATGCACTTCGCAGCCCGCGTTGTCATCGAGCGAGCGCGAGCGCATGACCGGCGTGACGTGCGCATGCGGGGCAATGCGCGCCGCTGCGGCGAGAACGTCGGAAAACGTGGGCACTGTCGCCGCGGGAGCGTTGGGGAATTCCATGTGCGGCATGCTAACGCGCAAGACGACGTCCGCCGAGCAGGCTCACCGCCGCTGATCCAACCACCACCAGCACCGCGCCTACATAGCCCAGCGTGCTGATCTGCTCGGGCGCCAGCAAGTGAGGCCATGCAGCATGCACCGCTGCGACAGCGGCAATGCTCAGCAGCGGCGTGGCGGCGAGGATCGCCGACACGCGTGACGCCTCCCAGTGCGCCAGGGCCTCGGCGAATGCGCCGTAAGCGCCGATGGTATTGAGCGCGCAATAACCGAGCATCGCCCAGTGCAGGCCATCGAGCCGCAGCAACGTCGACGGATGCGTGAACGGCAACAGGACGAGGCTGCAGACCACATAGATCAGCAGCAGGATCTGCATCGAGCCGAGTTTCAGCAGCAACTGTTTCTGCAGCAGTGCGTAGCCGGCCCATACCAGTGCCGCGACCACCACCAACCCCGAGCCGAGCAGGTAATCAGGGGTGCCGCCCGCCGTCGTGAGTTGATCGCGGAAGAACAGCAGCATCCCGCCGACCATCAATGCCAGCCCCAGCCACTGGGCAATGCGGAAGCGCTCGCCGAAGACCCAGATACCGCCCAGCCCCATCAGTAGCGGTGCCAGCTGGATCAGCAATTGCGCGTTGGCCGGTGTCGTGTACTTCACGCCGAGTAGGTAAAACACATAGTTGCCCAGCAACAGCAGTGCCGCGACGCCGAGCAACCACCAGTGACGGCGCGACAACCCGCCGTAGCCCACCAGTTTTCCACGCAATGCCAGCCAACCTGCAGTGAACATGGCCGCAGTCACGAATCGGAACCACGTCAGCGTGAGCGGGTCCAGGATTTCCAGAGCGACCTTCAGGGCAATCGGAAGCGTCGCCCAGAACAACGCCGTTGCCAGCGTCAACCCCAAGCCAAGGCGCCAGCGGCCGGAAACCTGATGAAGTGCCATTTCGACCTGTGCCACGGAATGTGATGCATGCTGGCATTGCAGCGCCGCCACGACAATCTGCCTGTACCGTTCAGCTGGTCGACACGAACATGTCTGGAAGATTAAGCACGGATTCAACGGCTGAAGCGGATGCTGTCAATCTTCGCAACGGAGCGTCGCCATGATCCGCAAACTCTTGATCCCCTCACTGGCGACCGCACTGGCCGCGGCATTGCTTGGCGGCTGCGTCAGCGGCTACCAGTATCGCGACGGCGCCGGGGATTATTACTACGGTCAACCGCAGGTTGAATATCGTGACTATGGTTATGGCGGTTATGGTGGCTATGGCGGTTACGGCGGTTACGGCAACAGCCCTTATGGATACGGTAGCGGCTGGGGTGGCCAGATCGGATACGGTTATGGCGGTTATGGCGGTTATGGCTATCCATATGGGTATGGTGGGTATGGTGGATATGGTGGGTATGGCTACCCCTATTACCCCGGTGGCGGGGTGATCATCGTCCAACCAGGTGATCGTAATCACCATGTTCATGATCACGACCAAGATGACAACCCAGACGCAGACGGACTTGGTGGTCCCACGCCCGGCAATCCCAGCAACCACCGTCCCCGGTGGGGTGGCAATCTTGGCGGCGAGCGGCCCCCATCGCCGCCGAGCGGACGCTTTCGCACGCCCCAACGTCCCGCAGAGTTTCCGTCCGGCGTCATGCCAATCAGGACCATGCCGTCAAGCGGCATACCGGACATGCCACGAAACCAGCAACTACAACGAGTACAGTCCCGCCATGGCGATCAAGACCATGACGGCGGTCGCATTTTCCACCCGTGATCTTGCTTGCGTTGCCTGCCGCACGGCCGCAAGCTAACGGTCGCGACTGACCGGTTGCGTCGGTTTTCGACGTACCACTTTTCAGACCTGCTTCAGTCGCGTCCATGTCGACCCCCGGCTGGGATTCCCGGATCCCCCCTGTTCCGCACCTCGCCGGGTGTCGGCGCCTTCTCCCAGTTGAAGCGGTCAGCTTCGAGCGGCGATCCTTTCGCCCATCTGGTGACGAACGTCACAATTCCAGCGATTCCCTGCACGAATGTGCCCAGGTGCCGTCGGTCGATGCTTGGCATCGCGTTCCTTGGCACGCTTCCTGCGTGATTACCCCTGCACCCGACGTGGCAACGTCAGTGGCGTCGACCGGAATGGAACAGGGCCGGTCGAGCGCACATCGGGGGAGCCAGGGGCCGGATGTCGGGGGACATCCGGCCCCGTTTTTTTGTGGTCAGGAACCCACGGCGACGCAATCCTGCGCACGCGCGATAATGCATGGATGAATGCACCGTCCCATCAGCGCTACGACAGCCATTACGACGTCATCGTGATCGGTGGCGGCCATGCCGGCACCGAGGCCGCGCTGGCGTCGGCGCGTAGCGGCGCACGCACGCTCCTGCTTACGCACAACATCGAAACCGTCGGCGCGATGAGTTGCAATCCTGCCATCGGCGGCATCGGCAAGGGGCATCTGGTCAAGGAGATCGATGCGCTGGGCGGGGTGATGGCAAAGGCCGCCGACGCTGCCGGCATCCAGTGGCGTCGCCTCAACGCGTCCAAAGGTCCCGCCGTGCGCGCCACCCGCTGCCAGGCGGATCGCGCGCTGTATCGCAGCTTCATCCGCACCACGGTCGAAACGCAGTTCAACCTCAGCGTGTTCCAGGCGGCAGTCGACGATCTCGTCATCGACGCCGGCTGCGTGCGCGGCGTGATCACGCAGACGGGATTGCGCTTCGATGCCAGCGCAGTGGTACTGACTGCCGGTACTTTCCTGGCCGGCAAGATCCATGTCGGCGAAACCCAATACGCGGCCGGTCGCGCCGGAGATCCGCCAGCCACGGCGCTGGCGCAGAAAATGCGCGATGGACCGTTCGTGGTCGGGCGCCTGAAGACCGGCACGCCACCGCGCATTGATGGACGCACACTGGATTATTCCGCGATGGACATCCAGCCCGGCGACGATCCGCGTCCGGTGTTTTCATTCCTCGGCACACGCAGCGATCATCCGCGCCAGGTGCCGTGCTGGATCACCCACACCAGCGAGCGGACGCACGCCATCATCCGCGCGGCACTGCATCGCTCGCCGTTGTACAGCGGCCAGATCGAAGGCGTCGGACCGCGCTATTGCCCGTCGATCGAAGACAAGGTGGTCCGCTTCGCCGACAAGGCAAGCCACCAGATCTTCGTCGAACCCGAAGGACTCGAAGTCACCGAGATCTATCCCAATGGCATCTCGACCTCGTTGCCGTTCGACGTGCAGCTGGCACTGGTGCGCAGCATCCGCGGGTTCGAGCACGCGCACATCACCCGGCCGGGGTATGCGATTGAATACGACTACTTCGACCCGCGCGGTTTGAAGGCGTCACTTGAAACCAAGGCGGTCTCCGGTCTGTTTTTTGCCGGGCAGATCAACGGCACCACGGGATACGAAGAGGCGGCGGCGCAGGGATTGATCGGCGGATTGAACGCAGCACGCTGCGCGCGCGAACAGCCCGCCTGGTCGCCGCGCCGCGACCAGGCGTACATCGGCGTGCTGATCGACGACCTCATCACCCAGGGCACCACCGAGCCCTATCGCATGTTCACCTCCCGCGCCGAATACCGGTTGCAGCTGCGTGAGGACAATGCCGACCTGCGGCTGACTGCCATCGGACGCGAGCTGGGCCTCGTCGACGATGCGCGCTACTCGGCATTCGAGCGCAAGCGCGACGCGATCGAGTGCGAGCAGGCTCGGCTGGCTTCGACCTGGGCGACGCCCAACAATCCACTGGGTCGCGAAATAGCGGAGACGCTCGCCATCGACCTCACGCGCGAAACCAACGCACTGGACCTGCTCAAGCGACCTGAAATCGACTATGCACGCCTGCTGACGTTGCCGTCGCTTGCGCCTGCGGTCATCGACGCCGCTGTCGCAGAGCAGGTGGAAATCGACACAAAATATTCGGGCTACCTTACCCGCCAACAGGATGAAATCGCGCGGCAGCAGCGGCATGAAACCGCTGCGATCCCCACAGGTTTCGACTATGACGGCGTGCACGGGCTGTCGGCGGAAGCACGGCAGAAACTTGAACGCGTGCGTCCCGAAACAGTGGGACAAGCGCAACGGATCCCCGGGATGACGCCAGCGGCGATTTCCCTGCTGCTGGTGCACCTGTCTCGCGTGCGGCGCCAACGTGTCGCATAGCCGGACGACGCACATGAACGTCATCGGCAAGCTCGCGCCGCTGTTGTTGCCTCTGGCGCTGCTGGGTTGCCATCGCGCGCAACCATCCCAACCTGTCGCGGGTGGGGCTGGTGTTTACGCGCAACACGAATGGCTGTTGCCCTCCTCGCCGGGTGCAGGCGAACCCGACCTCGTCGCCACGACCGACGGGCGACTGCTGATGAGCTGGATCAACAGCGTGCCGGGCCGTCGCAATGCGTTGCAGTTCGATGCGTGGGACAGCGCGACGCAGCGTTGGCAGGG
Organism: Lysobacterales bacterium; assembly: GCA_038235185.1. Lineage (GTDB taxonomy): Bacteria > Pseudomonadota > Gammaproteobacteria > Xanthomonadales > Xanthomonadaceae > Cognatiluteimonas. The sequence continues at coordinate 14,053 of JBBSUF010000007.1, forward strand.
TGCGCCGCGTACGATTGCGGTCGGTGACTCGTTGGCAACCAATAGCGCTGACACGCCGCATATTGCCGCGACCACCGATGGTGCGCTCTGGGTGCACTGGCTGCAGAAAGTCGGCGGCGGTGACGTCACCGATGTGATGCTCAGCCGCTCCGCCGATGGCGGTTCCAACTGGAGCGCACCGACGCGGGTCAATGTGCAGAGCAATGCCGAACATGGTTTTGCCGCATTGTGGGCGGCATCGCGCGCGAGCATCGGCATCGTCTGGCTCGATGGCCACAACATGGACACACCGCCCACTGCTTCCAAGTCAGATATTGAAGCTGCGAACACGACGCTGCGCGCGGCGGTGTTCGATGCCAACCTGCAACGCAGCAGCACGTCCGCCATCGACACGATGACCTGCGATTGCTGTCGGACCGATGTTGCGGTCACCGCGCGCGGTGCACTGGTGGCGTATCGCGATCGCACCGCCGCGGAAGTCCGCGACATTGCCACCGCCCGCTTCGACGGTGCGACATGGAGTGCACCCAGACCCGTGCATGCCGAACACTGGACGATGCCTGCCTGCCCCGTCAATGGCCCTGCCATTGCGGCCAGTGGCAATCACGTCGTCGTCGCCTGGTACACCGCAGCCGGAGACAATCCAACGGTGAAGCTCGCACGCAGTACCGATGCCGGCGACAGTTTCGGTGCACCCGTGGTACTTGACCGTGGCGCGCCAGTGCAAGGAAGGGTCGCGGTGGCAACCGACGCACAACAGGTCGTGGCGTTGTGGATGCGCGAGGATGCAGGTGGACAATCGCTGTGGCTCGCGCGCTACCCACCGGATTTATCACGATCACTGCAGCGCATCGAAATCGCGAAGCTGCAGGGCCGCGGTCGAGGCACCGGATTTCCACAACTGGCGTTGCACGATGGAGATGCGTACGTCTTGTGGACCGACGTCACCAATGGCGCGCCGCAACTGCACGGTGCGCGCCTGGGAATGCATTGATCGCAGCAGGCTTCGCGTCAGCCAGCCAACACGAACTGCGTGCGCCGCGTCGACGGATCGGCCTCCACCAACATCACCTTGACGTTCGCGCCCAGCGGCAGTGGTGTCGTGCTTCTGACGGGTGCCTCGATTGCCGGATCACTGAGCATGACCACGCCTTGTCGCGCGTCGTTGTGCTGCACCTCGACGATGCTGGCATCGAACGTCTCACCCACGTGTGCGGCCAGCGTCACGCTCTCGGCCAGGTCGAGCACGGCGCGTTCAAAGCGGCTGGCCCGGCGATCGGCCGCGGACATCGTCGCCGGTAATCCTGGCAGCGCCGCCAGCACCCAGTCAGGGACGGATTGCCCCGCACAGAGCGCCACGCAGGTTTCGCCGACGTAGCGGTCAACCAGCCGTCGCAGAGGCGCCGTCGCATGCGCGTATTCGGCCGCCAGAGGCCAGTGCATGGGTTGCCCCGGCAATGTGCCGTTGAAGGCGACATAGCCCGCACCGCGCAGCACGGTGGTGCACGCAGTCATCATCGCGATGTTGCGCGGCTGCGCAGGATCCAGCGAGCGGATGAAGTCCGGATACGCCAAAGATTGCGGCCACGCGATCCCCAACGCCGTCGCGGTGCGACGCAGCCGTTCGATGGCGAAGTCCTCGGGCTTTGGCAGTGTGCGCAGCACACCGATGCGGGCGTCTACCATGAGTTTCGCCGCGGACATTCCGGTCAGCAGCGAGATCTGTTCGTTCCAGTCTTCCACCGGCTTGCGCGCGCGGAACGCGAGGGTCCACTGGCCGTCTTCGCCAATCGAAATCTCCTGCTCCGGCAGCGACAGGCTGACGCCGCCGCGGGCCAGTTCGCGCTGCTTTCGCAACTGTCCGACCTGGCGCAACGCATCCCACATCGGCTCGCTGTGGCCGCCATCGACCAGCGCCTGCATGCGCATGTAATCCAGCCTTGCACGGCTGCGCACGCGCGCGCGGCGAACATCGATGGCGGTGGTTTCGCCAGCGTCATCCAGGTCAATCGTCCATAACAATGCCGGGCGCAACTGGTCGGGTAGCAGCGATGCAGCTCCTTCGGACAACACCCGCGGATGCAGCGGGATCTTTGCATCGGCACCGTAAAGGGTTTCGCCGCGCGTGTTCGCCTCGACATCGACCGCATCGCCCGGCGCCACGAAGGCCGCGACATCTGCGATTGCGTAATAAACCCGATACCCCTTGGCATTGCGTTCCACACACAACGCCTGGTCCAGGTCCATCGAGCCGACCGGATCGATGGTGACCAGCGCGATGCCGGTGCGGTCCAACTCCGGTAGGCGCGGCGCGTCCGCAGCGCGCTCGGCGACGGCTTCCACCTCCGGCGGAAACGCGAGCGGCAGTCCCTGCTCACGCTTGATGTCGCCCACGCCCTGCGCGATGGCGGGATCGTGCGGCGGCTGGACGAGCAGGCGGCGGGTGGTGGCCATCGTTGTGTGTCGTGAAGAAATGAATTCGCAAAGTATCAGGAGGATCGTGTCGCGTAGCGCTATTTTTCCTTGCGATAGTTGATGGACGCACGATTCTCGACCGTGCTCGATTCGATCTGGATGTCGAACCCCTTTCGAAGCAGGTACTTCAGCGTCAGGACCTGGCCGGTGCCCAGCAACGACACGCCGTAGCCGATGTACAACTTCGGCGACAGGTATTTTCCGATGCCCAGCACGCTGCCGCCAAGTGCGCGTGAGTCGCTGACGCCGGCATTGTCCAGGCCGAGTTTGGCGCCCAGTTGCGAGGCCAGCAGATTGCCCCCGGCCGTCAACGCGGCGCTGGCCGCGTTGAGTTGCCGGCTTTCATCGGTACTGGCGCTGGACAGGGGTCGCCCCAGGGCGAGATAGGCGAGCGCATTGGATTGGTCGGTCGCCGGGTCGGTCCAGATGTCGGCATGCGGACGCGTGGCGTGACCGGTGACATCGATGCCGGCGGTGACATCGCCGACGTCGCGTTGCGCACGGATATCCAGCGACGGATCTCCGATCGGGCTGTTGGACCACACCAGATGCCCGCGGGTGATGTCCAGTTTCCGCCCGTAGGCGGTGTAACGGCCACCGACCTCCAGGGTGCCGGTCGCCAACATCGCGCGACCGGGTTGATCGCGCACGCGGACGTTGCCGCCGAGCGTGCCATCCAGGCCAAATCCGCGCAGGTGCACGTCATCGCCTAGCGCCAGCAACAGGTCCAGTGCAAGCGGCGTCGCGAGTTTTCGTTTTGGATCCACCGGATCCAGCACGACGACATCCGGCGACGTGGTGGCGCCACGATCCAGGCGCTCCAGGTCGATGCGTGCACTCGGCACGCCCACACGACCACTGACGGTCAATGGTTGTCCGGCGCTGTAGCGCACGACGACGTCAGGATCGATCACCGCGTGCAGGTCGCGCGTGTCAGACGCGAGCACGTTCTTGCCGCGCACGTTCAACACAAGTGGTGCGTCTTGCCCGGCAGCATTCGCATGCCATCCAAGCGTGCCTTCCAGCATCACTGTGCCATCGCCCGAGCGCACGCTGCCATGCAGGCGCGCGTTACCGTCGGGTTGTGCATCCAGGCGCAGGCTACCGTCGGTGAGCGTGATGGCAAGCGCGGGCAATTCGGTTTTGAACGCGGACAGCTGCGCCTGCCCGCCGAGCGTGGGTTGCGAGCGTGTCCCGCCCAGCGCGATGCGGCCATCCAGGCGTCCCGTTGGATCCACGATGTCAGGTGACAGCAGCTCCATCCAGGTCAGTGCCGTGGTGTGCATCGCGATGTCGCCCGTAAGCGGTGCATACGCATCCCAACCGGTAGCGACGCGTGCGTCGATGTGACCACCACCGTCGAGTGCCGCGCCCAACGTGGCGTCGACATGCTGCGGATCGAACTTCGCATCCAGCGCCAGGTTGCTGTACGCGACCAGATCACGTCGCGAGCGTTCGCTGTTGCGCAAACCGCCGCTGGCCGAGGTGATGTGCGCAACGCCGGTCCAGCCATTGCCCACCGGATGTACTTGCGCGCTGAGCGCTACTTCCCCGTGCAACAACCATGGAGTGCCGTCGCGCGGCGGAAGATAGGCGGTCGCCAACGCCAGTGGAACACCGTGTGCGTCGATGGTGAGTCCGGGCCGCGGCCAGTTTGCTGCCGCGCAGAGCTGCACGCTGGCGCTGGAGGTCAGGCAGCCGTGGCTCAACTGCCAGTTGCTGCCGTGTTGTGCGAAATGCGTCGGGGCCTGCAACTGCCAGGCAGGCAATTTCGCAGGTGATAACTGCAGCGAGTCCAGCGTGCCTTGCCAATCGGCGCCGCGCTTTTCTGCATTGCCCGAGACACGGATTGCGCCCAACGGGCCCAGCGCATTGGCCTGCAGCTGCAGCGCCTGCATTGCGCCGCGGGCATCGACATGCAGGCTGTCCAGTGCGACGCCGGCCTGGAGCCCGCGCGCATCAATCGTCAATGCACCGTTGCCGCGTTGCCAAGGTAGGCGGCCATGCAGGTCCAATGCATCGGCACGATATCCCTTGTAATGCAGCGCATGCCCCGACAACGCTGCGTCGATGTCCGGTGCGTTGCGCAAGCCAGTCAGTTTGAGCGTGCCTTGCAGGTTTCCGCCGGCTTGAGGTAGCAGGTCGGCCAGTTGCAACGGGTCGAATTTCGCATTGATGTCGAGCGTGTCGGCAACAGTGCCACGCGCATCGATGTGGCTGCCGCCGATCGCAAGCGCGACATTACCGGCATAGGTATTTCCGCTCACGGACAGTGCACCATGCCCGTGCAAGTCACGACCGCGAAGGCGACCATCAAGTTTGGGTGCATCGAACGCGGCATCGAATCCGCCGCCGTTGCGCGCAGCACCGTGCGTGGCGATGTGTCCGTCGATCGCGCCATCCCATCCGGCAAACAGATAACCAAGGTCGAATCGAGACAACGTGGTGTCGAGCGTCCATGCCAATCCGGGCGACCAGCGCACATTTCCGCTGGCTTGCAACACGCCGCCAGGCGTCGTCGCGCGTAGCGACTGGATCGCGACCTGTTCGGAGTTGCCGCGACCATCGAAACGCAGCGTCGCGGCCTGCGCGCCTCGCAACAACGTGGTCGTGCCAACCGCGCTCCATGCGTCGGGTTTTCCGGCAATGCCGAAGTCGGCATCGGCACGCAGCACTGGAGTGCCATTGGCACCGCCCCAACGCAACCCGCGTGCATTCACCGCGAACTTCAAACTCGAACGATGCGGATCTCGCAGATCGGCCGTGCCGCGCAGGCTGATGCGCCCACCGAATGTGTCGACCAGCAGTGGCTGCACCTGCAACACCTGATCGACCAACGTGATGTGCGATGGCGGCACGGTCGCGACGAACCCCCCGCGCACGACGTGGCCCTGCACCGTTGCCGCACCCCCATTGCCGTCGGCCTGCAACGTCAGTGCAATAGGTATTGAAGGAGTTCCACTCAAGACGCCGGGATCGAATGCATCTGCGCGAGCGTGCAACGACCAGCGTGGCGCTTGCTTGCCTCGCAACGTCAGGCCGGCATGGACCTCACCCGGCGCGTTGCCCGCCAATGCGATCGCCATCCGCGACAGATCGCCGCGCGCGACCAGTCCCAGGCGTGGGACCGCATGCCCGCCAGGTGCTGGCAGCACGACGGTCGCGACAAGATCCGTTCGGTAATCCTCTCGCGGTACGTAATCACCGTGCAGGGTGAATCGGCCACGGTTGCTGTCGACGTCCAGATGATCGACATGCAGGGTGCCTGTGCCCACATCCACACCTGCGCGCGCACTGCGGATGTCGACCAGCGGCAAGTGATCACGCGTCACCTTCAGGTGATCGATACGGATGCGGTCGGCCTGCAGCGCAAGCGGCGGCGTGATCTGCGGGAGCGACTGCGGCCAGCGCGGCAGCGTGAATGGTTGTGTACTTTTGGGAAGCTCCAGCGTGGCGCCGCTGATGTCCAGTGTGTTGAGGCGCAACCGGCGACCCAGCAAGGGGCGCAACGCCGGATTCAGCACGATGGTATTTGCGCTGAATACGATCAGGCCAGTCGCACAAGGGTGCGTCGCATCCGGCATGCAAGTGGAATCCAGCGCACGCGGCATCGCGAAACGCACGCCATGTAATGTCATGGGTCCGGACACCGGACCTTGCGCCTGTTGCCAGGTCAACGTCGTTCCCGCTGGCAGGCGTGCAACGATCTGTCGTAGCAGCAGGTCGCGCCCACCGATTGTCGTCAGCAACCACCACGCGAAGATGGCGACCACGACCACCAATGCCAGCGCACCAAGCGTGGAGCGAAATGCAACGCGCCGTGCGAGTGCGCGTCGCGCGACGCTGCGTGCAGCTCGCTGTTCGGTGGTGAGCGGCGGGCCGCTCACAGGTCGGCGCCGATGTTCAGGCCCAGCGTGAATGCCGAATCCGGATGATCCAGTCCGCGCGCGATATCAATCCGCACCGGGCCCACAGGCGAGCGCCAGCGCACGCCGATGCCGACGCCGGTATGCCAGTCAGGTGTGTGTCCGTTGAACGCACTGCCGGTGTCGACGAACACCGCCCCCCCCCATTGCGCGGTGAAGTAGTGCTCGAATTCCGTGCTGGCAGTGACAACGTTGTTTGCACCCAATCCGAAGTTGCCCAGGCGCGGTCCAACCTCGCGATAGTTGTAGCCGCGGATGCTGCGATCCCCGCCGGCGTAGAAGCGCAGGCTCGGCGGCAGGTCGGTCAGTGTGTTGGTGAATGTATGTCCGTATTCACCGCGCAGGATCAACCTGTCATTGGCGCCCAGCCCCCTGAACCAGCTGGCGTGCGCATCGAACTGGGCGAAACTCGCATCCGATCCGACGCCTTTCATCCCACCGCGCAATTCCAGTGATGAGCCGATGCCCTTGCGTGGATACAGGCGATCATCGACCCCGATGTAGTCCGCGCGCAACGAGGGATACGTAAACGTGGCGTATCGGAAACCGGGGTTGCCTAGATCACCCGGGTAGGCCCAGCGTTCGCGCAGGGCATGCAGCGACGCCACCGCCGTCAAATGGGTGTTGATCTCGCCACTGCGACTGGCCACGAATTCCACCCGTCGCGTGTCGATGTAATCGGTCTGCTCGTCGGCGGCCTGCACGCTGCCGGTGTACCAGCCGGTGATCCAGCCAAACGCGGGAATGCGGTATTGCAACGTCAGTGTCTTGCGCCGCTGCGCGTAATCGAGTTGCGCCAGCGCCTTGTGGCCCCGTGCGTTGAGATAGCGACGCTCCACGCCCAGGCGCACGCCTCCACCGCTGTCGGTGCCGTAGCTGACGCCAGCGGTGTAGATGCTGCGTTTGGCCGGCGTCAACGTGACCTGCACGGGCACGCGATGGTCGACGGCTTTGTCGGGTTGCGGCTGGATGTCGACCCGGCTGAAGTAATCCAGCGCGACCAGTGATTTGCGCAGACGGTCGAGTTTGTCCTGGTGGTAATTACTGCCCTCGTCCCAATACACGAGCTTGCCCAGCAGCGAGTCGCGGATGATGTGCCGCGGCGTCTGCTCGAACGCAACCATGCCCATCGCGTAACGCGCGCCGCTGGCCCACGCCAGGTCGATATCGGCGGCATGTTCAGCGCGCGTCACCTCCACCTTGCGCACGGTGAAATCGGCGTCGAAATACCCGCGCTCCGCCAGCTGTCGGCTGACCTGCGCCTTGCTCCCTTCGTACACACCCTGGTCGAAAACCCCACCAGTTGCCGGCTGGAATGCAGCAAGTGCCTGCTGGAGATTGGTGTCGTCGCTGCCAGCACCCACGATGGCGACATGCGAGCGCCGCACCCGCACCGGGACACCCGGCACCACGGCAATCATCACCGACACCGTTGGCCCGGACCCGCCACGCGTCACGTCGATTTGTGGTGAGTAGTAGCCGAAGGGTTCCAAGCCATCGCGCACCTGCGCCGGCACGTCGCGCAACAGGTAATCGAGCCTTCGTTGTGAGACGTCCTTGCCGATGGCGTCCACCAGTGACAGCGAGCCGCGGACATTGGCAGCCATCGTGTCGTCCAGACCACGGATATCCACGGATCCGACTGTCACGGCGCGGGCGCTGGCGCTTGCAATCAGCAGGAGGAAAATGAACGACAACGAGAGGGGACGCATGCATCCAGAATACCGGGGTCGGCGTGAGCAAATCGATATCGCGCGATGCCACCTGTCGACGGCGTTAAACTGACGCATGGATTTTTTTCCGATCCGCGCCATCACCCTTGACCTGGATGACACCCTGTGGCCGGTCGCGCCGGCGATCGATCGTGCCGAAGTGGCCCTGGATGCATGGCTGCGCACGCATGCTCCTGCCACCGCCCAGCACTGGCCGCTGCAGGCACGCCGCGCCCTGCGCGATGAAGTCGACGCCGAGCATCCGCAGCTGGCACATGATTTCACCACGCAGCGACTGATCACGCTGGAGCGCATGTTGCAGGCAGCAGGGGACGACGTTGCGCTGGTACAGCCGGCATTCGACGCATATTTCGCCGCACGTTGCGAAGTGACGCATTACCCGGACAGCATCGATGCCTTGCAGCGCCTGGCGGCACGCGTGCCGCTGGCGGCGATCAGCAATGGCAATGCCTGCCTGAAGCGCATCGGGTTGATGCCTTTGTTCGGCTTCCAGTTGAATGCGCGCGAACATGGCGCTGCAAAACCGGCAGCGAGCATCTTCCATGCCGCGAGTTCGCGCCTGGGTTGCGCCCCTGCGCAGGTGCTGCACGTCGGGGATGACATCGAGAGGGATGTCATTGGTGCCGCCAATGCCGGCCTTCGCACCTGCTGGATCAATCGTCCCGATGCCGCGGGGCGCGTTCGCTCATGGCCGCACAGGGACGTTCAACCCGACCTGGCATTCACCACCCTTGGCGCACTGGCCGACTGGCTGGACGCATCGCACTCCACACAGACACAGAGCGCCGCATGAGTCTTCCGCAAGGTTTTACTGCTGCGCACGATGCGCAGCGCTGCGCACTGCACCTTGTCGAGCGCGACCACTTCGACGCATGGCATCAACAGCAACCGCAGCAGGTGCAAGCCTGGGTCGATGCACACGGGTTCGACGCTGCGGCGGGCTCCGCACTGGTGTTGCCTGTCGGGGATGGCACTCTGGCGGCAATCCTGGGCATCGGCGATGCGCTGGATCCGTGGAGCTATGCGCACGCGCCGTATGCATTGCCAGTCGGCGATTGGTGCGTCGATGAAACGTTGACGCCAGCCGTGCGTGACGCACTGCAACTGGGCTGGGGATTGGGTGCGTATCGGTACAGCCATTTCCGCAAGCCGACTCGCGCGCCGGCACGGCTGATGCTTGATGCGTTCGATGACGAAACCTTCGATGTGCTGGCGGCCTGCATCCGCGTGCGTGACCTGGTCAACACGCCCACCGAGCACATGGGTCCCGAGCAGCTGGAGCAGGTCGTGTGCAGGATTGCCGAACGCCACGGTGCGCACATCGACGTCGTCCGTGGCGAGGAACTGTTGTCCCAGAACTTTCCCGCGATCCACGCGGTCGGTCGTGCTTCGCATCGTGCACCGCGATTGATCGCGATGCGCTGGGGCAGTGCCAATGCGCCGCATGTCGCGATCGTCGGCAAGGGTGTGTGTTTCGACACCGGCGGGCTCAACATCAAGCTCGGCGAAGGCATGCGCAACATGAAAAAGGACATGGGCGGTGCCGCCCACGCCATCGCGCTTGCTGAGCTGATCATGGCGCGCAAGCTGCCGCTGCGGATCACCTTGCTGGTGCCTGCGGTGGAAAATGCGATCGGGCCTGACAGCTATCGGCCTGGCGAAGTCATCGCCACGCGCAAAGGCATGCACATCGAGATCGACAACACCGATGCCGAAGGTCGCGTCATCCTGGGCGACGCGCTGACGTATGCGGGCGAACAATCGCCGGACCTGCTGTTGGATTTCGCCACGCTGACCGGTGCTGCGCGCACCGCGCTTGGCCCGGACCTGCCGGTGTTGTTCGCCAATGACGAGAGGCTGGCGCAACAGTGGCTCGATGCGGGCCTGCGCGCGTGCGATCCCGTCTGGCGGCTGCCGTTGTGGCGGCCGTACCTGCGTTTCCTGACCAGCAATGTCGCCGACCTCGCCAACTCCGGCCCGACCCGGATGGCCGGCGCGATCATCGCCGCGTTGTACCTGGAATGTTTCGTCCCCACCGGGCAGAAGTGGGCGCACCTGGACGTCTACAGCTGGAACGACAGCGATCGACCCGGCCGCCCCACCGGCGGCGAAGCGCAGGGATTACGGGGTGTTTATGCGATGTTGAAGGCTTTCGGGCTGCGTTAGAGGTTTGTCGTTATATCGTCTTCCACCACATCCAGAATTCATCCCACAAGCGCTTGAAGAACCCGCCTTCCTCGACCGCGTTCAAGGCGATCAGCGGGCGTTGTGCGATCAGCTTGCCGTCAAGCATGACTTTGACCATGCCGATCTTCTGGCCCTTCGCGATCGGCGCCATCAAAGTCTTGGGCACGTCCATCGTCGGCTTGAGTTGCGTGTACTTGCCCCGCGGCATGCTGATGAGCATCGGTGCAGCCAGGCCGAGTTGCACTTCGTCGAGCTTGCCTTTCCATACTTTTTGCGCGGCGATCTGTTTGCCGGCGTCATAGAGCTTGTGGGTCTCATAGAATCGGAAACCCCAGTTGAGCAGAGCCTGGCTGTCGACAGCGCGCTGTTTTTCGCTGGTATCGCCAAGTACCACGCTGATCAAACGCTGGTCGCCACGCAGCGCCGATGCCATCAGGCAGTAACCCGCGTTGTCGGTGTGCCCGGTTTTGATGCCATCGACCGAGGGGTCGCGCCACAGCAGCAGGTTGCGGTTGGGCTGCGTGATTGGCCCGACGGTGAATTCCTTGATCTTGTTGTACGAATACGCGACCGGGAAATCGTGGATCAGCGCGCGCCCGAGCAGCGCGAGGTCATGGGCGGTCGAATAATGGCCTTCCGCGGACAGTCCATGCGGATTGACAAAGTGCGAACCGGTCATGCCGATGCGCGCCGCATAAGCATTCATCAACGACGCGAACGCCTCCTCGCTGCCGGCGACGTGTTCGGCCAGCGCGATCGCGGCGTCGTTGCCGGACTGCACCACCATGCCTTTTTCCATCTCGATCAGCGGCGCGGTCTGGTTGACGGCAAAGCCGCTGAAACTGCCTTCGGTACCGGCGCCACCCTCGCGCCAGGCGTGCTCGCTCATCATCACCATGTCGGTGGCATGGACCTTGCCGGCGGCCATCTCGGAAGCGACCACATAGGACGTCATCACCTTGGTGATGCTGGCCGGCTCGTGGCGGACGTTAATATTTTCCCCAGCCAGGACCTGCCCGGTGGCGTAATCCATCAGCACCCACGCGGCCGACGTTTTCGGTGCGGGCGGTGGCGGGATCGGCAGTGAGTCGCTCAGTGCGACTGGCGGCGGGGCGACGGGCTGCGGGATGGTGGGCGTCTGCGCAGCCACAAGGCCCACGGCGAGCGTCGCTACTGCGGTGAAAAAGGCACGGCTGAGAATGGTGAACTTCAAGACAACGAACTCCGGATGTCCGGCCATCCGTGACCGGAATGAAACAGATGGAAGAAGACGCGAGTTTACTCGCGGACGCGCTGGGGTTGGCTGAAACCCAGACCCTGCAGGCGCGCAACGAGTTCCGGCGCGGCGGAAGAATTCACCGGTCCGACGCGCAGGCGCCACACCTTGTGGCCATTGGTATCGGCATCCAACAGGCGGGCACCATCGATGCCAGCTGCGGTGAGCATGGCCAGCGCGTGCTCGGCATTGGCGCGCGCGGTGAAACTGGCCACCTGGAAGGTCAGCGCATTCGGTGCGATGACGGTCTGGGGCGGCGCGACTTCGTTGGCGATCGGCTCGACGCGTGGCACAGGCACTGGCGCAGGCTCGCTGCGGTTGCCAGGCGTTTCTGGCTTGCCGGTGGCGACGCGCATATGCTGCGCGCGCATCCAGGCGTCGAACTCGTCCGCCGTCATCGTGCGTCCGTCCTGGCGCATGTCGAAGCGTTGGCTGGCAGCAGGTTGTGAAGAACTGACAGGTAATGTCGGCAGATCGGGAATGGATCCAGCAACCTTGGATGCGACGCGTTGCGGCGGACGCTCGCCGGCATTGGCGGTGGCGATCGGCAAGGACGACACCAACGTGTCGATCGCACTTGCCGGGCGTGGTTTGCCGGTCGCGATATGCACGCCGGGCGGCAACGCCAACAATGACGAATCCGGACGCGCGGCGAGCACGTCGCCAGGGAAGCGGGCCGGCTCTGATGAAGGCTCATCTCCCGGGCGCAACCCTTTCACTTCCACGCGGGCGGTGCCGGCGCGTGTCACGCCGAGCTTCACTGCAGCAGCATAACTCAGGTCGATGATGCGGCCCTCGTGGAACGGGCCACGATCGTTGATGCGCACGATCACCGATTTGCCGTTCGCAAGGTTGGTGACGCGCGCGTAACTCGGCAGCGGCAGCGTTTTGGACGCGGCACTGAAGGCATACATGTCGTATACCTCCAGGTTGGACGTGCGGCGTCCGTGGAACTTGTTGCCGTAAAACGACGCCAATCCAACCTCGTCGTAATGCGACGGGTCGTCGACGATGGAGTAGCTCTTGCCAAGCACCGCATACGGCGATCGGTTTCCGTATAGCGAACGCGGCTCGTCCTTGACCTCGGGCTCCGGGATCAGGTCGACATCGGGCAGGCCGTCAGGGGCGCTGTCCTGGATTTCAGGCGCGTACAAACCGCCACGCGTGTAGTTACCGCGCTTGCTGAGGTCTTCCTGCGCGGGGGCGTAGGGGGATTTGCGCTTGGCGTCAGGGCTTGCGTGGGTTGCGGACGGCACATTGATGCGCGTATGTGCCTGCGCCGTGGCTGGCTTCGTCGGTGCACCAGCGCAGGCCGCGAGCAGCAAGCTGCTGCAGGCCAATGCAATCCCGACGAACCCCGCCCTCATCTGCCGGCGCTGCCTGCCCGGATTGCCTGCGCCAGCTGGTGCACGGCCATCGCATACATGGGCGAATGGTTGTAACGGGTGATGACGTAGAAATTGCGGTACGCCAGCCAATACTCCTTGCCCGCCTCGCCTTCGAGCATCACCAGCGTTGCACCTTCACCGGCATTGGCCGGCGGCTCGCCGGATTGCGGACGATAGCCGCGTTGCGCGAGCACCGACATGGGATAGACCGGATCGATCGCGTCGGGAATGAACTCCGCCGCAGTCGCGTCGCGCGTCGCCCGTGCGACCACCGGGCCACCACGCTGCCAGCCGTGCACGACGAAATAATTGGCGATCGAGGCGAAGACATCGTCCTTGTCGCTGATCAGGTCACGCCGGCCATCGCCGTCGCCATCCTTGCCCCACAATCGATAGCTCGATGGCATGAACTGTCCAAGGCCCATCGCGCCAGCGTAACTGCCCTTGAGCGTGACGACGTCGATGTGTTCGTCCTTGCCCAGCGCGAACAGTTGTGCAAGTTCACCTGCAAAAAACGGCGCGCGTTTTGGATAGCCGAATGCCAGCGTGTACAGCGCATCCAGCACCCGGTAGTTGCCGGTGTTCTTGCCGTAATTGGTTTCCACGCCGATGATCGCGACGATGTATTCGGCCGGCACGCCGCTGGATGCGGCAACATGGTCCAGCGCGGCGCGGTTCTGCGCATAGAACGCGACGCCGCCCGCGATGCGCGCATCATTGAGGAAGATCGGCCGGTAGTCGCGCCAGGTGCGCACGGCTTCCGCCGGACGCGAAATGATGTCCACCGTACGCTGCATGAATTGCGCCTGCGCCAGTCCATCGCGGATGGCCTGCGGCGCTACGCCATACGTGCGCGCGGTGTAGTCGACGAATGCATCGACACGCTGCGCTTGCGGAATCATCGGATCGGTGACCGAGGCCGGCGCGACGGGGCGCTCCGGCGGCTGCGGCACAGGTCTCAGCAAGGCATCGGCTGGCGCCACCATCGGCGCGGGAAGCGGCGTTGCGATCGAGGGCGGAGGCGGCGGCGCCTGTGTGGCACAGCCGGCAAGCCCGAGGACAAACGAGAGGGTCAATACGCGTCGATTCATCGTCGCGAGGGTATCACGGTAGCGTTGGCACTCAACTCTTCAGCTGTTTCCTTAGCTGGTTGCCGTTGATTCGAAAAAGCTTGGTAACAGCGGCACATGGCAGGCCCGGAGGGCGTCGCACAGGAAGTGCGACGCGCTTTAATTCAGGGCCGCCGACCGAGCCATGGATGGCGAGTCGAATGACGTGGCGAGTTTGCTGTATCGGGGAAGCGCCCTTTTCTTTTGGTTACTTTTCTTTGGCGCTGTAAAAGAAAAGTAACTCGCCGAAGGCGAAAGCGTTCGACCTTACGCAAAGGGCAACTTTCATGAATCTCCGTCTCAGCGGAGATGAGGAGCATCAATACCCATGCACTGGCTTGTGCGCACGCACGGCCATCACCACGCCCAGTCCCGCCAATAACGACACTGCCGATGTCCCGCCGTAACTCAACAGTGGCATCGGCACGCCCACCACAGGCAGGAGTCCGGCGATCATGCCGCCGTTGACGATCACGTACACGAACAACGACAAGGCCAGGCTCCCCGCCAGCAACCGCGAAAATCCATCGCGCGCCTGGCTGGCGATCCAGAGGCACCGGCCGATCACGAACAGGTACAACGCAAGCACCATGGCAACGCCAAACCAGCCGAACTCCTCGCTCAGCACCGCGAAGACGAAATCCGTGGTGTGCTCGGGCAGGTAGTCCAGGTGGGACTGCGAGCCGTGGCCCCAGCCCATGCCGGTCCAGCCGCCAGAGCCAATCGCGATCTTGGACTGGATGATGTTCCAGCCGGTGCCCAGCGGATCGGATTCGGGATTGAGGAAGGTCAGGATGCGATCCTTCTGGTACGGCCGCAGCAGCCAGAACCACGCGACTGGCGCGACACCGGCAACGCCCGCGCCCGCAGCAATGAACCACCACCACGACAGCCCGGCCAGGAACAGCACGAACGCGCCGCTGATACCGACGAGCATCGCGGTGCCAAAATCCGGCTGCAGCAGGATCAGCAATGTCGGCAGCGCGATGATCGCGACGGTGACCAGCACCACGCGAAATCGCGGCGGCAGGATTTCGCGATTCAGATACCAGGCCGCCATCATTGGCAGGCTCAGCTTCAACAGCTCCGAGGGCTGGAAATAAAACACGCCGAGGTTGATCCAAAGGTTGCCGTGCTTGCCACGGCCGATCACCAGCACTGCGAGCAGGGGGATCACTGAGGCCGTGTACACCAGCGGCGTCCAATGCTTTAGTTGCATCGTCGGCAACCGCGAGAGTGCCCACATCGCGACAATGCCGATCACGAAGTGCGAGCCCTGCCCCACCACCAACTGCAGGGATTCGTTGCCCGCGCTGTACAACACGACGAGACCGATCCCCATCAGTGCGAAAAGCGCGAGGCACAAGGGCCAGTCGAGCGTACGCAGCAGCCGCGCCAGGATGTCGAGCAGCCAGCGCGCGATCGCAGTCATGGGAAAGTCGGAGTCATGGCGTGGCGCGACGCGGGGCTTTGGATTCCGCACTGAGGGCTGAAACTGCAAGCGGCGCGGCGCTCTCGCCAATGGGCGCTGCTTCCGCGACAGGTGCGAGGTTTCCGGGCTGCAACTTCACTGTCCCGGACCCGGAGTCCCCAGTGCCGACAATGACTTCCGGATTGCGTTCTGGCTCGGGCACCGTTCCCAGCAACCATGCATCCATGATCTTGCGCGCGATCGGCCCCGCGGTGCTGGCGCCAAAACCGCCGTGCTCGACCATTACCGCCACCGCAATCGTCGGTTGGTCGGCCGGTGCGTAGGCGATGAACCACGCCTGGTGTCGCAAGGAGAGAGGCAGCGCGTGCGGATTGACGCTGATGTTGCCCTTGCGGCTGGTGTTCTGTGCAGTCCCGGTCTTGCCTGCGATCAGGTATTGCGCACCGCGGCCCACCGCCGCAGCGGTGCCCCCGGGCTGCATGGTGCCGAGCATCCCTTCATGGACCGCGCGCAGATGGTCAGGGTTGTCGCTGATGCGCACCGGCGCCGGTTGCTGCAGCGCGCGCCATGGCGTGTTGTAGCCATCACGACGCTGCTGCACCAGGTGCAGGCGGTGGCGCATGCCGTCATCGGCCAGCGCCGCGGTCGCACGGACGAGCTGCAGCAGGGTGACTTTCCAGTAGCCCTGGCCGATGCCGGCAATAACCGTCTCGCCGACATACCACGGCTCTTTGCTGTGTTTCGCCTTCCACGCGGGCGAAGGCAGGATGCCTGCGGTTTCGCCGGGCAGGTCAATGCCGGTGGTTTCGCCGAAGCCATATTTCCGTAACCAGGTATCGAAGCGATCGATGCCCATGTCGTAGGCGAGCTTGTAATAGTAGAAGTTCACCGATTGCGAGATCGACTTGCGCAGGTCGGTCCAGCCTTCGCCACCGTGTGCATCGCGGTAGCCGCGACGTTGTCCGGGAATATGGAATTCCCCTGTGGAGAACACCTTGTCCTGTGGACGTCGCAAGCCGCTGTCCAGACCCGCCAGTCCAAGAAATGGCTTGATCGTCGACCCCGGCGGTCCGCCGCCAAGCAGGTTGCGGTTGAACAACGGGCGCGACAGATCGTCGGTCAAAATCTTGTAGTTGGCGTGCGAAATTCCGTTGACGAACAGGTTCGGATCGAAACTCGGCAGGCTCACCATCGCCAGGATTTCGCCCGTGCGGGGGTCCACCGCGACAGCGGAGCCATCGAAGTCACCGAACGCTGCCACTGCCGCGCGCTGCAGGTCCAGGTCCAGCGACAGCCGCAGGTCAGCGCCCGGCACCGCCGGGATACGACCCACCGTGCGCAGGGCGCGGCCTGAGACATTGGTTTCGACCTGTTCGTACCCGATGCGGCCGCGCAGGGCGTCTTCGTAATAGCGCTCGATGCCACTCTTGCCGGTGTGGCTGAAGGCGCTGCTGGTTTCGCCCCGCTTGGCCAGGTCGGCTTCGTCGATGCGGCCGACATACCCGACCACGTGTGCGAACAGATCACCGTACGGGTACCGGCGGTTGAGATACGGCACCACCTCCACACCTGGATATTGCCAGCGATCGACTGCGAAACGCGCGACTTCCTCCTCGCTGATGCGCAGCTTCAACGTGACCGCGCGGAATCCGCGCGTCGCCTTGCGGTCAGCGTTGAACTGCTCGATGTCCTCGGGACTAAGCGCGATGATGTCGGACAATTTCGCGATCAGTGGGCCGATATCGCCCGCCTGCTCGGGCACCACGTCCAGCCGGAATGCGGGGACATTGTCGGCAAGGATGCGTCCCTTGCGATCCAGGATCAGCCCGCGCCCGGGGATCACCGGACGCGGCTTGATCCGGTTGGCCTGTGAGCGCGTGGCGTAGTCGGCGTGATCAATCACCTGCAGCCTGAAGTACCACCCGCCCAGCCCGGCGAGCACCAGCAGCACGACCGCAAACCCGATCAGTGCGCGCATGCGGAACTGCGCCGCCTCCGCTCCGGGCTGTTTCAGTGGGCGACGTCGCAGCGCCATCGCATCAAGCCCTGCGGCCCATGCGCACGCTGTCCAGCATCAGGAAGATGGGAGCCCACAGCGCCATCCCGACCAATGGCGCCCACCAGAAACTCCAAGGCAACTGCGGCTCGCCCAGCGTGACATGCACCGCCGCACTGACGACGCGATCATTGAGCAGCAATCCACCAATGGCCAGGGACTGTTGTGACAGCGGGAAGAACCGCAACTGCGAGCGGAAGCGCTGCAGGATGAAGGCCATCACCGTCAGTCGCAGCGCCTGCTCGCCCAGCAGCCCGCCAAAGGCCAGGTCGGCGAGCAGCCCCATGAGGAAAGCGAAGCCGAGGCCCGCACGGTCCGGGTCCTCGATCACCCAGTACGCCACCACCAGCGCCAGCCAGTACGGCCGCACCGGTTGCAGCACTGCCGGTAGCGGCAACAACCCGAGCAGCAGCGCAATGAAGACGCTGATCGGCAGGAGCCATTGGCTGCGACCCGTCATGGGCGCTTGTGCTCCCTGGCCTGCGAGGAAGGGGAGTGGGGACGTGCACTTGCAGGTTGTTGCCCGGCGGCTTGGGGAAGACCCAAAGGCTGTGCCTGAAGACCAGGATGGTTGAGTAGAGTTCGGGTAGGCGCAGAGGAGTTGATCGGGGCGGCCTTGGCAGCGACAGGCAACTGCAAGGGTCCCGACATCAGCAAGAGGACATCGCGACCACGATCCAGCTGGGCTGCCGGCTTCAGGACACCCGCCAGGAACGAACGGCTGTCGTCCGGATGCAGGGCCATGATCGTGCCGACCGGGAACCCTGCCGGAAACCGTCCGCCCAGCCCCGAGGTCACGATGCTGTCGCCGACCCGGATGTCGCTGGACAGGGGAATGTTCGCCAGCTCCAGTCGGTCACTGCGGCCCTTGCCATACGCCACCAGGCGTACGCCAGTGCGGGCAACAACGACGGGCACGGCGTGGTCCGGGTCGGTGATCAGCAACACGGTCGCAGTGTTCGCTTGCACCTGGATGATCTGTCCAAGCAGGCCGCCGGCATCGATCACGCTTTGCCCAGCCTGCACGCCGTCGCGACTACCCGCATCCAGGATCAGGCGCTGCCGGGTGGGATCCAGGTCGATGTTGAGGATCGGTGCGAGCTGCACGTTCAAACCGCCGCGCTGGGCGGCGCCGAGCAAACCACGCAGGCGCGCGTTTTCCGCTGCCGAGGCCTGCAGCCGCGCCATCCGGGCACCGCTGATCAGCAATGCATTGCGCAGGACACGGTTCTCGTCGGACAACTGCGCGCGTGACGAGGCATCGTCGCGCATGGTCTCGCTGACGCGGCCGGGCAATCCTGCCAGCCACCACAATGGCTGCACCGCGGCTTCGCTGCGCGCGCGGATCTGCGCCAGCCAACCGCCCCGGTGGTCCATCACGATCATCGCGATCGCCAGCGCCAGGTAGGCCAGCAATCGCAATGTCCCGGCGATGTCGCCAGGGCGTGGCGCTGGAGTGCTGTACGTGGACATCTCAGTAGATCACGTGTGCTGGAGCCGACGTGACGATCCCCTCCCCTTCAAATGGAAGGCAGGGATGGCGATGGGTGTATGCACGAAGCCGCCAGTCAATCAAACCGATCCCCATCCCGGCCTTCCCTTGATCGGGGAAGGTAACCATCAGCTTGCGTCACTCCGGCGCGAAAAACTCGTTGCCGTGCATGTCCAGCAACTCCAGCGCACGACCGCCGCCGCGCGCGACGCAGGTCAACGGATCATCCGCGACCTGCACATGCAAGCCGGTCTGTTCGCTGATCAGCCGATCCAGGTCGCGCAGCATGGCGCCGCCACCTGTCAACACGATGCCGCGCTCGGCGACATCGGCGCAGAGTTCCGGAGGAGTCTGTTCCAGCGCCTGACGGATTGCGCTGACGATCCCGGCCAGCGGTTCGCGCAACGCGTCCAGCACTTCGTTGGAATTGATCTTGATCATCTTCGGCACGCCCTCGGCCAGGTGCCGCCCGGAGACTTCCGTCTCGCGCACGTGCTCCGGCGCATAGGCACAACCGATGTCCAGCTTGATGCGTTCGGCGGTGGATTCGCCGATCAGCATGCCGTGGCTGCGGCGCACGTAGGCGATGATGGCCTCGTCGAAGCGATCGCCACCGATGCGCACCGACTGCGAATAGACGATGCCATTGAGCGCGATCACCGCAACCTCGGTGGTGCCGCCGCCGATATCGACCACCATCGAGCCGCGCGCCTCGGTCACCGGCATGCCGGCGCCAATCGCCGCGGCCATCGGCTCCTCGATCAGGGACACCTGGCGTGCGCCCGCTTCCAGCGCCGATTCCTTGATCGCACGCTGCTCGACCTGGGTGGAGCCGCACGGCACGCACACGATCACGCGCGGGCTCGGTCGCAGGAAGCGCGACTTGTGCACCTTGCGGATGAAGTGCTTGAGCATCTCCTCGGTGTAGGTGAAGTCGGCGATGACGCCGTCCTTCAGCGGCCGGATCGTGGTGATGTTGCCAGGCGTCCGGCCAAGCATCTGCTTGGCCTCGCTGCCGACCGCGGCGACCGACCGCGGGCCGCCACCGACGCGATCCTGGCGCACCGCAACCACGGATGGCTCGTTCAGTACGATGCCCTGGCCACGCACGTAAATCAGGGTGTTGGCCGTGCCCAGGTCGATGGCCAGGTCATTGGAGAACATGCCGCGGAACTTCTTGAACATCAGGGGTCCGTCAGGGATGGGACATTGGCCGGGGGAAGCCGGGCGCGTTTGAAAGCCGGAAAGGCTCGCGCGGGGGATTCACTAGCCTAGCAACCAGCCACTGCAGCGGCAACACAAATGGGCTCCAATCCAGCGTAATCCCATCGGCGTCGCAAAACGCGGCGCTTGGACGACGTCGACGCAGCGGCTAACCTACGCTCCGATTCCGTTGTTGCGAGCGCTCTTCGACGAGCACGCTTCGATCAGCGCGCCGCCGGATCGGCTTCACACACCCTTCCTTTCTCCGCCACGCCGCCGGCGTTCGAGGTCTTGCCATGTCTGCACTGATCTGCGGTTCCCTCGCCTACGACACCATCATGGTGTTCCAGGACCAGTTCAAGAACCACATCCTTCCGGACAAGGTCCACATCCTCAACGTGTCGTTCCTGGTGCCTCGGATGCGTCGCGAGTTCG
This sequence comes from Lysobacterales bacterium, assembly GCA_038235185.1. Lineage (GTDB taxonomy): Bacteria > Pseudomonadota > Gammaproteobacteria > Xanthomonadales > Xanthomonadaceae > Cognatiluteimonas. The sequence goes on from JBBSUF010000007.1 coordinate 34,765, forward strand.
GCGGCTGCGCCGGCAACATCGCCTACAACCTCAAATTGCTGGGTGACGACCCGATCCCGATGGCGACCGTCGGCCAGGACTTCGGCCCGTACCGCAAGTGGTTCGATGAGCATGGCATCCGCCAGGACCACATCAAGGAATTGCCGGAGCTGTTCACCGCGCAGGCGTTCATCACCACGGACCTCGACGACAACCAGATCACCGCGTTCCACCCCGGCGCGATGATGCGCAGCCACGAGAACCATGTGCGCGACGTCACCGAAGCCACCTTCGGGATCGTGGCTCCCGACGGCCGCGATGCAATGCTGCAGCACGCGCGGGAATTCGCCGAACGCGGCGTGCCTTTTATCTTCGATCCGGGCCAGGCGCTGCCGCTGTTCAACGGCGACGAATTCCGACATTTCATCGAACAGGCCGAGTACGTGGTCGTCAACGACTACGAGTCGAGCCTGCTGCAGGAGCGTACCGGCTGGGACGAAGCCATCATCGCCGGCAAGGTCGCCGCGTACATCGTGACGCAAGGCCCGCAAGGCTCGCGCATCCACACGCGCGACACGCTCCACGACATCCCGCCCGCGCACGAACGCCGGATCACCGATCCCACCGGCTGCGGCGACGCTTACCGTGCCGGCCTGATCTTCGGACTGATGCGCAACTACGACCTGCCGACCTGCGGGCGCATGGCGTCGTTGATGGGCGCGCTGAAGATCGAGCATCCCGGCACCCAGAACCAGCGCTTCACCTATCCCGAATTCGCCGAACAGTTCCGCCAGCAGTTCGGCCATTCGCTCTGAGGAAGTGACGGCTTGCCCGTCATCCAAGGGGAATCGATGGGGTGACGACTCCCGCGATCAGTTCTTTGGGGACACCGGAACAGCCGGTGCCGGCGCAGTGGTGACAGCACCGCCAGCTTCGGCCTGCTTGAGCGTGCGATAGCGTGTCAGTGCATCAGCCAGTTCACTGTCCAGTGCCGCGCGGTCGCGTTGCTGCTGGCCCAGGATACGTTTCTGCTTGAGCATGTCCCCATGCTGGGCTTGCAGCTTGGCCACCAGGATCTGGGGCACCGGTTTGCCGGTCAGCTCCAGGTCGCTGGCCTGGTCGAGCAGGCTCACCATGCTCAGCCGCAGGTTGGATTCCCCCAGCTCGGAGGCTTTCATGCCGGTATCAAGCAGGGCAGTGCGTTCGCCGTAAGCACGGCGCAGGTCGGCCTCGGTGCTGTAGGACTCGACCATCGCCAGGTCACGACGCTCCGCAGCCGTGCGCGCATCGGCAACCGCCTGCGCCTGCTCGGCGGCAACGGCGGCTGCAGCACGCTCTTCGGGTGTTGGCGGACGGGCGATTTGTCCGGTCGGCATGCCATTGTTGGCATTGATGACCGTACGCGCTTGTCCGGCGGCTTCGGCCGGCAGGGCGTCACCGCAGGTCTTGTGGCCGCCGTCGTTCCAGCAATAGAGCTTTTTGTGATCCTGGGCGGATGCAGCGGTGGCCAACGCCAGCAACGTAACGGTAAGGACGAATCGATATGCGGTCATGGTTGCAGCCCCCTGCAATGTTCCAAACTTTCTGCAAATGAACCTGGCGCTGGATTCCCGGCCAAACAACTACGGATCAAACCCATGTCGAGCGACGACCTCATGTCGCATTGCAACCGTAGCGGTCACGATATCCACGCAGCCGAGCATGCTGGGCGACAAGTTCCGCGCTTTCGCCGGCAAACGCAAGCAGATCTGTCAGCGTCGCGATGGCGATCACTGGGATGCGGTGTTCGACCGCCACCTGCTGCGCGGCTGAATGGCGGACAGGTGCGTCGATATCGACGACCTCCTGCCGGTCCAGCGCGATCACGATGCCCGCTGGAATGCCGCCGGCGTCACGAATCAGCGCCAACGCCTCGCGGATCGCGGTGCCGGCGGTGATGACGTCATCCACGATCATCGTGCGCTGGCCGGCCAACGATGCCCCGATGAGCTGCCCGCCCTCGCCATGGGTCTTGGCTTCCTTGCGGTTGAACGCCAGCGGCAGATCGCGTCCGCGGCGCGCGTAGCTGCAGCCAAGCGCCGTTGCCAGCGGAATGCCTTTGTAGGCCGGCCCGAACAGCACATCGAAGGACACGTCCGCCGCATCGATCGCGTCGGCGTAACAGTCGGCCAGGGCGGCCAGCGTCGCGCCCGAATCAAAGCATCCGGCATTGAAGAAATACGGGCTGCTGCGTCCGGACTTCAGTGTGAACTCACCAAAGCGCAGCGCTTGCGCCTGCATGGCCAGGTCGAGGAAACGGCGGCGGAAGGCATCCATGGCGTCATTGTCCCACGCACGACTCGCGTCCCGGGAGATTCGGGGAAGCCATGTCGGTGTCGTCAAGTTTGCGCAGCATCAGATGCTGGGACCCGGCGCGCCCGCCGCCAAGCAATTCGCCAGTGTCGATGAAGCCGGCCTTGCGATACGCCGCGACGCCTGCGGTATTGACGCAGTGCACGGCCAAGACCAGAAGCCGACATTGCGGATGGCGTCGGCGCACGTCCGCGCACATCGCAATCGCGGCAAGGCTGCCGTAACCGCGGCCTTGTTCGCGGGCGTCGATGAGGAAAGCCCGCACGCCGACGCTGGGCATCTCGAAGGCGCGCCCGCAAATGGCGTTGGGGGCAAAGTCGAGCCGGTAAAAGCCGATGACGCGATCACCGGCAAACACCGCCATCGCCTCGCTGAGTGGATCGAGCCGTGCATTGTCGAGGTTGAACGCCGGATCGCCGACGTACAGCGACTGGCCTTCACCGACTTGCAGTCGCCGCACCGCATCGATGCTGGAAGCATCCACCGGAGCAACATGGACGTCGTCGGAAGCAGGCACGGCTGAATCATAGCCGCGTCTGAATCCGCTACCCTTGGATGACGTCCCGATCCTTCCAACGCAGCCACCATGCGCATCATCAGCTTCAACGCCAACGGCTTGCGGTCGGCAGCCAGCAAGGGGTTTTTCGACTGGTTCGCCGGCCAGGACGCGGACATCCTGTGCGTGCAGGAAACCAAGGCGCAGGAGCACCAGTTGACCGGCGAGGTGTTCCTTCCTGCCGGGTACTCGGTGTCGTTTCGTGATGCCTCGACGAAGAAGGGTTACAGCGGCGTCGCCATCTACTCGCGACGCCAACCCGATGAGCTCCGTACTGCGATCGGCTGGGCCCCGTTCGACGAGGAAGGCCGCTATCTTGAAGCGCGCTTCGGCAATCTCAGCGTGGTCTCGATGTACATGCCCTCGGGGTCGTCGGGCGAATTCCGACAGGGGTTCAAGTTCGAGGTGATGGCGTGGATCAAACCAATCCTCGATGCGTGGCTGGCAAGCGGCCGCGACTACGTGTTGTGCGGCGACTGGAACATCGTGCGTAGCGCGCTGGACATCCGCAACTGGAAATCCAACCAGAAAAACTCCGGCTGCCTGCCACCTGAACGCGACTGGCTCAACGGGTTGTGCGTGCACGACACGGGCTGGGTGGATGCGTATCGCGCGCTGCGCCCCGAAGGCGAGGACTACACCTGGTGGAGCAACCGTGGCGCGGCGCGCGCCAACAACGTCGGCTGGCGAATTGACTACCAACTCGTGACGCCGTCATTGCGCGAAAAATTGATTGGCTGCCAGATCACGCCAGCGCCACGGTTTTCGGACCATGCGCCGTTTCTTGTCGAGTATGCCGAGTGAACGAGACCGTCGATACAACCCCCACCAAACCCTCTGCCTGGAAGGCGTTTACGCAGCCTGCGGCGTGGACGATGTTTTTCTTCGGGTTCTCCTCGGGGTTGCCGTTCCTTCTGGTCGCCGGGACCCTCGCCTACTGGTTGAAAGACAACGGCATCGAACTGAAAAACATCACCCTGATCGCCAGCGCCGGCATGACCTACGCGTTGAAATTTTTATGGGCGCCCTTGCTGGATCACACGCGTCTACCGCTGCTGTCGCGATTGGGGCAGCGACGCAGCTGGCTGCTGCTGGCCCAGGCCGGCGTCGTCATCGGCCTGCTGGCGATGGCGATGGCGACTCCGGCGCAACTGGGTTTGTTTGTCGGCTGCACGTTGCTGGTTGCATTTGCCGGCGCGACCCAGGACATCGCGGTGGATGCCTATCGCATCGAGATCGCGCCGCCCACGGCGCAAGGTGCGCTGGTGGCGACGTACTCTCTCGGATATCGCGTGGCACTGATCGTGACCGGCATGGCCGCGCTCATCCTGGCCGATCACCTGGCATGGCCACGGGTGTACCAGCTGATGGCGTTGTTGATGTTGATCCCGCTGGCGACGACCCTGCTGGTGCGCGAACCCGACGTGCTGCGCACCCGCCCCGCCAGCTGGACGCAGTGGATGAACGAAAGCGTGGCAGAACCCTTCGTGGATTTCTTCCGTCGATACGGCTGGCAGACAGCCGCGCTGACATTGTTGTTCATCCTGCTGTTCAAGATCCCGGAACAGGCACTGGTCGGCGGGATCATGAGCCCTTTCTACATCGACATGGGGTACACAAAAACCATCATCGGCGCGATCACCAAAGGCTATGGCGTCGGCATGGGGATCCTGGGTGTCTTCCTTGCCGGGATGGCCATCGCGCGCTGGGGCGTGCGCAAGCCGTTGCTGGCGTCGATCGTGTTATGCGCCAGCTGCAACCTGCTCTATATCTGGCTGACCAGCCATCACGGTGAGATCGGCGCGTTGACACTGGTCATTTCCGCGGAAAACCTAAGCCTCGGATTCCTTGGCACCGCTGCCGTGGCGTTCCTGTCCTCGCTGGTCAACCGTCAACACACCGCCACGCAATACGCGCTGCTCAGTTCGATGGTCAACCTGCCCGGCAAGGTACTGGGCGTATTCGCGGGTGGGATCGTCGAGGCCACCGGCTACAACACGTATTTCCTGATCGCCACGGTGGCCGTGCTGCCAGCAACGGGATTGTTCATCTATTTGTGGCCGCGTTTTGCCACGGCCGATGCAGCGGTGATCCGATAGCCGGATCATCCGCCCACAATCCGGCACGATGGATGCTAGATTCGGCCCACGTGACACGGGTAGAGGCGGCGAGATGACCGACATCGTGCTCCGCGACATCGACAGTGCCCTGGCCGAACGCATCCGCCGGCTTGCGGATGCGCAGGGATGGGAGACCGGGGAGACACTGCGGCGCGCGCTCGACATGGGGCTGCAAGCCTGCGAATACAGTGCCGCTATCCGTCTGGCGGAACACGAATCCGCTGCCCTGAAATCGGCCATCGCCGCGCTGGAACAGGCACCCAACGATCCCGGTTTCGCGATGATCGGACGGGCCGAGCCGACACCAAATGCGGATGACGGGCCGGATCAGTCGGTCGCGGCAAGCTTCAGCCTGGAATAACGTCAAGCGTGATGGATCGCGCCGAGCACGCGTGGCCCGCGCGCCCCGGTCACCGCTGGCAGGTTGCCCGGGCGTCCTGCGATCGCTTCGCGCGCCAGCCATGCGAATCCCATTGCCTCGACGAAATCCGGATCCACGCCATGCACGGCGGTCGACTCGACCACTATTCCTGGCAGACGTGCTGCGATCCGCTGCAACAACACGGGGTTATGCACGCCTCCACCACAGACCAGCAGCCGCGCGGTGTCGGGTTGGGTTGCGCGCAACGCATCGGTCACGCTGATGGCCGTCACTTCCAGCAAGGTGGCCTGCACGTCCTCTGGCGCAAGGGGCGCGTCGCTTGATCGTTCCTGCAACCACGCCAGGTGAAACTGCTCGCGGCCCGTGCTCTTGGGCGGTGGCAATGCAAACCATGGGTCGCCCAGGAGCGAGGCCAGCAGTTCGGTATCCACGCGACCAGTCGCGGCCCATGCGCCGCCCGCATCGAACGCCACGCCGGTATGACGCTCGCACCACGCATCCATCA
>JBBSUF010000008.1:0-40265 GCA_038235185.1 Lysobacterales bacterium
ACTCCTCCTGCGTGCGGTCCTTGCCGGCGAAGAACTGGATGTCGTCGATCAGCAGTGCCTCGATGCCCTGGAACTGGCGCTTGAACGCATCCATGCCCCCGGACGTCTTGTCGTAGAGCGCCTTGGTGAAGGCGTTCATGAACTGTTCCGAGCGCATGTACATCACCCGCATTCCCGGGTTCTGCGCACGCATGGCATTCCCTGCGGCGAACATCAGGTGGGTCTTGCCCAGGCCGGTACCGCCATACAGAAGCAGCGGATTGTGCGTGCGGTCGCCTGGCTTCTGCGCGGCCTGCCACGCGGCGGCCCGACCGAGCTGGTTGCTGCGACCCTCGACGAAATTGTCGAAGGTGTAATGGCTGTCAAGATTCCCCTGGAAGGATTCGTTGGTGGATGCGCGCATCGAGGGCATCGCCGATCCGAACGCCATTGGCGTCGATGCACCCAATGCCGAAGGGCGCCGCAACGAGCCGATTTCAAGGCTGACCTCGCCTGCACCTGCGAAGTGCGTGATCAACTCCCGGATCCGCGCCAGGTAGCGCGAGCGCACCTCTTCCATGACGAAGGCATTGGGTGCGTACAACACAAAACTGCCATCGCGCGCATGCGCCTGCAGGGGCTTGAGCCAGGCGTGGACATCTTCGGCCGGTAGTTCGGCTTCAAGGCGTTGCAGGCAGGCGGGCCAGGCATCCATGGATCAGTGATTACCGAAAGACTGGCCGCACGACGCTGGCGTCGTGTTGCGAAACAAAGGGATGAGCCAGACTACCACCGGCCCAGTGGGCGTGCATGCGGTCGCGTCAGCGACGGTCCAAGAGCGCATATGAACGCCGCTCAGGAGGATTTGATTTTCGCCCATGTCGATCCTGTGGGCCACCGCTCGTTCAGCTGATTCCAGGGCGAAGGGTTGACCGCTGCCTCGGCCCTGCTAGAATGCGCGGTTCTTTCCGTCGCCTTATCGACACGAGCCCGTCATGGCCACCAAGCGCACTTACCAGCCCAGCAACCTCAAGCGCAAGCGCGACCACGGCTTCCGTGCACGCATGGCGACCGCCGATGGCCGCAAGGTGCTCGCCCGTCGCCGGGCAAAGGGCCGCAAACGTCTCTGCGCCTGATCGCGTGCGATTCGATTTTCGCGTTTGACCCACGCACCCGGCCGCTCTGGCCGGCGTCAGTGATCCGAACATGATCGCAACCGTGATCGACGCTACGCATGCCGGATCAGCGAGCGCGCCTGAGCCTGCAAATACACAGTCAACTCTCCCGCGCACTGCACGGGTGCGCGCGCGAAGCGAATTCACACGAGTGTTCGACAACAGCCGTCGCTTGGCGCATCCATTGCTCAGCCTGCACTGGATGCCCGACGCTCAGCCTGCACGGTTGGGGTTGGCCGTATCACGCAAGGTCGACCCGCATGCGGTCGGTCGCAACCGGATCAAGCGCGTGTTGCGGGACAGCTTCCGTCGCACGCGGATGCTGCTACCCGCAGGGGCTTACGTGCTGGTCGCGCGACCAGCCGCGGCGCACGTTGAAAACGCCGCATTGCGCGCCGCATTTTTCAGTGTCCTGCAGCGCGCCGGTGCATTGCCCGTATCGGTCGCGCCCGGCACAATGCCGGCGGTCGCGGCTGCAACTGCGTGACCTCCTTGCCTCTCCAATGCCGCGCCCTCGCGCTGGCTGAGCCTGCCTGCCTGATGAACACACCCGCCATCCTGCCTTCCGCGAACACGCACCCATGAACCAGGCCCGGACTTTCCTGCTTGCGGCATGGCTGGCGGTGGCGACGCTGTTATGGATGGCATGGAACAAGGATCACGAAGCGGCCGTCGCTCCTGCTGCGGAAACCACGACGCAGCCCATCAAGACATCCGGCGCCAGCGTTCCAAGCCTCCCCAGCAGCGGCCCGTCAACAGTCAGCCCAGCCTCTGTAAGCACGCCCGCCAGCCCGGTCGCGCCCGCTGCCATGGCCAGCATGAGCGCGGTTGACGCCGCGTCCGCGCCGCTGATCACGGTCACCACCGATGTCCTGAAAGTGACCCTCGACGGTGGCGCGATCCATACTGCAGACATCCTGCGTTATCCGCAGACGACGCAGTCCGGCAGTGAACCGGTACGCCTGTTTGCCGACGATTCCACCCACTTCTTCGAAGCGCAAAGCGGCTGGGTAAGCAGCAGTGGGGCAGCGCCAAGCCATGCCGCCGGCTTCCTTCCCGCCAGCGACGCACGCACGTTCACGCTGGCCCCGGGTGCGACCTCATTGCAGGTGCCGTTCGTGTGGCAAGGTCCTAATGGCGTCAGCATCCGCCGCACCTACACCTTCACCCGTGGCGACTACGTGGTCGGGGTGCGCGACGACGTCGTCAACCAGGGCGATGCGCCGTGGCAGGGCTTCGTGTACCGGCAATTGGTGCGGGTGCCGCCACAGATCGCCAGCGGGATGATGCATCCGGAGTCGTACAGCTTCCAGGGGGCGGCGTGGTTCAGCGCCAGCAATTTTGAAAAGCGCAAGTTCGCCAAATTCAGTGACGGCCCGCAACTCAACACGTCGGTGACCGGCGGCTGGATCGGGATGCTGCAGCATCACTTTTTCACTGCGTGGATTCCCGGGGCCAAAGACGCCAGCACGTTCTCGACCGCGATCCCGCAACCAGGGCAAACACTCATCCGCGAAGTCGGTCCCGGCGTCAATGTCGCGCCTGGCGCCAGTGCGTCGACCTCGGCGCGCTTATGGGTCGGCCCCAAACTCGTCGAGCAGATCGAGGCGCAGAACGTGTCCGGCCTGGAGCGCGCGGTGGACTTCAGCAGTTTCAGCCTGATGGCGGTGCTGGCCGGCTGGTTGTTCTGGGTGTTGCAGCAGATCCATCAACTGCTTGGCAACTGGGGCTGGTCGATCATCGGCCTGGTGGTCGTGCTCAAGCTGGCGATGTATCCGCTGTCGGCGGCGCAGTACAAGTCGATGGCCAAGATGCGGCGCTTCCAGCCACGCATCGAGCAGCTCAAGGAGCGTTACGGCGAGGACAAGCAGAAATTCCAGATGGCACTGATGGAGCTGTACAAGAAAGAGAAAATCAATCCGGTCGGCGGTTGTTTCCCCGTGTTGCTGCAGATGCCGATCTTTCTGGCCCTGTACTGGATGCTGTCCGAGTCTGTGGAGTTGCGCCATGCGCCGTGGATCGGCTGGATCCACGACCTGACCGCGCGCGATCCGTTGTTCATCCTTCCGGCGATCAACGTCGCGGTGATGTTCGCCACCCAGAAGCTCGCGCCCAAGACGCCGGGCATGGATCCCACCCAGCAGAAGATGATGCAGTACATGCCGCTGGTGTTCGGCGTGATGTTCGGCTTCATGCCGGCAGGCCTGGTGTTGTACTGGATCACCAACGGCAGCCTGGGCCTGTTGCAGCAGTGGTGGAACACACGGCTTTATAGCGGCCAGACGTTGCCGAAGAAAACCTGATTACAGCAACCTGACTGCTGCACATCTGCGACCATGTCGTCCATGCCCGCTCCGGACGACACCATCGCAGCGATCGCCACCGCATCCGGGGGCGCTGGCATTGGCATCGTGCGCCTGTCCGGTTCGCTGTCACGCAGGATTGCTGAAACCATCTGTCACAAAAGATTGACTGCGCGCACTGCATTGCACGCACGTCTCCTGGATCACCAGGGCGACATCATTGATGACGGCATCGTCGTGTGGTTTGCCGCGCCAGCCAGCTACACCGGTGAGGACGTCGTCGAATTGCAGGCACATGGCAATCCCGCATTGCTGCAGCAGCTGGTCGCGCGTTGCTGCGAACTCGGGGCGCGCATGGCGCGGCCTGGCGAATACAGTGAGCGCGCCTTCCACAACGGCAAGCTCGATCTGGCGCAGGCCGAGGCGGTGGCCGACCTGATCACCGCGGGCGACGTACGAGCGGCGCGTGCGGCACGCCGCGCATTGGATGGTGAATTCTCCCAACGGGTCGATGAGCTTGCCGCGCAACTGCTCGCGATACGCGTGCAGCTGGAAGCCGCGATCGATTTCGCCGACGAACCGCTCGACACACTGGGCGTGACACAACTCCAGCAACGAATGTCGATGATCACGCAAACGATGCGCGAATTGGCGGAAGCCGCGCAACGTGGACAGAAATTACGCGACGGCTTGCACGCGGTGATCGTCGGGCCACCCAACGCCGGCAAGAGTTCGTTGTTGAATGCGCTGGCGGGCAGCGAACGCGCGATCGTCACCGACATCCCCGGCACCACCCGTGACCTGTTGCGCGAAGTGGTGCGCATCGACGGGGTCGAGCTGACCTTGATCGACACCGCCGGCCTGCGCGAGGACGGCGATGCGATCGAGCGCGAAGGCATGCGCCGCGCACGCATGGAACTGATGCGCGCCGACCTGGCCATCGTGGTCATCGATGCGCGTGATCCCGACGCGGGTCGCCGCGCCGTGACCGAGGCGATTGCCGGCGTGCCGCAGTGCCTGTGGCTCCACAACAAGGCTGACCTGCTGGTCGAGCCACCATCGGATCCAGTCGATGGCCTGCTCATCTCGGCGCGCGACGGGCTCGGCTTGGACGCAGTGCATGCGCGCCTGCGCGGTTACTCGCAGGGGGATAGCGAAACCGCTGGCGGTGCTTTCACTGCGCGGGCGCGGCACGTGGAGGCGTTGCAGCGCGCCCGGATCGACCTGGACGCGGCTGCCGGCGCATTGACCCACGACGCCTTGGATCTGGCGGCCGAAGCCCTGCGTTGCAGCCACGACGCGTTGGGCGAGATCACCGGACGGGTGGTCCCGGATGCGTTACTGGGTCACATTTTTTCCACTTTTTGCATTGGAAAGTAGTCCCGCGGGCTTGTTCAGGCACCAAGGGTGTTGACAAATGCCCCGCGCTGTCGCGTGCTATGCGTCTATGCGCCTACGCATGTTCAGGGGAGTGATCCGATGTTGATGACAGCCAAGCCTTTTCCGGCCCGGTCGGCCAGCGCCGACAAAACGATGCTCTTTCGGCTGATGACGGGCCTCGTGATCCTGGGGTCGGTCGCCGCCTGCGGCAAGAAGGCCGACGACACCAGTGCGGCCGCCACGGCACCAGGCACTAGCGTGGCTGCCACCCAGGCCGCCGCGCCGCCGGTCGCCGCAGTCTCGGACAAGGTGGCTTCAATGAGCCCCGACCAGCTGCGCGCAGCCGCCAGTAGTGCCATGCGCGAGCAGCGCCTGTATGCCCCATCGGGCGATAACGCGATGGAGTATTACCTCGCATTGCGAGACAAGACGCCCAACGACGCGGCCATTGCCAGCGCCTTGACCGACCTCATGCCCTACGCGCTGATCGCGACCGAGCAGAGCATCACCCGCGATGACTTCACCGAGTCCCAGCGGCTATACGCCCTGATGGAGAAAGCCGATGCCAAGGCACCGGCGCTGCCGCGCCTGAAGCAGGCAATCGCCGATGGCCAGGCCTCTCTGGCCAAACGCACCACCGATGTCGCCACCAAGACCGTGGAGGACGCCAAGAAGCAGGCCGATCTTGAGAAGCAGCGCTTGGCGGACCAGCAGAAAACGCAGCAGGCAGCCGCGCAGCAACTCGCCGCGCAGCAGGCGGCCGCACAACTGGCCGCCACCCAAGCCGCCGCCCAGAAAGCCGCCGACGACCGCGCCGCCGCCCAGAAGGCAGCTGCACCGCCGCGCCCCGCGCCTGCCCCGGAAACCGCCGCAGCAACCAAGCCCGCAGCTCCAGCACCCTCCAATGAGCTGCGTGCGATCAGCACGCCGTCGCCGCAATATCCGATCGATGCCTTCCGCGATGGGACGACTGGAGAAGTCCAGGTGGAATTCACGGTAGGCACCGATGGTTCGGTGACCTCGGCGCGCGTGATCCGGGCTACGCCACCGCGTATCTTCGACCGCGCTGCACTGGCGGCCGTGAATCGTTGGCGATTCCAGCCGGTCAGCGCACCGGTGACCTCACGCCGCACGATCGGATTCAATCGAGGCGGCTGATTCCCCGTCGCAACAAAACCGTAAGACTATTCGCGCGGCCTGACGCGTGGCTGCGGCAGGCGGGCCGGAAAAAGCAAGGGTACTCACCCTGATGAATAAAAAAAGCCCGGCAGTCTCCGGGCTTTTTTTATTACTGCGGACCTCCGAATCAGGCTGAAATCGCCAACCGCTCCTGGTGGTAGCGCCGCGTTGCCGCAAACCACAGCAGCGCCGCCAACCCGAAGCCGGCACTCAGATAGACCGCCCACTCCTGCGAAGTCACCGACTCGCTGCGAATCACCTTCAGCAGCATCTGGTTCTGCGCCAGAAACGGCACCGTCATCATCCACAACTGGTTCCGCACCGGACTGACCATCAATACGATCGTCGGGATCATCGGCATCAACATCAGGAACGTCATGTAGCTCTGCGCTTCCTTGACTGATTTCGCACCGGCGGCGATGAAGGTCAGCAAGGAAGTGCCGATGAACAGCATCGGCAGCAGGATCAGCAGGATGCGCCCGACTGCCGGCGTGCTGACGTCCATCTGTCGACCAATGCCCGGCGAGAATTGCGCGCCGATCTTGAACGCGACCAGGGTCAGCAGCAACGACGTCAGGCCGATCACGCACGCTGCCGCGATCTTGCCGCTGACCACGGCGCCCCGCGAAGCCGGCGTCGCCAGCAGCGGTTCAAGCGATTGGCGTTCGCGTTCGCCCGCGGTTGCGTCGATGATCAGGTAAGCGCCACCGATGAAGGCACTGAGAATCAACAGGTACGGCAGGAACGCCATCGCCAGCCCCTTGCGCGCTTCAGGTGTCGACAGATCCTTGTGCGCGACCGCCAGCGGTGCGGCGATGCCCGGATTGATGCCGCGTGCCAGCAAGCGCAACGCACCGGTCAGGCTGCGATATTGCTCAAGTGCGTTTTCCACGCGCTTGACCGGGATGTCGGCGTCCTGGCGGGTGGAGTCGTGCACGATTTCCACCAGCGCTGGCGTCCCTTCGTGCCAGTGCTTGCCGAAATCGTTCTCGATCTTCAGGTACACGTCTTCATCCTGGTCGCGGATCGCGCTGTCGGGATCCTTCGTCAACACCTTGCGCGCAATGCCCTGGCCGGCAAGCCATGCGACCAGGTTGGGCGCGCGCTCAGCGCCGATGATGGCGATCGACAACGGCTTTTCGATCTGGCTTTTCGCGCGCCTCTCCGCCATCGCGCCGATGCCCAGGATCAATGCCGGCGTCAGCAACGGGCCGAAGACCAGTGCCAGCATCAGCGTGCGGCGATCACGCGAAATCTCGCGCAGTTCTTTCTTCATCACCGTCCACGCCGCGCGCATGCGCGTCGAAATCCTGCCTGTCGACATCATGCGTGCAGTCCTTCTTCCGAGCCGATCAGCGTCACGAAGGCATCTTCCAGGTTGGATTGTCCAGTGCGCTCGCGCAGTTCATCGGAAGTGCCCTGCGCCACGACCCGGCCGTGCGCGATCACCACGATGCGATCACACAGCGCGGCGACCTCCTGCATGATGTGGCTGGAGAAAATCACGCAGCGACCTTCGCCGCGCAGTTGCCGCAGGAAATCGCGCAGGCCGCGCGTGGTCATGACATCCAGGCCGTTGGTGGGCTCGTCGAGGATGACGTTGCGCGGATCGTGCACCAGCGCGCGTGCGATTGCAGTCTTGGTGCGTTGGCCCTGCGAGAAGCCTTCGGTCTGGCGATCAAGGAAGTCGTCCATCTGCAGCGCGGCCGCGAGTGCAACAGTACGTTGTGCGATCAATTCCGGCGGCATGCCGTGCAGCTCGCCGAAGTAACGGATGTTCTCGCGTGCGGTCAATCGCTTGTAGACGCCGCGCGCGTCCGGCAGTACCCCGAGCGCGCGCCGCGCATGCCCGGGATCGACGGCGACATCGCGGCCATCCACCAGCACGCGTCCGCTTTCGGGCTGCATGAGCGTGTACAGCATTCGCAGCGTGGTGGTCTTGCCAGCGCCGTTGGGTCCGAGCAGGCCGGTGATTTCACCATCGCGTGCCTCGAAGCCGACATCATCGACGGCGACGACCCGTGCTTCCTTGCCCTTGCCGGGAAAGGTCTTTCGAAGGTGTTCGGCGACGATCATGTGTCTGTCCTGTTGGAGGGTGTCGCGCTCATGGTTCCCATCCATTGAAGGACGTAAACGGTGGTGTGTACGGCAGTGTGTCGAGGCATTTGGCGTCAAGTGTCTTGGCATCGGCGCTGTCGATGAACTGCGCGAACAACTTCGGCATGCAACCCGCACCAATGACGTTGTGTCCATGCCCGCGCACGATCAGGTGCCGACCGTTGGGCAGCGTGCTCACCACTTCGGCGCCGTAGCGGGGTGGCGTCACCGGGTCGTATTCGCCGCTCATCACCAGCACTGGCAGGGCCGAACGCAACGGCGAATGGAAATCCGCCGGCATCGTTCCCTTCGGCCACACCTCGCATTGCGCGAGCAGGAATTCGGCGAACTGATTGCCGAGCAGCGTTCCTGCATCACCCGCGTTGGATTTCAATCCGCGCGCGTCCTCGCTGCAGATCACGGACAACTGCATGCCGAATGCCATCTGCCCCTGCATGGTGCTGTCGAGCATCTTCGCCAGCGCCATCAAACCGTCATAGCGGCCTTCGGAAGCTTCCTTGAGTTGCAGCGGCAGCAGCGATGAGGCCAGCGGGGTGTAGGCATACATGCGCATCAACCCCGCGACATCCGATGGATGCAACGTATCCTCGCGTGGCAATCCGGTGCTGGCATCGCGGTAATGCACCAGCGGCGGATTGGATTTGAGCGTGGCCATCAACGCATCCAGCCGCGAGCGCGGATTGCCGAGCGCCTTGGCACACGCCGGAATCCTTCCGCACTGGCCAAACTGCAGGTCCAGCGCCTGCTCGAGGTTGCGTGCGAACTCATTGCCGACGAATAGCGTGTTCGGCGCAACCGAATCGAGCACCAGTGCCCGCGTGCTGCGTGGATACCGCGTTGCATATTGCTGGGCGACGCGCGTGCCGTAGGAAATTCCGACGAGGTTGATGCGCGCCGCCGCGATCGCTCGGCGCACGTCGTCCAGGTCGCGGATGGCGTCGGTGGTCGTGTAGAAACGCGGGTCGGCTTTTTTCGACAGCTCATCACGGCAGCGCACTGCAAAGCGACGCGCGTCTTCCAGATTGCCGCTGCTTTCGTTGTCCGATGTCGTTTGCTTGCCACTGGTATCCGTGCACTGCAGCGGGTTCGAATCGCCGGTGCCACGCTGGTCGACCAGGATCACATTGCGTTTTTTCAATACCTCCCGGAATGCCGAAGCGACCTGCGGATAGCTGCTCGTCGCCGCCTGCCCGGGGCCACCGGCGAGCATGAACACCGGGTCGGGTTGCGTCTGGCCATTGTCATCAGCAGGCACCCAAGCGATGTGCAGCGCGATCCTGCGGTTCCGCGGCAATGCAGGATTCTCGGCCACGGACAACGTGCCGCATTGCGCTTCGACACCGGCCGCGCCTGATTGCGCGGCGAGCGTACACGGGGTGAATGCAAGGCGCCCGAGCTTGCGTGTCTGCGGCGTGGCAGAAGCAGCGCGCACGTCGGCGTGTACAGAACGGGCGCGATGCGACCAATAGCGGAATCCAAACAGACCGGCGACCACCAGCAGTACAAGGGCAAATCGGAGGTTGCGGGACATGACAATGTGTTCCTGTTGCTGACTCGACAATCACATGACGCTGAAAGGCTTTATTCGTCCAGCTGGAAGATCAACTCGATGCGCTTGTTGAACAGGCGAGCAATGCGGAACGCCAGCGGCAGGCTTGGATCGTACTTGCCAGTCTCGATCGCATTGACCGTCTGTCGTGAAACATCCAGCTGCTCGGCCAGTTCGCCTTGTGACCAGCCGCGGTTTTCGCGCAGTTCGCGCACGTGGCTGATCACTGTCGCCTACCGGTAGCGACGGGCGACCGCCGCCTTGGCCACGCCGTAGGTCAGGCAAACCAGCGGAAACATCCACAGCATGGCCAAGCCAGACGCAATATCGATAACCCCGGCAAGCTGCAGGAACGCGGCCGCCATGTAGAGAAGCGAGATCAGGGCGGTGGCCATGCTGACTGCTTCGAGTTCAATGCGACGTTGCAGTTCGTCGGCGTCGCGGATGTAACGCATGATGGCGCGCATGGCCAACGCGATCGGCGGCACCGGTAGCAGGGCGATCACGGCACGCAGCCAAGCCGTATCGATACGCTTGAGCAGCCACAGCGACAAGAACAGTGCACCGACGTAGCCCAGCATGGCCGGCGTGAACTCGCGGAGGTAGCGCCTACGGACCGCGGGCGAGCCGGCTTCGCAAGCACCAACCAGCTGAGAGCGCCACGCCGCGAGCATGAAGGTGCCGAGCCCGGCGCCATACAGCAGACCCACCATGTAGCCGGGCAATGGCCCGAGACGAGGCGCCAGCAATGCCGTCACAAGGAAGATCGAACCAGCCGCAAGCAGGGAGCGTGGAGTCGCCATCGTCACTGTCATGACCTGTCAAGTAAGCTTGACAGGACCATAAAGTATCAAGGGCAGCCTGTCAAGGAAGCTTTACAATGTCACTTGCTGCTGACGTATTTCTCGCGACGGATCTGCGGTACCGCCAGGCCTGCATCCTTGAGCGATTCGAAACACGCATCGACCATGTTCGGGTTGCCGCACAGGTAGGCGATGTCGGTGCCCGCGTCGGGTGCGAATTCGGCAAGGAACTGCTGCACGTAACCGTGGCGCGTGTCCGGATGCGGGTTGTCGGGCAGTTCACGCGAGAAGCACGGGACGAAACGGAAGTTCCGCGGATGCTTGTCGGCAAACGCGCGGAATTCATCGCCGTACAACAACTCATCTGGAGTGCGTGCCCCGAACAGCAATACCACCTGGATGCCGCGCTGTGCGATGGCATCCTCGATCAGCGGCAGCATCGCGCGGTAGGGCGTCACCCCGGTGCCGGTGCCGATCAGCAGGTAGCGCTGGTTGGCATCGGCGGGCGTCATGCAGAAGCGCCCGTAGGGGCCGCTGGCGTCGATGTGGCCACCTTCCGGCAAGCCTTCAAACAATGCCGTCGCCGCGCCACCAGCGACGTAGCTCACGGCGATTTCCACCGCTTCGCCCGGCCCCATCGCGTGATCGTGGAGGGTCGCCAGCGAATAGCTGCGCTTGGTCGCGGTGCCGTCGGCGTAGTGGAAATGCACCTGCAGGAACTGGCCCGGGATGAAGTCCAGTGGCTGGCCATCGTCGCGAACGAACGACAGGTGGGCGACGCTCGGCGCCAGCATGCGGCGACCGACAAGCTTGAGGGGGAAATGCTGGATGGCCACGACGAAGTTGCAACGCCTGCGCGACGGTGGCGCAAGCGCGGACGCGAACGCGGCTACCGGGCCGCCTATACTACCGGCATCGCCGCGGCGGCAGCGGCCCAGGTGTGCAATGACTCCCAACGACTTCGGCGCCCCGGCGCCCGCGCATTCCCTTCCCGCGCTTTCCGTCCATGATTTGCGCAAGACCTACGACACCGGCGTGGAAGCCCTCAAGGGCATTTCACTGGACGTGCAGCCCGGCGACTTCTATGCATTGCTCGGGCCCAATGGTGCCGGCAAGTCCACCCTGATCGGCATCGTCAGTTCGCTGGTCAACAAGACTTCGG
Source organism: Lysobacterales bacterium (assembly GCA_038235185.1). Lineage (GTDB taxonomy): Bacteria > Pseudomonadota > Gammaproteobacteria > Xanthomonadales > Xanthomonadaceae > Cognatiluteimonas. The sequence continues at coordinate 11,649 of JBBSUF010000008.1, forward strand.
GCGACGTGCATATCTTCGACGTGGACCTGTCGGTCGATCGGGACGCGGCCATGCGCCTGATCGGGCTGGTGCCGCAGGAGATGAACTTCAACTTCTTTGAAAAGCCCTTCGACATCCTGGTCAACTACGCCGGTTTCTATGGCATCCCGCGGGCCGAAGCGTTGCAGCGCGCAGAGGAAGAACTGAAACGCGCGCAGCTGTGGGACAAGGCCCAGAGCATGTCGCGCACGCTGTCCGGCGGCATGAAGCGACGATTGATGATCGCGCGCGCGATGATGACGCGCCCGCGCCTGCTGATCCTCGACGAGCCGACCGCTGGCGTCGACATCGAGATTCGCCGCGGCATGTGGAAGACGCTGAAGGAAATCAACGCGGCCGGCACCACCATCATCCTCACCACGCACTACCTGGAAGAAGCCGAAAACCTGTGCCGGAACCTGGCGATCATCGATCGCGGCGTGATCGTCGAGCGTGGCCCGATGCGGACGTTGTTGTCCAAACTCGATGTGGAAGGGTTCCTGCTGGATATCGACGGGGCGTTACCGGCGACGTTGCCGATCATCGAAGGCACCGTCCTGCTCGCGCAGGACGACCACACCCTGGATGTCGAAATGCCGCGCGCGATGGATCTCAACCAGGTGTTCGCGACGCTCGATGCGGCCGGCATCCGCGTGCGTTCGATGCGCACCAAGTCCAACCGGCTGGAAGAGTTGTTCGTGCGGCTGACCGGCGATGACGCCGCCGCCAAGCGTAAACGCGAAGGACAGGCAGCATGAGCACGCAACCCGTGGTAATGCCCACCGTGGCCCGCCGCAACTTCGTGGCGCTGGGGACCGTCGTGCGGCGCGAGGTCCACCGCATCCTGCGCATCTGGGGCCAGACCCTGGTGCCCCCTGCGATCACGATGACGTTGTACTTCCTGATCTTCGGCGGCCTGATCGGTTCGCGCGTGGGAAAGATGGGCGGGATCAGCTACATGGACTTCATCGTCCCCGGGCTGGTGATGATGGCGGTGATCCAGACCAGCTACGCCAACATCTCGTCGAGCTTTTTCGGCGCGAAGTTCGGTCGCCACGTCGAGGAACTGCTGGTCAGCCCGATGCCCAACTGGGTGATCCTGACCGGCTATGTTGCAGGCGCCGTGCTGCGCGGGCTGCTGGTGGGCGTGATCGTGCTGTTGATCGCGATGCTGTTCACCACCGTGCGCGTGCCGCATCCGGTGATCACCTTCACCACCGTGCTGCTGGGGGCAACGATCTTCTCGCTGGCGGGGTTCATCAACGCGGTGTACGCCAAGAAATTCGACGACGTCGCCATCGTTCCCACTTTCATCCTGACGCCGCTGACATACCTCGGCGGTGTGTTCTATTCGGTCAAGCTGCTGCCGCCATGGGCGGAAGCCGCGACCCACCTCAATCCGATCTTCTACATGGTCAACGCATTCCGTTACGGATTGCTCGGCGTGAGCGACGTGCCATTGTGGATGGCTTACGGCTTGATGCTTGGCTTCGTGATCGTGATGACGACGCTGGCGTTGTGGCTTCTCAAACGCGGCGTCGGATTGCGCAGCTGACAAACGTAGGATGGGTAGCGCCGACGGCGAAACCCATCAATGCATCCGTCAATCCACAACGCAGCGCACGCGATGGGCTTCGCTGCGTTTTACCCATCTTACGGAAGCGACGGCAGACCAAAAAATGCGCGTGCATTGGCGGTGGTCTGCGCCGCGGTCACGGCGACAGTTTCTCCACGATCGCGCGCCAGCTCTTCCACGATATGCGCCAGGTACATCGGCTCGTTGCGCCGGTGCGAGGGCTGTGGCTTCACCGTGCGTGGAAGCAGGTATGGCGCGTCGGTTTCGATCATCAGGCGATGCGCGGGGATGTGCTTCACCAGTTCGCGCAGGTGCTGGCCGCGACGCTCGTCGCACAACCATCCGGTGATGCCGATGTGCCAATCCTGGTCGAGGTAGTCGAACAGCTCCTTGCGGCTGCCGGTGAAGCAATGCACGACCGCCGGGCCCAGCATGCCGTCGAAGGTGCGCATGGTCGCCATGAAGTCGTCATGCGCATCGCGCTGGTGCAGGAATAGCGGCTTGCGCGTGCCGTTGGCGGCGAGGTCGACATCAATCTGCAGCTGCCGCTCGAAGGCGCGCCGTTGGGCAGGTCGCGGCGACAGGTCACGGAAGTAATCCAGGCCGCATTCGCCGACCGCAACGACTTCCGAATGCACTAGAAGCGCACGCAATTCCGCGTCGCATTCGTCGGTGTAGTCACTGGCGTGATGCGGATGCATGCCAGCGGTGGCATACAGGAAACCCGGATGCTGTTGCGCAAGCTGTAGTGCTTTGGGCGAGCCCTCGCGCGATGCGCCGGTAACGATCAGCTGCGCGACGCCGGCATCGCGCGCGCGTTGCAGCACGGCATCGCGATCGGCATCGAAACTGTCATGGCCGAGGTTGGCGCCGATATCGATAAGCTGCATCTGCGCAGTTTACCAACCATCGAGTGGAGATCTTCGCCGCTATCTACAACGAAGCTCCGCTTATGCTTGTCGTGTGAACCACGCCGACTTCCCCATCAACGACTTGCTCCCGCAGATCCGCGAGTCACTCACGCAACACCCGCGACTGGTGCTGGAAGCGCCACCCGGTGCAGGCAAGACCACGCAGGTCCCGCTGGCCTTGCTCGTTACCGAGTGGATGCAGGGCCGCAGGATCGTGATGCTGGAGCCGCGTCGTGTCGCCGCACGCGCGGCGGCCGGATTCATGGCGCGGCAACTCGGCGAAGCGGTGGGGGAGACCGTCGGCTACCGCATCCGTTTCGACAACAAGGTGTCTGCGCGCACGCGGATCGAGGTCGTGACCGAAGGTATCCTGACGCGGATGCTGCAGGACGACCCGGACCTTGGCGGCAGCGGTTGCGGCGGCGTCGGTGCATTGCTGTTCGATGAATTCCACGAGCGCCACCTCGCCGGTGATCTTGGACTTGCGCTGGCTCTGGAAGTGCAGTCGTCGCTACGCCCGGACCTGCGGATCGTGCTGATGTCGGCGACGCTCGATGGACAGCGGCTGGCGCAGTTCCTGGATGCGCCGCGATTGAGCAGCGCTGGCCGAAGTTTTCCGGTCGAGGTTGCGCATTTCCCCGTGCGCCGGAACGAAGCCATCGAGCAACAGGTACTGCGCGCGGTTGAACTGGCCATCACCGCGCATGTCGGTGATGTGCTGGTATTCCTGCCGGGACAGCGCGAGATATCGCGCGTGCAGGCGTTGCTGTCCGGCGGTGATGCAATGAAAGACATCGAGGTGCTGCCATTGCATGGCGAACTGTCCGTCGAACACCAGGCACGCGTGCTGCAACCCGATTCGCACGGCGGCCGCCGCGTCGTGCTCGCCACCAATGTCGCCGAGTCCAGCGTGACCTTGCCCGGCGTGCGCGTGGTGATCGATGCCGGGCTTGCGCGCGAGCCGCGGTACGACCCGAATTCCGGATTCTCGCGGCTGGATGTCGTCGCCATCTCACAGGCATCGGCCGATCAGCGCGCCGGTCGTGCAGGTCGCGTCGCCGAGGGCTGGGCCTATCGCCTGTGGCCGCAGTCGCAACGCCTGGAGCCGCAGCGGCGACCGGAAATCATGCAGGTCGAACTGGCAGGCCTTGCGCTGGAGCTCGCAGCGTGGGGCAGCGATGCGATGCGTTTTGTCGATCCGCCACCTAAAGGCGCATTGTCCGCCGCGCGGGAACTGCTGCAGCGACTGGGTGCGCTGGATCAGAGCAACGCGATCACGCCGTCGGGGCGACGCATGCTCACGTTGGGCGCCCATCCGCGGATCGCCGCCATGCTTCTGGCGCCCACTGACCACAGCGAACGCGCACTGGCTTGTGATCTTGCTGCATTGATCGAAGCGCGTGATCCGCTGTCATCAGGAGCGCAGCGCCAACGAAGCGATGCGCTCGCCGATCGCTGGCAGGCGCTGGCGGCGTTCCGCGCGGGGCGCATGCCGTCGAATGCAAATCGCTCCGCACTCGCGGCAATTGATGCAGCAACGACACAATGGCGACGACGATTACGGCTGGACATCGCGCCACCCACCGTTGCGCCCGCGCATCTGCTTGGTGACATCCTGTTGCATGCGTTTCCCGACCGCATCGCGTGGCAGCACGCCAGTGATCCGCATCGCTACCAGCTCGCCAACGGTCGCATGGCGCGCTTGTTCGATGACAGTGCGCTGTTCGGCGAGCGCTGGCTGGTCGCCACGGAATTGCGGTTCGAGGCAAAGGACGCGTTGTTGTTGCGAGGCGCGCCGCTGGACGAAGCCCGCCTGCAGCGCGACTTTCCGGAACGCTTTGTCGAAAACGATGTCGTGCGCTGGGAGTCGACGAAGCGCCTGTTGGTGGCGCAGCGCGAACGCCGCTTCGATGCGATCGTGCTGGAGACAAAACCGTCCGGACGGATTGACCCGGCGCTGGCGGCACGCGCGCTGACCGACGCCGTGCGTGAGTTGGGACTGGACGTCCTGCCATGGAGCGAGTCGCTCGGGCAGTGGCGTGCTCGCGCCGAATCCTTGCGGCAGTGGATGCCGGAGCTTGACCTGCCAGACCTGTCGGATGCTGCCCTCTTGGCAATACTGGATGGCTGGCTGTTGCCGGCGTTCATCGGCAAGTCACGCCTGGATGCGCTGCAGCCGGAGGAGCTGCACGCCGCATTGACCTCGCGGATTGACTGGAACCTGCGCCAGCGCATCGAGCAGCTGGCGCCGTCGCGCATCCGCGTGCCGTCGGGCCTGGAGCACGGCATCACTTATGCGCTGGATGGGCAGGGCAATGTCGCCGCGCCCGTGCTGGCAGTGAAACTCCAGGAGTTGTTCGGCTTGGCAGACACGCCGCGTATTGTCGATGGCCGCGTCGCACTGACATTGCACCTGCTGTCCCCCGCAGGTCGTCCGTTGCAGGTGACTCAGGATCTGCGGAGTTTCTGGGAGCGCACGTGGCCTGAAGTTCGCAAGGAAATGAAAGGGCGGTATCCAAGACATCCGTGGCCAGAAGATCCTTGGAGCGCCCTGGCGACCCACCGCGCAAAGCCGCGTGGGACATAAGATCGACGGTTCATGGTTGTGCATGCGGTGAGTCGACCGAACCTGGTTTCCAAGTCGTAACGACAAGTGAACGTCGGCGTCCGATCCTGTCCTGCAAGCCGGTCGCGTCACGTCGCTTGAACACGGCGCTGCCGACACTGGTCCCCTGTTCACAGATCGGATTCAAACCATGAATATGTCGAACCTGCCCGAGCGTGCGCTGCAACTGGCGACGCAAGTCGGCGAAGGAATCAAGGACGTCGTCCCCGGTCGTGCGATCCAGTGGATCGAAACCGGCGCCGCGCTGAGTGCGTTGAAGACCGGCAGCCGTGTTGCCACGCGCGTGGTGCGTCGCAATCCAGTCATTGCCGTCGCTGCGGCGGCCGGTGCCGGTTTGTTGTGGTACGCCGCGCAACGCCGCGCAAAGCAGGTGCAGAACGGCGCGATCGATGGCCATGCCACTCGCATAGAAGCCAAGCGCGAAAGTGGCAGGGGTACCCGCAAGCGCACCACTGCGCAGCGTCGTCGCAAGACCACTCCTGCGGAAAGCTGAAGTTGAACTGCGCCATCCCGGCAGCGCCGGGATTGGCGGCTTGCGTGGTGCGAGAAAATAAGTGGGTGGTGGAGTCAACGAACTCTGGCGGCAAGGCCAGCCGACGCTTGATCCGCCAGTAGTCCCGCTCAGCGCACCGGCAATTCCATCACGAACCGTGCGCCGCCGCCGTCGCGATCTTCGTACCACAGCTGTCCGCCGCTTTCCGCGAGGATCTGCTTGGCAAGCGACAATCCCAGCCCGCTCGACATCCCGTGGTCGGGATCGTGATCGGTCAAGCGGGTAAACGGCTTGAACAACTCATGTTGTCGCGATGGTGAAATACCAGGGCCGCGGTCCTCCACCCACAGCTGACGGAACCCGGGGGACGCATTGCGGATCGACAGTTCGATTGCACTGCCGGGTGCGTATTTCATGGCATTGCTGATCAGGTTTTCTGCCACCTGTCGCAACACCAGTCCGTCGATGGCCACCATGGTGTTATCGGTGGCGATGTCCGCCAGTGCGCCCTCGACCTCTAGGCGCATGCCACGGCTTTCCACCTGCAATTCGTAGCGGGACACCAGCCAGACCAGGACTTCGCGCAGGGACACCGGCGTGACCTCCGGGGATTTCCCGGTGTTCGCGGCCTGTATTTCCAGGTAACGGCGGATATAGCCGATCGCGTCGCTGGCACTCTCGTGGATCATGTCCAGGTAGCGCGGTATGCGCTCAGGCTTGCAGCCGTTGATGCGCAACACATCGCTGGCGAACAGCACGCTGCTGATCGGATTCTTCAGGTCGTGCGCGACCAGGTTGACCAGTTCCTGGCGCTCGCGGGCGACACGCTCCAGCCGATCGCGGGTCAGCTTCAGCCGAACATGCGCACTGACGCGTGCGAGCAATTCTTCTGGCATGAAGGGTTTGGTGACGTAATCGACCGCGCCTGCATCAAACGCGCGCAGCAGCAATTCGCGATCCTGCGCAGCGGTGAGGAAGATGGCCGGAACCCGGTGCAGTTCTGGGTTCAGCTTGATTTCGGCCAACAACTCGAAGCCGTCCATCCCCGGCATCATCATGTCCAGCAACATCAAGTCCGGGATCTGGGTGCTGGCCAATGCCAGCGCGTCATCGCCGTTGCCCGCGGTCAGGACCTCGTAGCCATGGCGCATCAACAACGTGCTGACCGCGCGCAGGTTGGCGGGCTGGTCGTCGACGACGAGGATGCGGCCGGACTCTTGCTGGTTCATGTCGCTCTACTTGGCATTTCAGCGCTGGCCGCCGCATTCAGCTTGGAGCCGCAAGGTATCAGAATGCTCCGTCAACGACGGTGCCGCACATAACGGATAGATGAACCATTCAGCCCTTGGCGTCAACCTCGCGCCATTGCCCCGTGCCCAGTTCGCCCAGCGACCAGCTTCCGACGGCAACTCGCACCAGCCGCAGTGTCGGTAAACCCACCGCGGCCGTCATGCGCCGCACCTGCCGGTTGCGGCCTTCGCGCAGGATGAGTTCCATCCAGGCATCGGGCACGGTTTTGCGGATGCGCACCGGTGGGTCGCGCGGCCAAAACCCGGGCACTGCGAGGCGTTGCGCCAGCGCCGGCAATGTCGGGCCGTCATTGAGGACGACGCCGGCGCGGAGTTGCGCAAGCTGCATGTCGGTGGGCAGACCTTCCACCTGCACGTGATAGGTCTTGGGCAGCTTGTGCGCGGGATCGGTCAGGCAATGGGCGAGCGCGCCGTCGTCGGTCAGCAGCAACAGACCCTCGGAATCAACATCCAGGCGCCCTGCCGCATACACGTCCGGCGGAAACCCAAATTCTTCCAGCGTGCGTCGCCGCGGCGTGCTGCGATCGGTGAACTGGCACAGCACGCCATGGGGTTTGTTGAAAGCGATGAGCATGGTATGAAATATCAAAACCGCAGGGCGTCCGCCCTGCGGTTTGCGCCCTGATGCGGCGTCTACATCATCTCGATCAACTTGTCCGCGAACTGGCTGCACTTCACTTCCGTTGCGCCGTCCATCAAGCGCGCGAAATCGTAAGTGACATGCTTGCTGGCGATCGCCTTGTCCATCGCGGAAATAATCGCGTCGGCGGCTTCGGTCCAGCCCATGTAGCGCAGCATCATCTCGCCCGACAGGATCAGCGAGCCCGGGTTGACCTTGTCCAGGTCCGCGTATTTGGGTGCGGTACCGTGGGTCGCCTCGAACACCGCATGGCCGGTGACATAGTTGATGTTGGCGCCCGGCGCGATACCGATGCCACCCACCTGCGCGGCCAGTGCGTCGGATAAATAATCACCATTGAGGTTGAGCGTGGCGACCACGTCGTACTCCTTCGGCCGCAGGATGATCTGCTGCAGGAACGCGTCGGCGATGGCGTCCTTGATGATGATCCCCGCGCCGGGCTTGCCTTCCGGAATCACGTGCCACGGGCCGCCGTCGAGTTCGACCGCGCCGAAGAAATCGCGCGCGACCTGGTAGCCGAAGTCGCGGAACGCGCCCTCGGTGTACTTCATGATGTTGCCCTTGTGCACCAGCGTGACCGACTTGCGCTTGTTCTCGATCGCATAGGAGATGGCGCTGTGCACCAGGCGCTCGGTGCCCAGGTACGACACCGGCTTGATGCCGATGCCGACCTGCACGGGCAGCTCGCGATGCGGCGCGCCAATCGATTCGAGTTTCGCCAGCCACTCGGCGTTCTTCGCCAGCGTGCCGAAGCGGATCTTGTCGAAGGGTTTCGGGAAGTTCTGCTGCAGGAAGTCGAGCACCTTCTGAGCGTCGGTGCTGCCGGGTTCGAATTCGATGCCGGCGTAGATGTCCTCGGTGTTCTCGCGGAAGATCACCATGTCGACGTCACCTGGCTTCTTCACCGGCGACGGCACGCCATCGAACCAGCGCACCGGGCGCAGGCAGACGAACAGGTCGAGCATCTGCCGCAGCGCGACATTGAGCGAGCGGATGCCACCGCCCACCGGCGTGGTCAGCGGGCCCTTGATGCTGACCACGTAGTCGCGGCAGGCCTGCACGGTGTCGTCGGGCAGCCAGTTGCCGGTGGAGTTGAACGCCTTTTCCCCGGCGAGCACTTCCAGCCACTCGATTTTCTTTTTGCCGCCATAGGCTTTGGCCACGGCCGCATCGAGCACGCGCACCGAGGCACGCCAGATGTCGGGACCCGTGCCGTCGCCTTCGATGAAGGGAATGATCGGGCGATCCGGCACGTTCAGGCCGGTGGCGGTCTTGCTGATGCGGGCGCCGTCGAGGGGCGGCGTCGGTGCGAATGCCATTGGGTGGTGTCTCCGTGCAGGGGATGTGCGGGCCGGCCGGCGCGTGGCGCGGCGAGACGGCTATTGTCGCGGTTGCCGGCGGCGCAGGCAAAGGACTGGCATGCTTTGCTCGATATTGCGTTTGGCCAGGCGCGTCAGTTGGGCTCAGGAATCACGAACAGCGGTCGGGTGTAATCGCACGTCGGCGTGCACAAGATGGCGAGGAAGTAGCCATCCTTGCGATTTAGAAAGTCGAGCAGGATGGCGCGCTGTGTTGGTGCGCCAGTCGCGTGGAAGACCAGTTCCATCGAACGTGCGCCGAGCGGCCGTGACTTCAGGTCTTCAACACCCGAAACGCGCAACACCGCATCGTTACCGATGGCGTCGAACAGGTGATCGACATAGGGTTGCAGGCGCGCCAGGTTTTGCAGTGTGTCGATAGCAGTGAATGCGGCGCGGTGATTCTGCGTGGAGGTGCCGGACCACGCCGGGATGAACGCGGCGACGGCTGCTTTCGACTGCACGGCCTCGCGTAAAGGCGTCCAAGGCGAGAGCGGGCCGCCTGACACCAGTTGTCCGCGATTACTGCAATAAACATGCACGACGCTGCGCGCTTGCGCGTCCATCACAGGCATAAACGGATCGCTGTCGCCGCATGCCCGCAATCCCTGAGGCAACCCGCCCGCTGGAGCGACCATGTCGGCGACCGCCACAGACGGCAAAGTCGCGATCTGTTGGCGATGGAAGTGTTTTATGGACAGCACGCTTGCAATGCACAGCGCCAGAATTACCGTCGGGGTCGCCAGCCGCATTGCAGTGATCATTGTGTCCTCGTCGAGCTCATCTTGCGTACCAGACGCGATGCACCTGTCGAGTATACGACGGGCAGTGGGATACGCTGCCGGTATGGCTATTTGCCGCTAGGCTGTGACGTAACTTCGCTGGGAACGCTGGCTCATGACGCCTGACAGGAAACGCGCATTGATCGGACGCATCGTCATTTATTTGATGATCGTTCCGCTGGCATGGCTGGTGTTGGTGCCTAACAGCTTCGAGGTGCTGCGGTTGATCGCAGCGGGGGAGCTGTCGTGGCCGGCTCCCAAGGGACGCTCAGACCCTCCCGCGATGGAAGTGCCGAAACTTGCTGCTGCAGCGATCGTTGTGGATAAAAGAGAAATGATCGACGCGCCAATCCCCGACAAGCATGGGCCGCCGGCAGGCACGGCCTCAACGTTCGACACCTGGCGTTTTTCCGGGACGGTCACAGCAATTGATGCGGGCTGCGCGGTGGACGTCGTATGCTCGGTGACGGTGGGTGACACCACAGTCATCACCGGCGCGGGCCGCGCGCCCGGCCCCTGGGGAAGCGGATGGGGAGTCCCCCATTACCCGCTTGGAACATTGGTCGATGTGTATTGCCGCAGGGTGTCGGCCGAGTCGTGCACGTTGCAGGGCAATGGCGTTTATTACCTTCGATCACGACACAGCGGCGCGCAATGAGCGGATCATCCAATGGCGCTCAGGAGTCGCAGCACTTCTTGTACTTGCGGCCGCTGCCACACGGGCAGGGCGCATTGCGTTCGGGGGTCGGCGTACGGCGCAGCGTTTCGCGCGGGGTCAGCGCATTGATGCGGTGATGATGCAGGTCACGAAGCATGTCCGGCAGGCCGGCGACGATATCCAGCCGCTGGCGATAGGTGATTGGAACGGGCGCGCCGGTCAGGTCGGGATCAATGATCCCGCCACTGGCAAGCTGGTCGAGCAGCAGGAAGACGTCGTTGATCCATTCGCTGCCGTCCAGCCACGCATCCCAAGCGGCTTCGTGCAACTGCACGCCGCGGAAAAATCCGCTGGCCCAGTCACGGCCGATGTCGAGTGCGTCGGCACTGGAAGCGCCGTCATCAATGGCATCAGGATCCTCGGGCAGCCAGATCAGTGGCGACAGGTACGCAGGAAGTTCATCGCCATCAAAGCGCGCGCGCATCGATGCCAGGTACCACTGATCCTGCAGCAGCGCATCCACCTGCGCGCGCTCGGCGTCGCCGTCCCAGCGCGGCGGCAGCCGGCCCCACACTGGCGGTTGCCATTCGTCGATGGCGATAGGCTGGGGCGACAGCGCCACCGCCGACAGATAGCCGTCGAGCGATTCGATGGTCAAGCCGCCGAACGGCACCGCGCGCTGGTCGAGCAATTGCGCGAGGCGATCAATCTGCGCGTCGTGGGGAATGTTGGGCATGAGGTGCTCATGTTTGGAAAGCGCATCGTAATCGGTGTCGCCACTGACTTATGGCACATGGCGGAGGCATGGTCGCGGCACAGCATTGCGGCACCGAATGTGGAGGGGTGATCCATGCCCAGGATCAATTCGACGCTGGTGCTGGCGGGTGCGTTATGCGCGGGCACCGCCAGCGGGCAAAATGTCGCTTCTCCGTCACCACCATGTAAAGGAGCGGAATATCGCCAGTTCGACTTCCTGCTCGGTGACTGGGAAGTTCGTGGCGGACCACAAGGCGATCAACTACAGGGCACTGACCGTTACGAACGTAGCGCCAATGGTTGCTGGCTACAGGAGCACTGGTACAGCGCCCAGGGCGGCGAGGGCACGAGCCTTAGTTCCTGGGATATGAATTATCGAGTGTGGAGACAGTACTGGACTGGCGGCGACGGAACGGTACTGCGTATCGAAGGTGGCCTACACGACGGAACCATGACGATGCGCGGCGTTTTGCCTGGGAAAGCGGGTGGCGAGCAATTGCAACGCCTTGTCTGGGCCCCGAATGCCGACGGCAGCGTGACCCAGCGTTGGGAAACTTCCGATGATGCTGGTAAAAGCTGGCAGGTCAGCTTCCTTGGCATCTATCGTCATTCTGCCGGGCACTGACGACCACGAGGGTATGTCATTACGCCGCTTGCACCAGCGCTGGGGTGTGCCCGCGAGGCGGGTTCGCGCCCGTGGCAGTGTCGAATTGTTGTATGCCACGCAGATGTGCGTTGCAGCTATTGCCGCAGATCGCGATGCCAGGTTGGCGCGCGGTGATCGCTCGTCGCGCGCCAAGGGTTGATGTCCAGGCCACCGCGACGCGTGTAGCGCGCTTCGACGGACAGTGAGTCGGGACGGCAACGCGCCATCAGGTCGACGAAGATGCGCTCGACGCATTGTTCGTGGAATTCGCAGTGATCGCGGAACGACACCAGGTAACGCAACAGGCCAGCATGATCAATGCGCGGCCCGCGATAGGCGATGTGCACGCTGGCCCAATCGGGCTGGCCGGTCACCGGGCAGTTGGATTTCAGCAGCTCCGAGCGCAGCGTTTCCTCGACGTCGTGGTCTGTGTCGGCCTGCAGGTGCGCGGCATTTGGCAGGCCGTAGTCATCGATGTCGATCGCGAGCGTGTCGATCAAGGTGCCGTCATCGCCGCCGACGGCGGGCAGGCCCAGGCGCACCATGACGCCTGCACCGGCGCACTGCGACAGGTCGTCGGCCATGCGCACGCGCACGCTTTCCGCATTGTCGAAGTGCGTCGCATTGAACGAGTTGAGATACAGCTTCAGCGATTTGGATTCGATCAGGTTCGGCGTCGTTGCCGGCACTTCGAATGTCGCCGTCGCAACGCACGGCTTGCCACGCGGATCGAGCCAGCCGATCTCGTACGCGTGCCAGTGATCGATGCCGATGAAAGGAAGCGTATCCACGTCGATGCCGATGTCGCCGCGGCCAAGGGCGCGCGGAATCGCGAACAGCAGCGACGCGTCGTATTCACGCGGGTATTGGACGACGCGGCCGAGTGGGAGAAGTTCGGAAGGCATCATTCGATTTTACGCGGAACGTTACCGAGCGATCATGGTTTGCGTTTGGCCCGCGGATGGGCGGCGTCGTAGACCTTTGCCAGGTGCTGGAAATCCAGGTGCGTATAGATCTGGGTGGTGGCAATGTCGGCATGGCCGAGCAGCTCCTGCACCCCGCGCAGGTCGCCGGAGGATTCCAGCACATGGCTGGCGAATGAGTGCCGCAACAGATGCGGATGCACGCCTTTGAACGAGCCTTGTCGCTGCGCGAGTTGCGCCACGCGCAACTGCACCGCGCGCGGTGTGATCGGCCCGTTGCGGCCCGGGAAGACGGGCGCATCCCTGGCCGGATGCTGCGCGTCACGCCATGCATTCAACGCCGTGCACGCGTGCGAGCCCACCGGCACGCTGCGCTGCTTGCCGCCCTTGCCGAGCACGGTCACCAGGCCGTCGATGAAATCCAGGTCATGCCAGCGCAAGCCGCACAACTCGGACAGTCGCAGCCCCGAGGAATAAAACAACTCCAGCAGCGCGCGATCGCGTAGTCCCAGCGGCACATCCGTCGGCACTTCCACCAGGCGCGCGGCTTCGTCGGCATCCAGCACCTGGGGCAACTTGCGTGGGGCTTTCGGGGCGCGGATGGCATCGGCCGGTGTGGCCGCGATGCGGCCATGCTTGAGCAGCCAACGATAGAAGCTGCGGCATGCCGACAGGCGCCGCTGCAACGTCTTGGCCGAGAGGCCGCGCCGATGCTCGGCGACGATGAATCCGCGCAATTGTTCGGTGTGCAACGTGATGACATCAAGTTGTTGCGAATCCGCCCACGCAACCAGCCGTCCAAGATCGCGGCAATAGGCATCCAGCGTGTGCGGCGACATGCGGCGCTCGACAGACAGATGGCCGAGGAACTCCTCGACCTCGGCATTGCAAGTCGTGTCAGTCGCGTTGCTGTTCATGAGCACTGGCACGTCGTGTTCGCGGGATCGAAGTGCGGCCAGCAGTCGAGCCGCACTTCGATCCGTCATCCATCGACAGTTATTGCGCCGCCGCCGCGGGTTTGGCCGCCATCATCTTGTCGCGCGCTGCCTTGAACGGATTGCCCGGATACCAGGTCGGCCATTGTTCGGAGCTGGTCAACTCGCGACCGACACCGTACGCCGCATCCAGATCCTCCATCACGCCGTCGAGTTTCCACGTCGCGGCGTCGTACTGGTCGGCGGGCTTGTGGTAGCGGTGTTCGTTGTAGTCCCTGGACGCCGCTTCACCCGCCGCGGTGCCGCCATCGACCAGGTCATTGCCGCTGCCGATATCCAGCGCCGGCACGCCTGCCTTGGCGAAGTTGAAGTGATCGGAGCGGAAGTAACTGCCCGCTTCCGGATGCGCTTCAGCGTGCAGTACCAGCCCTTGCTTGGCTTCGACGGTCTTCAGCACGTCTTCCAGCTGCGAACTGCCCATGCCGACCACCGTGAGGTCACGAGTCTTGCCGTCCACGCCAAGCGCGTCCAGGTTGACCACGCCGACGGTCTTGTCCAGCGGCACGACCGGGTGGGCCACGTAGTACTTGGAGCCGAGCAGCCCGGATTCTTCCAGCGTGACCGAAATGAACAACACGGACCGTTCCGGCGCTGGCTGCTGGTGTTTGAACGCTTCGGCGATTTCCAGGATGCCGGCGACGCCGCTGGCGTTGTCGACCGCACCGTTGTAGATGTTGTCGCCCGGCTCGTCCGGGTGTTTGCCCAGGTGATCCCAGTGCGCCATGTAGATCATGGCTTCGTCCGGATGCGTGGTGCCGTCGAGACGGCCGATCACGTTGCGCGATTGCTTTTCGACGATGGTGCTTTTCAGGTCCAGCGACATCGTTGCCTTGATCGGCACCGGCTTGAAGCCGCGCTTGTTGGCGGCGATGCGCAATGCATCCAGGTCCAGGCCGCTGTCGGCGAACAACGACTTGGCCTGCTCGGCGGTCAACCAACCCTGTGCCGGCAGCCGCGGATCGGGATCGGTCGCCGCGGGAAGCGCGTACTGCGCGCCCGACCAGGAGTTTTTCACCACGTCCCAGCCATACGACGCGCCGGGCGTGTCGTGGATGATCAATGCGGCCGAGGCGCCCTGGCGCGCGGCTTCCTCGTACTTGTAGGTCCAGCGGCCGTAGTAGGTCATCCGCTTGCCTTCGAACAAGGTCGGGTCGTTGACGTGGAAGCCGGGATCGTTGACCAGCATCACCACCGTCTTGCCCTTGACGTCGAGCCCGGCGTAATCGTTCCAGTGCTGCTCCGGGGCATTGACGCCATAGCCGACGAACACCAGTGGGCTGTTGTCGATCTTCACTTCCGGCTTGCCGCTGGTGGTGCCGAGGACCATGTCGGTGCCGGCGTGCAGGATGCGCGGCGTGCCATTGACGGTCAGCGTGAGCGTGGTCGACGGATCGGCCGTGGTCTCCACCATCGGCACGGTCTGGAACCACTCGCCGTTGTTGCCGGGTTTCAGACCGATGCGCTGCATCTGCGACTTGATGTACTCCACCGACTTGTCTTCGCCCGGCGTCCCGGGGCCACGACCTTCAAATGCATCTGATGACAGCGTCTTGACGTGCTCGACGAAATCACCGGGATCGATGGCGGGGCTGAAAGTGTGGGCAGCCATCGCACTTGGCGGGGTGGCGGCTGCCGGGGCAGTCGCGGCGGGCGTTGCCGGTTGCTGCTGGCACGCGGCCAGAGCGGTGGCGATGGCAAGGCAAAGCAGGGGGTGTCGCTGCATGCGGGTAGTCCCGTTGAACGGAACCACCGAGTCTACCCTCGTCGCCACAAGGAAACGTTGACGCGGCTGGCAGCAGCGGGGCGCTGGATTATTCCTGCGGCGCACTCGCTGTGTTGAACTTCATGATCGTTGCACCGGTGACGCTGCCGATGCGCGCGCTGGTGTGCACGTACAGCTTGACCTCGCGCTCGAACACCAGCGGGCCTTCGACCACGGCATTGGGGCCGATGATGACGCGCGGCGGCGTGCGTTTGCCGAAGCTGATCGGCAGCCAGCTGGTGCCGGGTTTGTCGATCTTGATGCCACCGTGGACGTGCGAACCGACGCCGACGGTGATGTCGCCATTCACGGTTTCGATGCCGCCGCCGAGGTCGGTTTCGACCAGGCCGATCGCACCATTGACCGTGGTGACGCCTTTCGCGACATGGCCGCCGTGGTCCACGAAGATGCCGCCGTTGACCGTTTCGATCCCGCCATCGACCTGCACGCGCGTGTCCACGTGGATGTTTCCGTTGACAGTGGTCAGACCGCCGCTGTGGGCGTTGTCGGCCACCTTGATGCTGCCGTTGACGGTTTCGGCACTGCCGGTGCGGGCGCCAGCGGCAATGCGGATGCTGCCATTGACGGTTTCCAGGCTGCCGTAGGTCTGACCGGCGGCGGCATCGATGCTGCCGTTGACCTTGTCGATGGAATTGTCGTCCGCGAATGCCAAGGGAGCGGCACAGAAAAGGGCGGCGGCAAAGGCGAGGGCATGAATGCGGGACATGGGAAATCCTGTGCGGGTCAGCGTCACGATGCGTGGCGATGAGGCATCGTGCACCGCTTCGTTACAATCCGCATCTGTCCGAAGTCACTGGGCCATAAGTCGTGCACGACGCCGCCGTCACCCATTCCCCGAAGCCGCCCAAACCGCTCGTGTTGCTCATCCTCGATGGCTGGGGCCACCGAGAGGATCCGCGCGACAACGCGCTGGCGCAGGCCGACCTGCCGCACTGGCATGCGCTGTGGGACAGCCAGCCGCACACGCTGATCGAGACCTCCGGGCGTTTCGTGGGCCTGCCTGACGGGCAGATGGGCAATTCCGAAGTCGGGCACATGAACCTCGGCGCCGGCCGCATCGTTTACCAGGACCTGACCCGCATCGATGCCGCGATCGAGGATGGCAGTTTTTTCACCAACGTCGAACTGCGCGCCGCCTGCGATGCCGCCATCGCCAGCGGGGGCGTGTTGCATGTCATGGGGCTTTTGTCGCCCGGCGGCGTGCATAGCCACGAACGACAGATCTTCGCAATGCTCGCCCTGGCCAAACGTGCCGGCGTGGCGCGCGTCGCCGTGCACGCCTTCCTCGACGGCCGTGACACGCCGCCGCAATCCGCGCAAGCCAGCCTGGCGGCGTTGCAGCGCGAATGCGATGCGCTCGGCAACGCGCGCATCGCCACCATCAGTGGTCGCTATTACGCCATGGATCGCGACCAGCGCTGGGATCGAGTGCGCCGCGCGTGGGATGCCATCGTCGATGCGAAATCGGAATTTCATTTCGATGACGCGCAATCGGCGCTGGCTGCAGCCTATGCGCGGGGGGAAACCGATGAATTCGTCGTGCCGACGGTGATTGCGTCGGATGCGCCAATGGCCGACGGCGATGCCGTGGTGTTCATGAACTTCCGTGCCGATCGCGCGCGCCAACTGACGGCGGCCTTCGCCGATCCCGGCTTTGCCGGCTTCCAGGCGCGCCGGCCAGCAGTGTCGCGTTTCGTGTGCCTCACCGAATACGACGCCACCTTGCCCGCGCCGACTGCGTTCGCGCCGGACAACCTCAGCCACACGCTGGGTGAATTGCTGGCCGAACACGGCATGAGCCAATTGCGCATTGCGGAAACCGAAAAATACGCGCACGTGACGTTCTTCTTCAGCGGCGGTCGCGAAGACCAGTACCCCGGCGAGGAGCGCATCCTGGTGTCCAGCCCCAAGGTTGCCACCTATGACCTGCAGCCGCAGATGAGCCTGCCGGAACTGTCGGCAAGACTGGTCGAGGCGATCGCTTCCCGGCGCTTTGACGTGATCGTCTGCAACGTCGCCAACCCCGACATGGTTGGACATACCGGCATCCTCGCCGCGGCGATCGCGGCAGCCGAAGCGGTGGATACCGCGCTCGGCGCGATCACCGACGCCGTGCGCGCCGTGGATGGCGCGATGCTGGTGACCGCCGACCACGGCAACCTGGAAATGATGCGCGACCCCGCCACCGGCCAGCCGCATACCGCCCATACGGTCGGGCCGGTGCCGCTGATCTATGTCGGCTCCCGCGACCAAGCAATGCGCGATGGTGGATCGCTGCGCGATGTCGCGCCGACCATGCTCGATCTGCTTGGACTTCCGCAGCCGGTTGAAATGACTGGACGCAGTCTGTTCGCGCACGATTGATGCGTGTATTCCGCCACCGCGTTTGCGGCAACGTCGTGCTGGTCATGGTGCTGGCCATATTGATGCTGGCTGCAACAACCGCGGGTGCGCAGAGCAGCCGCGATACCGAACGCAAGCTCGACCAGGTCAAGCGCGAGCTCAAGGATGTGGCAGGACAGCGGCGCCAGATCGAAGGCCAGCGCAGCGATGCGTCCCGTCAACTGCGCACGGTTGACGAGCAGCTTGGCCATTCGTCCCGCGCATTGATCCAGACCGATAGCAAACTCACGCAACAGCAATCGACATTGGCTGCACTGCAACAGCGACGCGCGACGCTACTGTCAACGCTGGGCAACGATCGTCGTGAATTGGCGGCGTTGCTGCGCGCCGCCTACACCGTCAACCGTGCCGCGCCGCTGCAACTGATGCTGGCGCAGGATCGCGTTGCCGATGCCGCCCGCGTGCTGACCTTGCATCGCTACCTGCAACGCGATCGCGCGCAGCGCATCACGACGCTCACCACGCAACTGCATGAACTGGACACCGTCGAGCAGCAAATCACACAGACGCGCCAGAAGCTGGCTGCCGAAAAAACCCTCCAGGGCGCGCAGCTGGTGCAGCAGCAAAAAGATCGCGTTGCGCAGGCCCGCACGCTTGCGCAACTCGACCAGAAATATCGCGACCGCGCCGATCGCGAACAGGCACTCGGCCGCGACGCCAAGGGGCTGGAACAAGTGCTCGCGCAACTGCGGGCCGCCGCCGCACGCGAGGCCGCGCGCAAGGCGGCGGTCGCACGCGCCGAACGCGAAGCCGCCCGCCTCGCGGCAAAAGCCGCAAGCAGCACGCATGGCGCCATCCACGACAGGCCCCGGCCGCCGGTTATCGCCAATGCCACGCCGCTGCAGGTGGGTGGACTCGGTTGGCCGGTGTCGGGCGCATTGCTGGCCGGTTTTGGCGGCACGCTGCCCGATGGTGGCGTCAGCGAAGGCGTGCTGATCGGGGCGCCGACGGGGACGCCGGTCAAGGCCGTCGCCGATGGCAAGGTGGTGTTCGCCGACTGGATGAACGGATATGGCCTGATCGTGATCGTCGACCACGGCAACGGCGCGATGAGCCTGTACGCGCACAACGAGGCGCTGCTGCGCGATGTTGGCGACAGCGTCAAGCGTGGCGATGCGATCTCCAGCGTCGGCAATTCCGGCGGCAAGGGCCGGCCGGGGGTGTATTTCGAATTGCGCCGCAACGGACATCCGGTCAACCCGGCGGAGTGGCTGCAGCGGCGCTGAGTGTTCCCATCTTCGCGCCCTTGCTCAATCGTGTTCCGCCGATCACGCCTGCGCCCGCATACTTCCATCGACACCGCGCCCCGTGCGGCCAATCGATCGGGTTCCAGGAGTTTCACGCATGCGTCTTCGTCCGTGGCTGTCGCTGTTGCTGGTCCTGCCGCTGTCCTGTGTATCCGCGCAGACCAGGCCCGCACCAGCGGTCGCGCCTTCCGCGATCGCTCCCAGTGATGACCCCGACGCCGCCGAGAGCGCGGCGACCAAGGTCCCGCTGGAGGAGATCCGCCGCTACGTCGGTGTCTTCAACGTGGTGCGCGAGGCGTATGTGGATCCGGTGAGCGACAAGAAGCTGATGCAGTCGGCCATCAAGGGTTTGTTGCAGGACCTGGACCCGCACAGTGCCTACCTGGAAAAAAATGACGCGCAGGCGTTCAGCGAAGCGACCAGCGGCGCGTATGCCGGGATCGGCGTCGAGGTGCAGCAGCAGCCGGACGGCACGATCAAGATCGTGTCGCCGATCGACGACACCCCTGCGGCGCGTGCCGGCATCAAGTCCGGTGACATCATCACCGCAGTCGATGGCAAGCCGCTGTCGGCCAACGACGATGGCACCCAGGGGCCGTTACGTGGTGCGACCGGCAGCAAGGTGCGGCTGACGTTGGTCCGTAAAGGGGTCGCCAAGCCATTTGACGTCACCCTGAAGCGCGAAACCATCCGCATCGCCAGCGTGCACGGGCGCATGCTCGAACCGGGCTACGGTTACATCCGCGTGGCCGCCTTCCAGGCCGATACCGCAGCGGATTTCGAACATGCGATGGATCGATTGCAGGCACAGGCCGGTAACAAGCTCCAAGGCCTGGTGCTGGACCTGCGCAGCAATCCCGGCGGGTTGTTGACGTCCGCGGTGCAGATTGCCGACGACCTGCTGGACAGCGGCAAGATCGTGAGCACGCATGGCCGTGTTCCGCTGAGCGACACGCAGTTCAGTGCGACACCTGGCGATCGCATGCACGGCGCGCCGATCGTGGCGCTGGTCGACGCCGGCTCGGCCAGTGCAGCCGAAGTGCTGGCCGGCGCGCTCACCGACAACCATCGCGCCCGCATTGTCGGGAGCCGCACCTTCGGCAAGGGTTCCGTGCAGACCCTGTTGCCGCTGGACAACGGCGACTCGATCAAGCTCACGACGGCGCGGTATTACACGCCCAGCGGCAAGTCGATCCAGGCGCGTGGCATCCAGCCCGATGTCGTGTTGCACCCGGCGAAGGATGCCGTCAATGGTGGGCATGTCGACTACGCGGAAGCCTTGCTGCCCGGTCACCTTCGTGGCGATGACGAGGGAGCTGGCGTGGGCGAGGCCGGCAGCAATGCCGGCGATGTGCTCGACGGCGACGCGCCCATCGCCGCGGCCCTGGTCGAATTGAAGAAGCAGGTCGCCGCCGTCATCTCAAAGCCGCGCGGATGACAATCGCAAGAGCGGCGGGCGGAAGCGTGGGTGATCCGAACCGGTCAACCCGTCAATAGCCTCGCCTTCTGCGCAATCGGCGGGCGATCGCCGCGTGCACGAACAACGCATACAGCACCCCGAAGGCGAATCCGCCGATGTGCGCCGTCCACGCCACCGCACCGAATGCTGGTCCGATATAGGCGAACACGATCTGCAGCAGTGCCCAGATGCCGATCAGCAGCGATGCCGGCGCACGCACGAACTCCAGGAACAAACCCAGCGGCAGCACGACACCAAGCTTCGCGCGCGGAAACAGAGCCAGATACGCACCGATCACCGCCGACACCGCACCGCTGGAGCCGATGATCAGCCGATGCGGAGCCCCGATCATCAGCACCGCGGCCAGGTTGGCCACCATTCCGCCCAGCAGGAACAGCAGCAGGAAGCGCCATGGGCCCATCACCTTTTCCGCCGGCAGGCCGAAGATCAGCAGGAAGATGAGATTCCCCAGCAGGTGGGTCCAGTCCGCATGCAGGAACAACGCCGACAACAGGCGCAGCCCGCGGCCTTCGAACCACAACGCGCGCAACGTATCCAGCGCCGATGGCTCGCCGGTGAGCGCCCCCCAGTCCAGCAACAGTGCGCGCTGAGTCGCGTCAGAGCGCGTACTGGCCCACAGGTACGCCAGCCACAGCAGCGCAAACAGCAGGGGCGTGGCCCAGCGCAGGCTCGGGCGGGTACGCGTAGGCAGGGAGATGAACATTCACCGTCCAGTGGACGCAAGCCGGCACGATAACTGCTGATCGTCCGGCCAACTAAGTGTTGAACTTGTTACCATCCAGTGAAGGCGACGTTATAGTACATACGGCGTCGTACGTCGGGATATCCCGGCACACGCAACCAGACCACCTCCCGGAGACTCCTGCAATGCAGACCGCTTCCCGCCTCACTCTTCAAATTTCGGTGCTTGCGCTCGGCATTGCCGGCGCGCTGGCCATGAATCCGGCGCATGCCTCCGGCTTCCAGCTGCGCGAAAACAGCGTCAAGAACCTGGGCCGCTCCAATGCCGGCTCGGCCGTCGCCAAGGATGACGCGTCCGTCGTCACCAACAACCCGGCAGCGATGGTCAACCTGGACAAGACCACCGTCCAGATCGACGCCACCAATATCAACCTGGATGCCAGCTTCACTGGCGGCGGCAAGGCTGCTGCTGCGTTTGGGCCCGCGGCTCCGTCGCTCACCGGCGGCAATGGCGGCGACCCGGGCAGGGCCCAGGTCGTCCCGGCGATTTCCGTCGTGGCCCCATTCGGAAACTTCCGCGTCGGCGCCAGCATCAATGCACCGTTTGGCCTGAAGACCCAATACGACGCCGACTGGGTGGGTCGCTACAACGCGATCAAGTCCGACGTGAAAACCGTCGACTTCACCCTGTCCGCGGCCTGGGCGATCACCCCGCAGTTCTCGCTCGGCGCCGGCGTGATCGCGCAGCGTGCGGATGTCACGTTGTCCAACGCGATCGATTTCGGTACCGCGCTGTGCGCGGGCTCGGGCAATCCGGCCAACTGCTTCAATCCTGCTTTCCCGTTCCATCCGCAAGGTGCGGATGGCAGCGTCGAAGTGAAGGGTAACGACAACGCCTACGGCTGGCTGTTTGGCGCGCAGTGGCGTGTGAGTGATCGTTTCGCGGTCGGCTATTCGCATCACTCCAAGATCGACCACACCCTCAACGGCAATGCCCACTTCACCAAGCCGGCCAGTGTCGAGGCCACCTTTGGCGCGCTCAGCAACACCGCGTTCAACGATGGTGCGATCTATGCCCCGCTGACCACGCCGAGCATCGATACACTCAGCGCGCGCTGGGACATCAATGGCCAGTTCCGCCTGCTCGGTGATATCCAGCGCACCGGCTGGAATTCGCTCCAGAACGTGACCGTCTACCGCTCCAACGGCGCCCTGCTGGGTCCGCCGGAGCAGTTCAACTGGCGCAACACCACGCTGATCAGCATTGGCGGAGAGTGGGTCATCGACCCGGCCATCACCTTGCGTGCCGGCATCGCGCACGACCAGACCCCGACCAGCGACGCCACCCGCACCCCGCGCCTGCCCGACAACACGCGCAAGCTGTATTCGATCGGTGGCACCTGGACGATCTCCGACGCCTTCAGCATCGACGCCGCCTACCAGCGCATCAATATCGCCGATCCGACGATCAACGTCGCTTCGTCGAGTGGTTCGCGCCTGACCGGCAAGTTCACCGGTCATGCGGATCTGTTCGGCCTGTCGGCGCAATATCGTTTCTGATCTTTCGTAGCACAGCTACAAGAAAAAGCCCCGCTTAGGCGGGGCTTTTTTCTGCAGCAAAGAACCTAAGAAGCTGCGGGCAGATCGGACAGCATCGCGTCAAGTGCCGACATCAATGGTCTGGTTGATAAAAATCGTAGTGATGCCAACGCCTGGAGCAATCGCGCAGCTGACGTTGAAGGGGTAGTCGGATGTGAGGCCGTCTGCAGCGCTCCAATAGATGGATCCAGAGTTGTTGTTGCTGATAGTCACAGCCTTGGGCATGTACACGGGACTGACGGCTAGGTCAACGCCGGTAACCCCCGTGCAATTGACTGTGACCGTACCCCCACTGCGGTTGGCGAAATAAACTCCGTACCCAAACGATTGAATGGGAAAGCTCTGAAAGCTCGTGGGTGAACAGGTCACGAATGCGGTCGTGCTGCCCTCATTCTGAACGGCCAGAGGACGTTTGCGGATTAGCCCTTCGAAACTCGGCAGTGCGGCCTGACAGAAGCCGGTGGCGTTCGCCATGAAGTCAATATCGCGCGTTGCTGCCATGGCAGGCATGCTGGTCGCCAAGCTCAACGTGGCGATGAGCAGGCCCGGGAGCGATGATCGGATGTTGAGCATAGTGGTGTCCTCAAGAACCGCACGGAATGAGCGGTATTGGAGGGTAACGGAAACTTTGATCGTTGGCGGCCAAGCGGGAACGCGAGCAGGGACACGCAGGTAACTCCGGCCGCAATGAAAGGGTCAGGGGGCTTTAGGCTGCGACTGGATCTACTCCCCCAACGTCAACAACGACGCATTACCGCCTGCCGCCGTCGTGTTGACTGTCACTGTTTTTTCGGTCGCGAATCGCGGCACGTAGCGTGGGCCACCCGCCTTGGGGCCGGTGCCCGACAAGCCTTGCCCGCCGAACGGCTGTACACCGACGACCGCACCGATCTGGTTGCGGTTGACGTAGGCGTTGCCGACGCGGGCACGCGAGACGATGCGATCGATGGTTTCGTCGATGCGTGAATGAATGCCAAGCGTCAGGCCGTAGCCGGTGGCATTGATGGCGTCGATCACCTTGTCCAGTTCGTCGGCCTTCCAGCGCACGACATGCAACGCCGGGCCGAAGACTTCGCGCTGCAGGCGATCGATCGAATCGATTTCCCACGCGCATGGGACGAAAAAGCTGCCATGTGCGGTGGTGGCTGGATCCAGCGTCACCTGCGCGATCAATTTCGCTTCACCGCGCATCCGGTGGGAATGGGTGTCGAGCAGGCACAGCGCATCGGTGTCGATCACCGGGCCGACATCGGTGGACAGCAAGCCAGGATCGCCCACTTTCAGTTCCGCCATCGCACCGGCGAGCATCGCCACCACCTTGTCGGCGATGTCCTCCTGCACGAACAGCACGCGCGCCGCCGAGCAGCGTTGGCCTGCTGAGGTGAACGCCGATGCCAGCGCATCCTTGACCAGCTGCTCCGGCAGCGCAGAGGAGTCGCCAATCAACGCGTTCTGCCCGCCTGTTTCCGCGATCAGCACGCCGATCGCGGCGTCGCGTGCGGCGAGCGCACGGTTGATCGCACGTGCGGTCTCGGTGGAACCAGTAAATGCCACGCCAGCCACGCGTGGATCGCGCGTCAGCGCAGCGCCAACCGTCGCGCCGTCGCCCGGCAGGAATTGCAGCACGGCTTCCGGCACGCCGGCTTCATGCAGCAGCTTCACCGCGACAAAGCCGATGAGATTGGTCTGTTCGGCGGGCTTGGCGATCACGCTGTTGCCGGCGGCCAGAGCGGCGGCGATCTGGCCGGCAAAAATCGCCAGCGGGAAATTCCATGGACTGATGCACACGAACACGCCGCGGCCGGACAATTGCAGTGTGTTGGATTCGCCAGTCGGTCCGGGCAACACCGTCGGTGCGGCGAACAACTCACGCGCTTGCGCGGCGTAATACCGCAGGAAGTCCACCGCCTCGCGCACTTCGGCGATGCCGTCGGGAATAGTCTTGCCGGCTTCCTTCGTGCACAGCGCGATGAACTGCGGCATGCGCTGCTCGAGCAGGTCGGCGGCGCGCTCCAGGACCACCGCACGCGACGCGCCGGGCATCGCGTCCCACGCGGGTTGCGCGGCGACGGCATTGCACAGCGCACGCTCCACGGTGGCGCTGTCGGCAGCCTGCCACTGGCCGACGGTCTCGCGACGGTCGGCGGGATTGGACACGACGATATTCGCGCCGGTGATGGTCGCGCCGGGCACCAGCGGCCACGCATGCCACGGCATGACGGCAGCGTTGACCTGTTCGGCCAAGGCGCGTAGCTGGTCGTCGTTGGCGAGGTTGATGCCCATCGAATTGTCTCGTTCGGAATTTGGATTGAGGGCTGCATGGGCGCGATAGATATCGCGCGGCAGCGGAATATTGGGATGCGGGATGGAGCTGAAACCAGCGACGGTCTCGACCGGATCGCGGATCAGGTCGTCGATCGCGACGCTGTCGTCGGTGATGCGGTTGACGAAGCTGGAATTGGCGCCGTTTTCAAGCAGGCGTCGCACCAGATACGGCAACAAGTCCTCGTGCGAACCGACCGGCGCGTACACGCGGCACGGCACGTCGAGGCGGTCTGCTGGGATCACTTCCGCATACAGGTCGTCGCCCATGCCGTGCAGTTTCTGGAATTCAAACGGACGCCCCGCCGCCAGTTGGTGGATCGCGGCGATGGTCTGAGCGTTGTGGGTGGCGAACATCGGATACAGCGCATCGTCCGCATCGAGCATCCGCCGCGCATTGGCGAGATAGCTGACATCGGTATTGGGTTTGCGCGTGAACACCGGATAGCCAGCCAGGCCGTCAACCTGCGCACGCTTGATTTCGCTGTCCCAGTAAGCACCCTTGACCAGTCGCACCGGAATCCTGCGACCGCCGCGGCGCGCAAGATCGGCGATGAAGTCGATCACGAACGGCGCACGCTTCTGGTACGCCTGCACCGCCAGCCCATAGCCTTCCCAGCCGTCGAGCGATGGATCCACATACACCGCGGCGATCACGTCGAGGGATAGCTCCAGGCGATCGGCTTCCTCGGCGTCGATGGTGAAACCGATGCCGTGACGCTTGGCCAGCTGCGCGAGCTCCAGTACGCGTGGGACGAGTTCGACCATGACGCGTTCGCGTTTGGCGGACTCGTAACGCGGATGCAACGCAGACAATTTCACCGAAATGCTGGGAGCGGCAAACGTGTTTGCAAACGTGCCACTGGTGCCGATCGCGTCGATCGCCAGGCGGTAGGCATCCAGGTAATGCAGTGCGTCCTGGGTCGTCAACGCGCCTTCGCCAAGCATGTCGAATGAATAACGGTAGTTCGCGTTGTCGCCCTTGCGCGAACGCGCCAGCGCTTCGCCGATGGTCCGGCCCATCACGAACTGATGGCCCATGATCCGCATCGCCTGGCGCACTGCGAGCCGGATTACCGGCTCCCCGACGCGGCCCACCAGGCGTTTGAACGCGTTGTGCACGTCGCGCTTGGTGTCATCGGCGAGATCGACCAGGTGTCCGGTCAGCATCAGCCCCCAGGTGGAGGCGTTGACCAGCACCGAATCGGACTGGCCGATATGCCGTTTCCAGTCGGCATCGCCGAGTTTGTCGCGGATGAGCTTGTCGGCGGTGCCCTGGTCGGGGATGCGCAGCAGCGCTTCGGCGACGCACATCAGCAGAACGCCTTCCTCGCTGCCCAGGTCGTATTGGCGCATGAAGGCCTCGATCGCTCCCTGATCGTGCGCGCGGGCGCGCACCCGGCGCACGAGATCGGCGGCGGTGGCCTGGATGACGGCGCCATCGCTGGCGGGCTGGCGCGCCTGCCCCAGCAGGTCACGCACGGCCTGCGTCTCATCGCGCGCCCAGGCGGCGGTGATCGCCGCACGCAGAGGTCCGGCCGGGCGCGGGACTTCCTGCGACAGGATCGGAGGGACTGGCGGCGCGGCGGAGGGCGCCGGCGCAAACGAAGGATCTGGGTTCATCGGTCCGTTGTCGGGCAGGCGGGTGCCGCGAAGTCGGACATTTTAGCGTTCGCGGGAACCGTTCCGCACATTGCGCGGCTTGCCGCGACGCGGGGCGGGAGCTACCATTTCATGGTTTCCGCGCCGTGTTGGCGTGGTGTGCGGCAGGATCGACGCGGATCGGCCCCAACTCCCCAGAACTTCGGCGACCAACTGCTCGTCGCGGCGGGCGTTGACGGTTGGCGGGACGTCGATGCGACACAAGGATCCGTGCTGCATGCCTTGTTGCGGCGAATCGTGTTTCATGGCCGCAATTGCGGCGAATTTGTATCGTTCAATGGCTAATCAGGAACTCTAAAGTGATGACAGCCGGTCGTTTCAAGCAGCGGGGCAAGCTTCAGTGGGCCACGTTCGCCACCATGGCAGCGGCGATGTTGACGTCGATGTCGGCGTTGGCCCAAGGAGTGGCCACTGCGGCTGCGAGCGGTGATGTCGAACCCGACGAGCCGGTGCGCTGGCAGCTCAACATGACCCAGGGCGTGACCCACACCTCGCAGATGGCTTACGACGCGCACATGTTCGCGCTTTGGGTCTGCGTGGTGATCGGCATCTTGGTGTTTGGCGCGATGTTTTACGCGATGTTCAAGTTCCGCAAGTCCAAGGGCGCGGTCGCCGCGCAGTTCAGCCACAACACCACCGCCGAGATCATCTGGACGGTGGTCCCGGTGATAATTTTGGTGGTCATGGCCTACCCGGCCACTACGAAGTTGATCTCCGAATACGACAGCCGCGATTCCGCGATGACGGTCAAGGTCACCGGCTACCAGTGGCTGTGGAAATACGACTACATGGGCCAGGGCGTTTCTTTCACCAGCCGGCTTGACCGCGCCAGCAATGCCCTGCGTCAGACCGGCCAGGTACCAACGCTGGGGGCCATTCCGCACTACCTGCGCGATGTCGACCATCCGCTGGTGCTGCCGATCAACACCAAGGTTCGTTTCCTGGTGACCGGTGACGACGTCATCCACTCCTGGTGGGTGCCTGCGCTGGGCTGGAAGCAGGACGCGATTCCCGGCATCGTCAACGAAGCCTGGACCGATATTCGCAAGCCCGGCATCTACCGCGGCCAGTGCGCAGAGCTGTGCGGCAAGGACCATGGCTTCATGCCGATCGTGGTCAAGGCGGTGTCGAAGGAAGACTTCGCGCGCTGGCTGGCCGATGAGAAAGCGAAGAACACTCCCGCCCCCGCAACACCTCCCGCAACACCTCCCGCCACCGCACCTGCCCAGGCATCCGCCACGGCGGCTGTGGCCGTACCTGCCGGCGGTTGACCGGCGGCCCGGCAACTCCAACACCACGCATTCCCCGAGGCAAGCATGTCCACCACCGCTGACCAGTTCGACACCCACGGCGCAGACGCGGCGCATGATTCACACGCGCACGAGCACAAGCTGGGGTTCGTCGAGCGTTGGTTCTTTTCGACCAACCACAAGGACATCGGCACCCTCTACCTGATCTTCAGCTTCATCATGTTCCTGATCGGGGCGGGCATGTCGGTGGTGATCCGCGCCGAGCTGATGCAACCGGGACTGCAGTACGTCAAGCCGGAATTCTTCAACCAGATGACCACCATGCATGCGCTGGTGATGATCTTCGGCGGCATCATGCCGGCGTTCGTCGGCCTTGCCAACTGGATGGTGCCCTTGCAGATCGGTGCGCCGGACATGGCGCTGCCACGCATGAACAACTGGTCGTTCTGGATCCTTCCGTTTGCCTTCACGCTGTTGCTGTCGACGTTGTTCGTTCCC
>JBBSUF010000009.1:0-38222 GCA_038235185.1 Lysobacterales bacterium
CGCCTTCGGGAATACCGAAGAGCCACATCGGCGGGTTGACAACCCTCCCTACGAGGTAGGCAATGACGCAGAACCCCGCAGGCGCACGTTTCCGCGCCGCAGTCGCAGAGGAATCCCCACTGCAGGTGATGGGCGCGATCACCGCCTACGCCGGGTTGATGGCAAAGCGTGTCGGTTACAAGGCGCTGTACCTGTCTGGTGGCGGCGTCGCCGCCAATTCGCTCGGCATGCCCGACCTTGGCATCAGCACCATGGAAGACGTGCTCACCGATGCGCGGCGGATCGTGGAAGCCACGCAACTGCCGCTGCTGGTCGATATCGACACCGGCTGGGGCGGCGCATTCAACATCGCACGCACGATCCGCTCCTTTGAGCGCGTGGGCGTCGCGGCGGTGCACATGGAAGACCAGGTGGGGCAGAAACGATGTGGTCATCGCCCCGGCAAGGACGTGGTGTCGATCGGGGAGATGGTGGATCGCGTCAAGGCAGCCGTGGATGCGCGCAGCGACGACAGCTTCGTCATCATGGCGCGTACCGATGCCGCCGCGGTGGAAGGCATCGATTCGGCGATCGAGCGCGCGTGCGCCTATGTCGCAGCGGGTGCCGACATGATTTTCCCGGAGGCGATGACGAGCCTGGAGGATTACCGGCGTTTCAAGCAGGCGGTGAAGGTTCCGATCCTGGCGAACCTGACCGAATTCGGCTCCACGCCATTCTTCACCACCGACGAGTTGCGCAGCGCGGACGTCGACATCGCGCTGTATTGCTGCGGAGCTTATCGTGCAATGAACAAGGCCGCGCTGCACTTCTATGAAACCGTCCGTCGCGACGGCACCCAGAAAAACATCCTCGACACATTGCAGACGCGTGCCGAGCTGTATGACTTCCTCGGCTATCACGCCTATGAAGACAAGCTCGATGCGCTCTTCTCACACGACAAGCCACAGGATTCACGATGACGAACGAGGATAGCCAGACGCTTCCGAAAGCCAAGAAATCGGTGGCATTGAGCGGCACCCCCGCGGGCAACACCGCGCTATGCACCGTTGGGCGCAGTGGCAATGACCTGCATTACCGCGGTTACGACATCCACGACCTGGCCACGCAATCAACTTTCGAGGAAGTGGCGCACCTGCTGGTACACGGTGCGTTACCCACGCAGTCCCAGTTGGGTGCCTACAAGCAGAAGCTCACGCGCCTGCGTGGCCTGCCGGTGATCGTGGCCGAGGCGCTGGAACTCGTGCCAGCCAATGCGCATCCCATGGATGTCCTGCGCACCGGCTGTTCGGTGCTAGGAACCGTGCTGCCGGAACGCGACACTCATGCTGCGCCTGAAGCACGAGACATCGCCGATAGACTGATGGCGAGTTTCGGTTCGATGTTGCTGTACTGGTGGCATTTCACGCGTAACGGTCGCCGTATCGATTGCGAAACGGATGACGATTCCATCGCCGCGCATTTCCTGCACCTGCTGCATGGCGTACCCCCGAGCGCATTGCATGCTGATGCGATGGACAAGTCGCTGATCCTGTACGCCGAGCACGAATTCAATGCCTCGACGTTTGCCGCGCGAGTGATTGCCGGTACCGGCAGCGACATGCACTCATGCATCACCGGTGCGATCGGCGCGCTGCGTGGCCCGAAGCATGGCGGTGCCAACGAAGTAGCGATGGAAATCATCTCGCGCTACGCAACGCCTGACGAGGCCGAGGCCGACATCCGCGCGCGGATGGAACGCAAGGAGATCGTGATTGGTTTTGGCCACCCGGTCTACACGGTCAGCGATCCGCGGAATCCGATCATCAAGGACATATCGCGCAGGTTGTGCGCCGATGGCGGCAACCAATCGTTGTTCGACGTGTCCGAGCGCATCGAGACATTGATGATGGATACCAAGAAGATGTTTCCCAACCTCGACTGGTACAGCGCATCGGCCTACCACATGATGGGAATCCCGACGCCGATGTTCACGCCGCTGTTCGTGATCGCACGCACTTCGGGCTGGAGCGCGCACGTCATCGAACAACGCGAGGATGGCAAGATCATCCGCCCCAGTGCAACGTACATCGGCCCGGAAGATCGGCAATACGTGCCAATCGCAAGGCGCTGACCTTGCTCGTCCCTGCCGCGTGCGGGGGCGCCGAAAAATAAAAAAGGCCACGCATTGCGTGGCCTTTTTCTTGCTGCGTGACAGGGTCAGCCCGGCAATCCTTCCGCCTTCATCGCCGCTTGCACACCCGCATCGGCCGCCATGCGCTGGTCGAACGCCTTGACGTGGTCCAGCCCGGTCAGGTCGATGCCCATTTTCTTCGCCCACTGCGTCACCACGAACAGATACGGATCAGCGATAGAGCGCGTGCCGGTCAGCCACTTCTGGCCTTTCAATTGCTGATCCAGCATCTCAAAGAACCCGCGCAGCTTTTTCCTGGCGGCCTCCTTGGTTTTCCCGGCGCTGTCTTCGCCCAAGTAAGCGGTGGACCCGAACAGCGGGTGAAAGGCGGGATGCACGTCGGCGTTGAGGAACGACAACCAGCGATTCACGTTCGCGCGACCTTGGGGCGTGCCATCACCACCGAGCTTGGCTTCGGGATGAAGGTCGGCGAGGTAGTTCAGGATTGCTGCGTTCTGGGTCAAAATCCACCCATTGTCTTCCAGCACAGGAACTGAGCCGGCCGGGTTGAGTGCGAGGAATTCCGGTGTCTTGCGTTGGTCGCCCTTGACGACCTGCGCCTGGAACGGCGCCCCGATCCATTGCAGGACAATGTGGTCGGCCATCGAACACGCGCCTGGAGAGGTATATAGCTTCATCGTGAGACTCCTTGCAGTGGGACGCCAAGGATGGGGCTATCGGGTCAGGCGTTCAGCGGGCCAAGTGGAACGCATTGTTGCAACCTGCCCCCAGATCACCCTGGACGAGCTTCAACCGTGCCCGTGCGGGATGAGCTTCTGCACTTTATAAAAGGTGTGATCCCCGATCGTGGCAACCTGGTAGGCGTTGCGCCAACTCGGGAACGCCAGGGCCGTGGCGGCAAAATGGCTGGCGCCCGGGACGACTTCCCGGCGGCGTCCGGGCGGCAGGGTCCAGTTGCGCTCGGACTCGATGGCGATCGTCACGGCCTGTGCCCAGGCATCGGAGTTGCCCAGGTTCGTCTGCGGCGACACCAGCGTCGGTGCGAACTGCCGCCGTGCGGTCACGACATCGCACAGGCTTCGGCCCCACAGGCCGCTGTCGCGGCGGCGCAGGGCGACCTCGGCGACGGCTTCCTGGCCGCGCGTGGACTGGTCGCGCGCCTCCAGATAGACCGTGGTGCTCAGGCACAGCGAGTCAGCCGCGGGCTGGGGCAGGACGTGCGTCAGCCATAGGATCCAGGCCAGCTTCATGGGAACTCCTTGCTGCGTTGCGTCGATCCGCGGCGCTTCCCGTCCGGCTGGACGAATCGCGGCGCAAGCCGGCATGGCGTATTGGGGAGGGCGGCAGCTCTTTGGATGCCTTGAGCCCGGGCGCGAGGACATCCCGCAGGATTGCGGGCTGGCGCCGGTGCCCGCCTGGAGCTTTTCAAAAGCCGGGCGAGCGAAGTGCGCGCACCGTAGCCACCGCCAACCTAACCTTGGCTGAATGCGGATGCTGTTGATTCCATTGGATTTGTAGTAGGGCACCCGCCTCCTGTAACGGGAGCGAAGCTACCCGCCCATGAGAGAGGAGTTGGTCAGCGACCTCGCCGCACGGCAAAATAGGCGGCTTCCTCCGACACGGATTTCGCATGCGCCATGCCCAGATGAGTCACGCCCCCATGAGCTACTCCCCGAAGAAGGACGCTCCATGAGTGCGGCCGACGTGCGTTCCGCCATCCGCCCCCAGCCCGATCAGCCGATGGTGGATATCGCCGATTACGTCATCGACTACCAGGTCCAGTCGCAAGAGGCCTACGACACCGCGCGCCACATGCTGCTGGATTCGCTAGCCTGCGCGATGCTGGCGATGAAGTTTCCCGATTGCGTCAAGCACCTAGGGCCGCTGGTACCCGGCGCGACCCTGCCTGGCGGGGCGACGGTACCAGGCACCAACTTCGAGCTCGACCCGGCGCAGGCGGCCTTCAACATTGGCACGCAGGTGCGCTGGCTGGACTTCAATGACACCTGGCTGGCGGCCGAATGGGGCCACCCATCGGACAACCTCGGCACGATCCTGGCGGTCGCCG
This sequence comes from Lysobacterales bacterium, assembly GCA_038235185.1. GTDB lineage: Bacteria > Pseudomonadota > Gammaproteobacteria > Xanthomonadales > Xanthomonadaceae > Cognatiluteimonas. The sequence continues at coordinate 4,200 of JBBSUF010000009.1, forward strand.
ACTACCTGAGCCGGCAAGGGCTTCGCGATGGCGGCGCTCCAATCACCGTCCGCGATGTGTTGACGTGGGCGATCAAGGCGCACGAGATCCAGGGGATCTACGCGTTGGAGAATTCCTTCAACCGCGTCGGCCTGGACCACGTCATCCTGGTGCGGTTGGCGTCAAGCGCGGTGGCTACGGCCATGTTTGGTGGCGACAAGGAGGCAGTAATCACGGCGGTGTCGCATTCATGGATCGACAACGGTGCGCTGCGCACGTATCGCCATGCGCCCAACACGGGTCCACGGAAATCATGGGCGGCCGGTGATGCCTGTCGTCGCGCCGTCATCCACGCGCTGAATGCGACGCAGAAGAATGTCGTCGGCTATCCAAGCGCGCTGTCTGCCAAGACGTGGGGTTTCTACGACGTGGCGTTCAAGGGCAGGCCGTTCGAGTTCGAGCGCCCCTTCGGCAGTTACGTGATGGAAAACGTCCTGTTCAAGATCAGCTTTCCGGCCGAATTCCACGCCCAGACCGCGGTCGAGTGCGCGATGCAGCTGCATCCGCTGGTGAAAGACCGCATCGACCAGATCGAGCGGATCGAAATCCAGACCCAGGAAGCGGGCGTTCGCATCATCGACAAGACTGGTCCACTGGCCAATTACGCCGACCGCGATCACTGCATCCAGTACATGGTTGCCGTGCCGCTGATCTTCGGTAGCCTGATAGCGACAGACTACAGCGATGCAATTGCCGCCGATCCTCGCATCGACGCGCTTCGCGACAAGATGACAGTGAGCGAGAACCCACAATTCACCCGCGACTATTTCGATGCCGACAAGCGGTACATCGGTAATTCGGTCCAGGTATTTTTCACTGATGGCACGTCATCGGACCGGATTTCGATCGATTACCCGATCGGCCATCGCAAGCGCCGCGCCGAAGGCATCCCGGTGTTGATGGCCAAGTGCGAGGCCGCGTTGCGTGGCCAGCTCGCGGTTGACCAGGTCGATCGGATCATGGAGCTGGCGGGGGATCCGTCCAAGCTGGAGGCAATGCCAATCGATCAGTTCATGAATCTGTATCGTCTGTAGATCAAGCGCTCCAGGCTGAATGATTGACTTGCCCATGTGGCAGTGGCACCATCCCCAACTGTTATGGTAGCGTTAACAAGGCCTTCACGCGGCCAACATTAGTCTTTCCGGGATGGCGTGAACCCTAGGCCGTCTCTTTAGCTCACGCTTTACCCGCTTTCTTTATCTGATCAAGGAGCTGCAATGAATAAGAAACTCCTCTGTGCTGCGTTACTGGCGGGACTGGGCGTGGCTCAGGCCGCTTCCGCGCAGGACGCCACCACACAGACTTATGACAATCGCTGGTACGTCACCAGTTCTGTCGGTTATGACTTCCAGGACAGCAACCGTTTCACCAAGGACATCCCGTTTGTCACCTTGGGCTTCGGCCGCTTCATCAGCCCACTCTGGTCCTTGGACGGTGAGCTGAACTACGCGATCCACCCGACGTTCAAGCGTCGCAATAACATCGTCAATCCGGATCCGACCCTTAGCGGCAATGACCTGAACTGGAACCAGGAAGGCGTCTCGCTGGACCTGCGTCGCCACTTCATCCGCGAAGGTCGCAGCTGGAATCCCTACCTGCTGGGTGGCATCGGCTACCAGCGTTCGCAGGAAGAGTACGACAACTACCCGAATCCGAACTCGCCTGCCCGCAGCAACCACGGCAACGTGGCGGCAAAGGTCGGCATCGGTTTGCAGGGTGACCTGGGCCGCGTCGCGATCCGAACTGAGCTTGCCGCTCGCTTCGATGCGAACAGCCACAGCCACATCCAGCCGACCGACAGCTACTTCACCGACGTGCTGGCTTCGGTCGGTGTCGTGATCCCGCTCGGTGCTGCTCCGGAAGCCCCGGTTGCACCGGCTCCGGTCGCTGCGCCGAACTGCGCCGACATGGATGACGATGGTGACGGCGTCAACAACTGCAACGACAAGTGCCCCGGTTCGCAGGCTGGCCAGACCATCGGTCCAGACGGTTGCCCGGTTCCGGTGTCGATCGACCTGAAGGGCGTCAACTTCGACTTCGACAAGTCGAAACTGCGTCCCGATGCGATCGTGATCCTCAACCAGGCCATCGACATCCTGAAGCGTTACCCCGACCTGAAGGTTGAGGTTGCCGGCCATACCGACCTCTGCGGCAGCGATGCCTACAACCAGAAGCTGTCGGAGCGTCGCGCGACTGCGGTCTACAACTACCTGACCGGCAATGGCATTGATGCCGCTCGTCTGGTGGGCCCGAACGGTTACGGCGAGAGCCGTCCGCTTGAGCAGACCCCGCAGACCCTCCCGGCCTGCAAGAGCGAGACCAACCGCCGTACCGAGTTGAACGTCCAGAACTAATCGGACGACAGCTTGAGCAACACCGAAGCCCGGCCTTGTGCCGGGCTTCTTTTTGCCTGGCTCAGGAAGGGCGCAGTGAGTGAACGCTAGCGTAGTGTCGCGCGAGCAATGTCCACATTGGCTTGTGACCAGAACCACCGCCGCCTACACTCCAGTGAAATCCGAACGAGAAAATGACCATGCGGACCACGATCACGTTGATCCTGTTGAGTGGATTGTTGGCCCCCGGGTTCGCACGTGCGATGGATTGTTCCGCGCCCAGCACCACACAACCATTGCGACCCACGTTGCTTGCCCCGGTGGCCAATGAACTGGCGCAGCTGGGATCTTCCTTGGGCGCCACCAATGGCGTGCTGTCGCAGGGCACCGATGAGTCCGAGTCTGTCGATCAGGTTTTGTTACGCATCCGCATCGGTAGTTGTCAGAACATGGCGACGGTGACGCCGGCACCGGGGGTGGTCAGTCCCGACAATCCAGCCACCTACAAGCCGCGCACCCAGTTCGACAATGCGCCGTGGCGTTTCAACATGAGCCAGAACGGCAAGAACATGACGACTGACGAATTCAGTGCATGGATGGAATCGCGTGGCGTGCATGTCGCACGAGGTGCAGCGAAGCCCGGCGCAACGATGCCTGCCCCCGATGTCGGAATGTCGGTAGCACCTGCGCAGATGCCTGCGGCCACAGTGGCGGCGCCCCCGGCTGATCCGCCGCATCCGTAATTCTGGTTGATCCCATTCGGGCCAAGTGCGTGGTCCCCGAAGTCGACAAGATTCCTTTGTGACACTCCCGCAGATTGTCTTGGCGATCTAAATAGCTCATGGCAGTGAAACAGGCTCGCCCCGTTGCACTCCGTCACGGCTTGGCCCGCATCCTGTCCAAGCGGGGCATCTGCTCACGAACCGAAGCTGCCCGCTGGATTGCCGATGGCCGCGTTTCGGTGGATGGGCGAATCGTGCGGGATGCGGAGTCAGCAACCGCTGAGTCTGCGGTAATCGCTCTCGACGGCGCTCCATTGGGCACGATAGAGCGGATGTATATCGCGCTCAACAAGCCTCGTGGGCTGGTCACCACCGTTGTCGATGAGCGTGGGCGCGACACCGTGTACCGCTGTTTCGATGGTGCCGGGTTGCCTTGGCTGGCGCCGGTTGGCCGGCTCGACAAGGCGAGCGAGGGATTGCTGCTCTTCTGCAATGATCCAGAATGGGCAGCGCGAGTCAGTGATCCTGCCCACGGCCAGGACAAGACCTATCACGTGCAGGTCGACACGATCCCTGATGCCGCATTGCTTGCTGCCCTGGTCAGGGGCATCGAAATCGATGGTGCATTCCTGCGAGCAAAATCAGCGCAACTGCTACGCGCTGGCGGCAGGAATGCATGGATGGAGATCGTGCTGGACGAAGGTCGCAACCGGCAGATTCGACGGTTGCTTGGCGCGCTGGATATGAATGTATTGCGATTGGTTCGCGTGGCGATCGGCACGCTCGCACTGGGTGATCTACCGAAAGGGCAATGGCGACCACTGGCTGAGGATGAAGTGCGCGTCCTTGCTACCAGCAACGCGTAGGGACCAACAACCTTGCCGGGTGCACGTCGGCTTTCGAGGCGCGCATATGCTGATCGGCGAGGGCGCGCAGGCGGCTCCATAGATCGTCACCGGTCAGCGTCTTCGATCCCTTGAACAGCACGCGCGGATCGACGTTTCCTATCCGGCGATCCAAGGCGAGGGCATCGGATCGGGGCGTTCGTGCGGCTGCATGACCTCGGGACTACTGAAGCGGCCCAACACGAGCGCGCGCAAATCAGCTTTTCAGCACGCCGAGTTCGCGGCCGATCTTGACGAAAGCCGCGATTGCGCGATCGATGTGTTCACGGGTATGCGCGGCCGAGAGTTGCGTGCGGATGCGCGCCTGGCCTTGCGGCACGACCGGGAAGAAGAAGCCGATCGCGTAGATGCCTTCCTCCAGCAACCGCTGCGCGAACTTCTGCGCGAGTGGCGCGTCGTACAGCATCACCGGGCTGATCGGGTGCACGCCGGGCTTGATATCGAACCCCGCGACAGTCATCTGCTCGCGGAAGTAGGCCGTGTTTCGTGCCAGCTTGTCGCGCAGGTCGCCGGCGGTCGACAACATCTCGAATGCCTTGATGCCGGCGGCGACCACGTGCGGCGGCAGCGAGTTGGAGAACAGGTATGGACGCGAGCGCTGGCGCAGCAGTTCGATCACTTCCTTCTTCGCCGTGGTGAAACCGCCGAGCGCGCCACCCATGGCCTTGCCGAGCGTGCCAGTGAAGATGTCGATCCTGTCCATGACACCTTTGACTTCCGCCGAGCCGCGCCCGGTCTTACCGAGGAAGCCGGTGGCGTGACATTCGTCGATGTGCACGAGTGCGCCATACTTTTTTGCCAGCGCGGTGATCTCGTCGAGTGGCGCGATGAAGCCATCCATCGAGAACACGCCATCGGACGTGATCAGCTTGGTCTTGCAGCCGGCGGCGTCGGCGGCCTGTAGCTGTTTTTCCAGGTCGGCCATGTCGCAGTTGGCATAGCGGAAGCGCTTGGCCTTGCACAGGCGCACGCCGTCGATGATCGATGCGTGGTTGAGCGCGTCGGAAATGATCGCGTCGTTTTCATCGAGCAGTGGTTCGAACAAACCGCCATTCGCGTCGAAACACGCGGCGTAGAGGATCGTGTCCTCGGTGCCGAAGAACCCGGAGATCGTACGCTCGAGTTGCTTGTGCAGGTCCTGGGTACCGCAGATAAAGCGCACCGAGGCCATGCCGAACCCATGGGTATCCAGTGCATCCTTCGCCGCGGCGATCACGTCAGGATGATCGGCCAGGCCAAGGTAATTGTTGGCGCAGAAGTTCAGCACCGTGCGGCCGTCTCCGAGCGTGATTTCCGCCGACTGCGGCGAAGTGATGATGCGCTCGGACTTGAACAGGCCGGCGGCGCGGATTTCTTCGAGAGTATCGGCGTAGCGTTGGGTCAATGACATTCGATGTCTCTTGGTCGGAATGTGTAGGGCGGGCCTTGGCCCGCCGATCACCGCGATGGCGGGCCAGGGCCCGCCCTACCGAGTCGCGGCGTCAATTCCAGCTCAACACGACCTTGCCGGCCTTGCCCGCTTCCATCAGATCGAAGCCCTGCTGGAAATCGTCGATCGGCAATTGGTGCGTCAACACCTTGCCCAGCGTGAAACCACCCAGCACCAGTTGCGTCATTTTGTACCAGGTCTCATACATGCGCCGGCCGTACATGCCATGCAGCGTCAGGCCCTTGAAGATGATCTTGTCCCAGTCGGCGCCGGCGCCCTTGGGCATGATGCCGAGCATCGCTATCTTGCCGCCGTGGTACATGCAATCGAGCATGTCGTTGAACGCGCGTGGATTTCCGCTCATCTCCAGGCCGACATCGAAGCCTTCCATGTGCAGGTCGTCCATTACATCCTTTAGCGAGGTGTTCGACACATTGACAACGCGCGTCGCACCCATGTCGGCGGCAAGCTTCAAGCGAAAATCATTGACGTCGGTGACGACGACATTACGCGCTCCGATGAACTTGCAGATGCCGGCGGCGATGATACCGATTGGCCCTGCGCCGGTGATCAGCACGTCCTCGCCGACCGCGTCGAATTCCAGCGCGCAATGCGTGGCATTGCCATACGGATCGAAGAACGCTGCCAGCTCGCTCGGGATCTGGTCCGGGATCGGCCACAGGTTGGTGGCCGGCATCACGATGTATTCGGCGAACGCGCCATTGCGGTTGACGCCGATGCCGACGGTGTTCGGACACAGGTGCTGGCGGCCGCCGCGGCAGTTGCGGCTATGACCGCAGACGATATGGCCTTCGGCGCTGACGCGCTGTCCGACTTTGTAGCCGGTCACGCCTGCACCCAATTCGGCGATGCGGCCGACGAACTCATGGCCGATCACCAGGCCCGGCTTGATCGTGCGCTGGCTCCATTCGTCCCACAGGTAGATGTGCAGATCGGTGCCGCAGATCGCGGTTTTTTCGACCTTGATCAGCACCTCGTTGGGGCCAGGCGATGGCACCGGGACGTTTTCCATCCAGATACCCTTGCCGGGCTCGCGCTTGACCAGCGCTTTCATTGTCTGCGTCATTGGGTTCGCGTCGCTTGGGAACGCATGAATTATACGCGCCGGTCTTTTGGCGGCCGCGACTCGCCTTTCTGGTCAACCACCGGTAGCGCGTAGTCCAGCGTGTAGAAATGCTTGCCGTCAGTGATGTCAATTGCCATGCGGCCGGTCATACCCTGCCATTCGCCAGTGCCCGAGTCGGGGACAATGCTCAACGACAGCGTTGCCGCGCCACGATCCATGACGCCGTTGTGCTGCAGGAAGAGCGTTCCACGGCGGCCATCGACGGTGCCCGACAGCCGCTCGATGGCCACGTAGGAGGCCGAGCCTGGGACATCGGTGCCGACGGCCAACATGTGCACGACGCTGCTGGCGTCCAGCGCGCCATGGAAGCGTTTGTCGAAGCGGTAATGCCCGGCCGTCACGCCGTCGCCCATGTCGCAGGGCGGCTCGACGCTGCGTTCGACATCGAACTCGCCTTTTGCCTGCTGTTCTTTCATCTGATCTTCCATTGGATGTTCCAGTTCGCGGTTCCTTATGATCCGGCATAACAAGGGTTGCCCGTGTGTTCTCCCGTTGGAGCTCTGCTAGGCTGCCTTCTCACGGATTCGCATGCCTGCCTGCCCGGCTTCCGGACCCGGCGTTGCGCTCGCAACGCTCGTTCGCTGGCGACATGCGCCTCCATGCTGTCCTCCACAGGAGCGTGCAATGAACGTGCTGGCGTGTGAGGGCATCCATGAAGGTGGTCTTGCGTTGTTCCGTGGCGCCATCGGGGATGTCATCCTTTCCGCGCGACCCGGGAGTCCAGGCCTGCTGTCGCTGGAGACCGTTTAATGCGCATCCTGCTCGCACGCCACGGCGAAACCGCGTGGAATGCCGAAGGCCGCTACCAAGGCCAGGAGGACATCCCCTTGTCGCCGGTGGGCGAAACGCAGGCACGTGCTTTGGGTGACCGTTTGCGGGACGTTCACATTGATCGCGCGGTGGCATCGCCACTGTCGCGGGCGCTGCGCACCGCGCAACTTGCCCTGGGCGACCAACGCACGCTGTTGCTGACCACCGACGATGGCCTGAAGGAAATCGCGCATGGCGAGTGGGAGGGCTTGCTGGCTCATGAAATCCACGCACGCGATCCGGAACGCCTGCGCGCCTGGCGCGAAACCCCGCACGAGGTATTGATGCCGCAGGGCGAATCGTTGCAGAACGTATTGGATCGCGCATGGCCGGCATTCGCGCGAGCCTGCGCAGGCCTTGGTGCGGACGACACGTTGCTGATCGTCGCGCACGACGCGGTCAATCGCGTGCTGCTGTGCCGCGTGCTTGGCCTGCCATTGCAGCGGCTGTGGAGTTTTCGACAGGCACCGACAACGCTCAACATGCTCGAAGGTCCGGACGTTGATCATCTGGAAGTCGTGCGCCTCAACGATTGCACGCACCACACGCCGCTGTTCGGCGAAGCGGTCCATCGCGCGTTATGACGTCATCGCGCTCGCTGCCGGGTTGGCTGGACTACATCGAGCGACAACACCCCCAGTCCATCCAGCTGGGCCTGGAACGGGTACGCGAAGTCTCCCTGCGCATGGATTTGAGGCGTCCGGGCAAACGCGTGATCACGGTCGGCGGCACCAACGGCAAGGGCTCGACCGTGGCATTCATCGAGGCCATCGCGCGCGCTGCGACATGGCGCGTCGGCGCGTACACGTCGCCACATCTGCTGCGCTACCACGAGCGCGTGCGCATCGATGGAATCGATGCAGGCGACGAGGACCTCGTCAGCGCCTTCGAAGCGGTGGAAGCCGCGCGAACGGACATCCAGCTGACCTATTTCGAGTACGGCACCCTGGCGGCGTTGTGGCTGTTCCAACAGAGTGAATTGGATCTGGCCATCCTTGAAGTCGGTCTTGGCGGGCGCCTGGATGCGGTCAACCTCATCGATGCCGATGTTGCAGTGATCACAACCGTCGACATCGACCACCAGGCCTGGCTCGGTAATGACCGGGAATCGATTGGCTTTGAAAAAGCCTGTATCGCCCGTGCAGGAAAGCCACTCATCCTGGGCGAGGACGATCCGCCGTCCAGCGTGCTCGGGCATGGGTATGCCATCGGCGCAGTGACGATCCGTGCGGGTTGCGATTTCTTCTTCGAACCCATCGACGATGAATTGATGCGGCCAGGATTCCCATGGCGATGGCATGAGGTGGGCTTCACGATCGATCTGCCGATGCCGTCGCTTGCTGGACCCGTGCAATTGAGGAATGCCGCCACGGCCATCGCGGCATTGCGTGCCATCGACAAGCCCATCGCCCGCGCTGCCTTTAGGCAAGGCGTGAGCCATGCGCAACTTGCAGGGCGTTTGCAGCAGTTCGACCGCAACGACGTGCAGATGGTGGTCGACGTCGCGCATAACCCGCAGGCAGCACGTGAACTGGCAGCCTGGCTGCAACAAACCCCGAACAACGGGCGCACATTGGCCGTGTTTGCCGCGCTGGGCGACAAGGATATTGTCGGGATTGTCGATTCGCTCGCAGGATGGATCGACGATTGGTTTCTTGCGGGCCTGAGCGATGCCGGCGCGCGCGGTTTGCATGTGGAGGCGTTCGCGCAGCGGCTAATCGGTACTGATGCGGCGAGTGGGGCAAGATTCGCCAGTGTCGGCCAGGCACTCGCGGCGGCGTTGGACCAAGCGCGAGCAGGCGACCGGATCGTGGTATTCGGGTCGTTCCACACCGCCGCAACTGTATTGGAATGCCTGCGGGGCAGTGGTTAGCGGGAATTCATCGCGCCTGGCGTGTTCGGACGCGTTGCAATCACTGCATGCAGCTGTCGCGGTGACGGGGCGCGGTATAATTCGCGCGCCTTCCGTGGTCTGTGAGCGCCGATGGATTCCCCGTTAAAGCAGCGCCTGATCGGCGCCGCCGTGCTGGTCGCGCTGGCGGTGATTTTCCTGCCCATGCTGGTGCAAGGGCCGGCTCCCGACAGCGGCGTGGCCAACGTTCCCTTGTCGATGCCCGACACGCCGCGCGGGGACTACCAGACGCGTGACCTGCCATTGGTGCTGCCAGGCGATGCCCCGGCCGGCGGTGCCGTCGGCCTGCCATCGGGTCGTGCGCTCGTGGACCCTTCGGCAGCCACCCCTGGCAGCAACACCGGAAGCGTGGCGGCTGGCAGCAGCGCGGCAGGGGTTACCCCTGCGAGTGCGACCACTCCTGCTACCACTCAGCCACTAGCACCTGACCACGACGCCCCCATTGCGGATGCACCATTGCCGGCGGTCACGGCGGCGGGTGATTACGCGGTCAGTCTCGGTGCATTTTCGACGCAGGCAGCGGCGGGTGCGGTCATTGCGACCCTGCATGCATCGCAATTGACGGGCAATCGGGAGACCACATCGTCGAACGGCAAGCCTGCCTGGCGCGTGCGCGTCGGACCTTATGCCACCCGCGCAGGCGCAGAAGCTGCACGCCTGAGAGTTGCGCGGGTCAGCAACAATGCGGATGCGCGCGTGGTGGTGCTCGACGCACAACCCGCGGCCGTAGTGACTCCAGCATCGACACCGCCGGCCGACCAGAAACCACACGTTGCACCGGTCAAGACCTCGCCGGTGCAATCTGCTGAAACGGCGACAACGGTCAAACCCGCCGAGTCCAAGCCGGCCACCGCGCAGGCAACGCCTCCCGTCGCGCCGGTTGCCACTGCATCCGCGACCGGTTTTGCCGTCCAATTGGCAGCCTTCAGCAAATCCGAAGACGCCAATGCGTTGCGCGACAAGTTGCGCGCTGCCGGATTTACCGCTTTTACCGAATCGGTCGCCACCGACAAGGGCACATTGATTCGCGTCCGTGTCGGGCCGGTGGTCACCCGCACCGATGCGGATCTGTTGAAGGCCCAGGTGAAAGCCAAGCTCGGGCTGGACGGCATCGTTCGTCCGCACCCATGACGATCAGCCGACAGCCGTGATCGCAAGGCGCCATGACCACTCCTGATCTGCTGCTGCTTGCAGTGATCGGCGTTTCCACGCTGCTGGGATTGATGCGCGGATTCATCGGCGCACTAGCGTCGCTTGCCGCATGGATCCTGGCAGGCTGGGCCGCATTCCATTTCGGCTCCCAGCTCGCCTCGGTGTTTGCCGGCACTCCAGATCCCGGCCCAACCCAATTGCTGGAGGGATACATCGCAAGTTTCATCGGGGTGTTGATCTTCGTTGGACTGATCGGCTGGATCCTGCGCAAGCTGGTGCATTCCGTCGGGCTGTCCGGCCTGGATCGTGCGCTCGGCGTGGCATTGGGGCTGGTGCGTGGCGGGTTCGTGGCCTGCATGCTGGTCCTGCTGATGGGCTTCACCGCGATCCCGCACGAACCCGTCTGGCGGCAGTCGCAGGTGGTCCCGGTACTGCTGCCGGGCGCGCAGTGGATGCGCGGCTGGTTGCCCGGCTGGGCGTCGGCGCGGGTTGATTTTGGCGCCGCCCGGGCGCAGATCGTTCCTATCGCCATCGTGCGGACACTGCCAGCCAGGCACTCGTCACGACATCCCTCATCATCAGGCGGCACGTAAGCCTCGCGGAGACGTTCCATGTGCGGGATCATCGGTATCGTTTCTACCTTGGACGTCGCGCCCGCGCTGTATGACGGACTGACGGTGCTGCAGCATCGTGGCCAGGATGCCGCGGGCATTGCCACCGCCGACGGCTCGCACATGCGCGTGCACAAGGGCAACGGTCTGGTGCGCGACGTGTTCGACGCAGCGTCGATGCAGTTGCTGCATGGGCGCTTCGGCATTGCGCATTGCCGCTATCCGACCGCAGGCAACGCCGGCGCGGATGAAGCGCAACCGTTCTATGTCAACTCGCCTTACGGCATCGCGCTGGCGCACAACGGCAACCTGATCAATACCGACGCGTTGCGGCGTGAAGTCTTCGAGCAGGACCGGCGTAACGTCAATACCGATTCGGATTCCGAAGTCCTCCTGAATGTGTTTGCACACGAACTCGCCACGCAGAAGGCGCTGACCCCGGATGCGGTTTTCCGCGCGATCGAAGGTGTCAACCGGCGCGCACGCGGCGGCTACGCAGCGGTGTGCACGGTACTTGGCCTGGGGCTTGTTGCATTCCGCGATCCGCACGGCATCCGCCCGCTGGTGCTCGGCAAACGCAGCACGCCGGCTGGCGACGATTACGCCGTGGCGTCGGAATCCGTGGCTCTGGATATCCTGGGTTTCGAGCGGTTGCGCGATGTCGAACCGGGCGAAGGCATCGTCGTCACCGCGCGTGGTGAGTTGTTCACCCAAATGTGCGCGGCCCCGCAACAACATGCACCGTGCATTTTCGAATACGTCTATTTCGCGCGTCCGGATTCAATGATGGATGACGTCTCCGTGCACAAGGCGCGCATGCGCATGGGCGTGAAGCTCGGCGAGAAGATCCTGCGATTGCGGCCGGACCATGACATCGACGTGGTCATCCCGATCCCCGATACGTCGCGCGATGCCGCGCTGGAAATCGCCAATGTCCTCGGCGTGAAATACCGCGAGGGATTCATCAAGAACCGGTACGTCGGCCGCACCTTCATCATGCCCGGACAGGGCGAGCGCGCGGCGTCGGTCAGGCGCAAGCTCAACCCAATTCCATTGGAATTCAAGGATCGCGTGGTGTTGCTGGTCGATGATTCGATCGTGCGTGGCACCACGTCCAAGCAGATCGTGCAGATGGCGCGCGACGCCGGTGCGCGCAAGGTGTATCTCGCTTCAGCGGCACCGCCAGTGAGATATCCCAACATCTATGGCATCGACATGCCATCCGTCGATGAACTGGTTGCGCACGATCGAAACGAGGAGCAGATCCAGCAGTTCCTTGGCTGCGACTGGTTGATCTACCAGGACCTCAAGGACCTCGAAGATGCGGTGTCGGGACCCAAGCAACGCATCGAACATTTCGATTCTTCGTGCTTCGATGGCAAGTATGTCACCGGCATCGAGCCCGGCTACTTCGAACGCATCCAGCAATTGCGCTCCGATGACGCGAAGAAGATCCGGGGTGCGCTGTAACCAGTGCGAGCTGCGGTGCGTCCCTGTTTGACGCCGCTCGCGGCTGTCTTGGAGCCGCGTCGCCTGACGAAAAGGCAGGCGGCACGTTTGCCGTTGCCGCTGCATTCTCGGCGGGTGAGCTGACGATTCCCGACGCCGCACCCGCACCGGAGCCGATCACGATGCCAGGCCGTCCGGTACTGCCGCGATTGGTGGCGCCGCGAGACCTTGCACGCCGCGGAATGGGTTCGACGCCAGGCCGCGCTGCGTTCATCCACTCGATCGCGCATATCGAGTTCAACGCGATTGATCTTGCATGGGATGCGGTTTACCGGTTTCGCGGATTGCCGCACGCGTACTACGCGGATTGGGTGGCGGTCGCCAACGACGAAGCACGACATTTCACGATGCTGCGGAAGCGACTGCTCGAGCTGGGATACGACTATGGCGACTTCGACGCGCATAACGGCTTGTGGGAAATGGCGGAAAAAACCGCACACGATGGCTTGGTTCGCATGGCACTGGTGCCGCGGGTGCTGGAAGCTCGAGGACTCGACGTGACGCCGGCAATGATCTTGAAGCTGCGTGCGCTGGGCGACCATGCCACCGCGAACATCCTTGCGACCATCCTCGATGAAGAGGTTGCCCACGTGGCCGCAGGATCGCGCTGGTTCCGCTGGTATTGCGAACAGCAACACCGTGAGCCAGAGGCAACGTTCGGTGCGTTGCTGGCCCAGCATGCACCTGGTGCGGCCCGCGGGATCCTCAATGAAAAAGCCCGCCTTGCAGCGGGCTTTTCACAACATGAGTTGGATCAGCTGCAGGCCGTCATCGGAACGGTGTCCACTCCTTTCAGGAACTGCACCACGTCGGCTGCGTGACAGGTAGAACGGATGCCAACCCCAGATTGAATCGACATGCGGCATTTTTCCACCGCCGCGCAACGCTCCTGGTTTTTAAATCGATGAGAGGTTTATCCCGGCAGCATCCACTCGCAAAACAGATCCTTGGTCATACCAATCACCCAGCACGATACGCTCGCCATTTTCATGCGCGTGGACGGCGGGACGGTGGGTGTGGCCATGGATCATCCTGTCGATGCCGAAGCGGGCCAGGGTCGACTCGATCGTGACTGTGTTCACATCCGTGATCGCTTCCATGCTGCCTTGCGCCTTCAGCGCGGATTGATGCGCCTGGCTTTGCGCGCGCGCTTGCGCGGCGAATGCCAGCCGGGCAGCGAGTGGCTGCGAGAGGAATTGCTGCTGCCACCGTGGATCGCGCGTCTGCGTACGAAACTGTTGATACGCAATGTCGTCGCTACACAACGTGTCGCCGTGCAGCAGTAACGTTGGCGTTCCATGCAGCATCACCACGGCCGGATCCGGAAGAATCGTCATGCCGGCGCCACGCGCATAGTCATCGCCGATCAGGAAATCACGATTGCCGCGCATGAAATACACCGGCACACCGGCGGTGCGCAATCCAAGCAGTTTTTCCGCAACGATGGCGCCAGTCGGGGACGGATCATCGTCGCCCACCCACGCTTCGAACAGATCGCCGAGGATGTACAGGGCATCGGCATTGCGTGCTTGTTCGTCCATGAAGCGACCGAACAGATCGGTGCTTTCAGGGCGGGCCGTGTCCAGATGCAAGTCGGAGATGAAGAGGGTCGGCATCGGGCCATTGTAGGGCGGGTCACGGCCCACCATTTCGGGCGGCGGCTAGTCACAAACCCATCTACGCTAAAATTTCGCAATTCCACGGATCCAAAGCCCATGTCCTGTCGCACCCGTTTTGCCCCGAGTCCCACCGGCTATCTGCATATCGGCGGGGCGCGTACTGCATTGTATTGCTGGCTGGAGGCGCGTCGTCGCGGTGGGCAGTTCATCCTGCGCATCGAGGATACCGACCAGGAGCGCAGTACGCAGGGCGCGATCGACGCGATCCTGCAGGCGATGGCGTGGCTGGGGCTGGATTACGACGAAGGCCCGGTCTACCAGACGCAGCGGCTGGATCGTTACCGTGAAGTCGCCGAACGCATGGTGGCTGACGGCACCGCGTACTACGCCTACGAAACCCGTGCCGAACTCGACGCGATGCGCGAAAGCGCGATGGCGGCAAACGAGAAGCCACGCTACAACGGTGCCTATCGTGATCGCAATGCAGGGCGTCACGATGATCCCGACCGCGTGATCCGTTTCCGGAATCCGCTCGACGGCAGCGTCGTCTGGGACGACAAGGTCAAGGGGCGAATCGAGATCGGCAACGTCGAGCTGGACGACCTCGTCATATTCCGTTCCGATGGTTATCCGACCTACAACTTCGCGGTAGTCGTCGACGACATCGACATGCAGATCACCGACGTGGTGCGCGGCGATGACCATGTCAACAACACGCCGAGACAGATCAACATTTACGAAGCCCTCGGTGCGCCAGTGCCGTATTTCGCGCACCTGCCAATGATCCTTGATCCCGATGGTGCGAAATTGTCCAAGCGCACCGGCGCGGCCGACGTCATGCAGTATCGCGACGCCGGTTACCTGCCGCACGCGCTGCTGAACTACCTGGTGCGCCTGGGCTGGTCGCATGGCGACCAGGAAATTTTCTCGATCGACGAAATGAAGTCGCTGTTCGATTTGAAGGACGTCAACGCAAAGGCGTCGCGACTGGACCCTGCCAAGCTCGGCTGGCTCAACCAGCAATACCTGAAGAATGATGATCCCGTCGACGTCGGGAAACATCTGCAATGGCATCTGCTGCAACAGGGATTCGATCTGACGCGTGGGCCGGCGCCTGCCGACATCGTGATCGCATTGCGCGATCGCGTGCAGACGTTGAAGGAGATGGCTGAACGCGCCGCGGTGTGGTTCCTGCCACTCACGCACTATGACGATGCCGCCGTCGCCAAGCACCTGACCGCCGCCGCGCGTGCGCCGCTGATCGATGCCCGCGAACGGCTGGCGACGTTGCCGGTCTGGTCGGCAGAAGCCATAGGCATCGCATTGCATGATGCATCCGCCGCGCTCGGGCTTGGCATGGGCAAAGTCGCGCAACCGCTGCGCGTAGCGATGACCGGAACGCAGGTCAGCCCTGACATCGCGCACACGATCTACCTGACGGGACGGAACGAAGCACTGGAACGCATCGATGCCGCGCTGGCACGGATCGCTTCCCGTGCAGGGTAATCGGCCAGATTTGTTCCGCCTTAGCTTGAGTCAGCCCGCCAACGCCACCATGATCCGTCCATGACTCGCCACGCCTGCATCGATCCGCATCATCACGTCCACGACGCATTGGCCTTCGTAGCGGCGGTCGAGCACTCCTGTCATGAACGCGGGTTGCGTTTGACGCCGATCCGCGCGCGCGTGCTCGGGATGATTGCCGAAGCGGGAAAGCCGTTGAAGGCGTATGACCTGCTGGAGCAAGTGCGGGCAGGCGAGGGCGCTGGCGCTGCCGCGCCACCGACGGTGTATCGCGCGCTGGATTTCCTGCTTGCCAACGGCTTCATCCACAAGCTGGAGTCGGTCAACGCATTCGTCGCGTGCCACCATCCGAGCACCGCGCAGCATTCGGTGCCATTTCTGATCTGCGACCGATGCCATTCGGCGGTGGAGCTGGAAGACAAACAGGTCGTCGCTGCCCTCGACGAACGTGCACGTGCACTGGGATTCATGCCGCAGGCGCAGACGCTGGAAGTGCACGGGTTGTGCGCGCGGTGTAGCCAGTCCTGATCCAGACCGGACTGGTGCCGCCAGCCGAACTATCCCGTTGCAGTCACGACTCGTCCCGCGCAGGCGGCGGTGTTGGCCTGCCCTTGTCCGCACGGGTGTGCCTCGTCGCCCAGCTCGAACTGCACCGTCGTGTGTCCGATGCGAAACCTGTGGTGCATGTCGTGGTTGATCCGGCCAAGCAGGGCATCGTCGACGCAGGCTTCAGGCGTCACCAGGTGCACCGTCAACGCGGCTTCGGTCGTGCTCAAACCCCAGATATGCAGGTCATGCACGGCCACCACGCCCGGGAGCGCGGCAAGGTAAGCCTCGACCTCGACAGGATCGATGTTTCGCGGGACGGCATCCAGCGCCAGGTCGACCGAGTGGCGCAACAAACTCCAGGTGCCGATCGCAATCACTGCGACGATTGCCAGGCTCACCGCCGGATCAAGCCATAGCCAACCCGTGTAACGCATCGCGACTGCGGCCAGCACCACTCCCAGTGACACCACGGCGTCGGCGGCCATGTGCAGGAACGCACCCCGGATATTCAGGTCGTCCTTGCGGCCCGACATGAACAACCAGGCCGTGATGCCATTGATCACGATGCCGACTGCCGCGACGCCCATCACGACGCCGCTGGCGATCGGCTCTGGATGCTGGAGGCGCACGACTGCCTCCCACGCGATCACGCTGATGGCGATCAGCAGGAGCAGTGCATTGAACAACGAGGCCAGGATCGAGGATCGGCGCAGGCCATAGGTGCGGCGTTTGGTAGGAAGCCGTCGGACCAGGACGGTGGCGCCCCACGCCAGTAGAAGCCCCAGCACGTCGCTGAAGTTGTGTCCGGCGTCGGCGAGCAGCGCGAGCGAATTGGCGAGCGCGCCGTAGGTGGCTTCGACAATGACGAAGCCAAGATTGAGGGCAATGCCGATGGCGAAGGCGCGGCCGAAGCTTGCGGCACCGTGCTGGTGGCCGACGCTGTGAGTGTGATCGTCGTGACGTTGTCCCATGGCTGAATTCTAGCGGGGCGCAATACGCGCTCGGCCACGATCATTGCGACCAAGATGTGCGACGTGGGGAAGCCTGGATCAACACTTGTGCGGAAGGCGGGCGGTCCTGAAGTGTTCGTGACCCCTGTCGAAGGTCATGTTGACAAGACGCGTAGAGTGAGTGTTATGTTATAACTTAATAACTCACTGATATGGCATCCATGAAAAAGACCCTGCTCGGCCTCTGCGTGCTGTCCGCGCTCACCGCTCCGGCGTATGCCAAGCAGTCCGAGGCGCAACGCATCGCGGCCCTTGAGGCCAAGGTGGAGACGCTGGAGGCCGAGCTGCAAAGCATGAAATCCGGCCGACCAGCGTTGGCGGCACAGCCAGCCGATTCCCAGCAGCAGTCCGCCGATGTTGCCGCCAGCCCATCGAATAACAATCCGAATGCGTCTACAGAATCGGAAATCGATTCCCTTGCCGCTACGCCAACGGAATCCGCCAACAGCAATTCTCCCGTGGCCGCACCAGCAGCCGAATCCAGTGGCGGCAGCAATGCGAATGCATTTAATCCGGCGATCAGCATCATCCTCAATGGCAGCTACTCGCATCATTCGCTGAATCCGCAGAACTATGTGCGTACTGGATTTCCAGTGGTGGGCGATGTCGGCACGAATGGGTTTTCTCTCGGTGAAAGTGAAGTCTCGCTTGCGTCCAACATCGACGAGAAGTTTTACGGCCAGCTGACGCTAACCGCGCATA
The DNA here is from genome assembly GCA_038235185.1 of Lysobacterales bacterium. Taxonomy (GTDB): domain Bacteria; phylum Pseudomonadota; class Gammaproteobacteria; order Xanthomonadales; family Xanthomonadaceae; genus Cognatiluteimonas. The sequence goes on from JBBSUF010000009.1 coordinate 22,173, forward strand.
GCGACAACGGGCAGGACAAGATAGGGGTTGAGGAAGCCTTCATCGACACCACGTCGCTGCCGAAAAACTTTAGCGTCCGCGCCGGGCGTTTTTATTCCAATATCGGCTATCTCAACAGCCACCACACGCATACCGACAATTTCTTCGACCGGCCACTTCCATACCAAGCGTTCCTCGGAAATCAGTATGGCGATGACGGCGTGCAGGTGCGCTGGGTAGCACCGACGTCGTATTTCCTGGAATTGGGCGGAGAGTTATTCCGCGGGGTCAATTTTCCCAGCGGCGGCGCGCAGCATGGCGGTATTGGCACGCGAACGTTGTTCGCCCACGTCGGTGGCGATATCGGTAGCGAGAGTTCCTGGCTCGCCGGCGCCTCCGTATTGAACACGAAGGCCGCTGGCGCTGATGACGGATTTAGCGGCGACACCACGCTCTACATCGCCGATGGCACTTTCAAGTGGGCGCCACAAGGCAACTACAAGGATGGCGGCATCACCTTGCGCGGGGAGTATTTCCTTGATGACCGCAATGGCGTGTTTGCCGACCCCGCAAATCCTGCGCTGACCTCCCTGTGGAGCGGCCAGCGTCGAGGTGCCTACCTGGAAAGCGTCTATCGCCTGAGCCGCACCTGGGATGTCGGCTATCGCTACGACAAGCTGTGGTCGGACGCGGCCAATCCATTTGCCGCGGCGTCGGGCAACTTCAATCCCTATCGCCACACGGCAGAACTGACTTGGCGTAATAGTGAGTTCAGTCTCGTGCGGTTACAAGTCAGCCACGACAAACCCAATCCCTTCGACACCGACAACGCCATTACCGTGCAGTACCAGACCGCCTTGGGCGCCCATGGCGCGCATAAATTCTAACTGACGGGCTCAAGCAAGCCCGCCCATGTGTAACTGAAATCATACTGAGGCCCATGCTCATGAAACTCTTCGCAATTCCCGCACTGCTGCTCGCCGCCGGCTTGGTCTCAACGCCCGCACAGGCGAAACTGAAAGTGTTCGCGTGCGAACCCGAGTGGGGTTCGCTGGTGCATGAATTGGCGGGGGACAAGGTCGATGTCAATGTCGGCACATCGGCCTTGCAGGACGTTCATGTGGTAGAGGCCAGGCCGAGTCTGATAGCGCAGGTGCGCGCGGCCGATCTGGTGGTGTGTACCGGTGCGGAGCTCGAAGTGGGCTGGTTGCCGATGCTCATCCGCCAGTCCGGCAATGCCGCGGTCGCACCCGGCGCAACGGGCTCATTCATGGCGGCCCCGCAGGTCAAGATGTTGGAAAAGCCGAGCGCAGTTGATCGTGCCAACGGTGACGTGCATCCGGACGGCAATCCGCATGTGCAGCTTGATCCGCGCCGCGTGCTGGTGATCGCCAAAACGCTGGATGCGCGTCTTGTGCAGATGGATCCGGCCAATGCCGCGACATATCAACAAAGGCTGGGTGATTTCACCAATCGCTGGCTGGCGGCAATGACGCGCTGGAAAATCGAAGCCGCGCCGCTGCGCGGCCGCAAGGTGGTCGTCCACCACGTCAGTTGGGTTTACCTGTGGGATTGGCTTGGCATCCAGCAGATCGGTGCGCTTGAGCCCAAGCCCAGCGTGCCTCCTACCAGCGCACACTTGTCGAGCCTGATCGCGACCACCAAGAGCAGCAATACGCTGGCGATCATCCGCGCGGCCTATCAGGATCCCAAGCCTGCCGATTGGTTGGCGGAGCGCACCGGCGTTCCTGCGATCACCCTGCCGTATACCGTCGGCGGCGATGCACAGTCGAAGGACCTGTTCGGCCTGTTCGATTCGACGATCGGCAAGTTGCTCGGAGCGGCAAAGGCTGGAGCTGCCAAGTGACCTTCAACTGGCAAGGTCTGGATATCAGCATCCTTGGCCCAGCCTGTGTGGCCGGCTTGATCGTGCTGTCCACGCATGTGCCGCTGGGCAAGCAGGTGTTGTCGCGCGGGATCATCTTCATCGACCTGGCGATCGCGCAGATCGCTGGCCTCGGGGTGATCCTCGCGCAGTACTTGGGCATCGACGAGCATGGCTTTGGCGTGCAGATCGCTGCTGCCGTGGCAGCACTTGCAGGCGCAGGGTTTTTGTCGTGGACCGACCGGCGCTGGCCGGAATATCAGGAGCCGTTGATCGGCACGCTGTTCGTGTTGGCGGCTACCGGCGGGTTGCTGCTGTTGGCCAACAATCCTCAGGGTGGTGAACACCTCAAGGATCTTCTGGTGGGCCAGATCCTGTGGGTGAGTTATGCCCAGTTGATACCCGCAGCCCTGCTGTCGGTGGCACTGCTGGCCTTCATGTGGTTTCGTCGTGGCGGCTTGGCAGGACTCTGGTTTTACGGATTGTTCGCACTCGCGATCACGGCGTCGGTGCAACTGGTCGGTGTGTACCTCGTCTTTGCCAGCCTGATCGTTCCCGCCTTGGCAACGGCCGGCATGGGTGGGCGAGGCCGGCTGACGGCGGCCTATCTGATCGGCGCGGCTGGCTACGTCACCGGTCTGGTGCTGTCGGCTGTGCTTGATCTACCCAGTGGCGCCTTGATCGTGTGGACCCTGGCAGGGTGCGCCTTGCTGGCGCAGCTGGTGCCGGCGGTGCGGCGTTCGCATCCCGCCCACCCGGTGGCCGCGGCCGTCTTCGACTCCAGTCTTTGATGATGCTGGCTCAGGTCAGTGTTCATCTGCTGGAGGGGCCGCATTGTTACAATGTAACGAATGAATAGCAACCAGCCCGCTGCCAAGGTTCCTCACCCGCTCCTCGACCGCCTCGGCGCGACGGGGTCGTTGGTGTGTGCAGTGCACTGCGCGCTGCTGCCCCTGCTGATCGCCTTGCTGCCGTCGATCGGGATCGCGGTCTGGCTGGGCGAGGGGTTCGAGCGCGGATTCGTGCTGTTCGCGACACTGCTCGGGTTGTTCACGCTGCTCTGGGGCTATCGTCGCCACCGCGTCGTGCGCGCCCTTGGGATCCTGATCCCGGGGCTTGCCGCGCTTTGGTTTGCGGTGTTGTATCCGCCGGTGCATGAGATGGTGGTGGCGCACGCCGTCATCATGACCTTCGGCGGCACCCTGGTTGGCATGGCCCACATGGCCAACCTCCGCCTCAACCATGGCCATGTGCACGATGCGACCTGTGCGCACTGAGATCGCCCGGCAAGATGTTGGGCAACATCGGTTAGAATCAGCACCCTCGCGCACGCGGACAGTCGCTTGCGAGACTAAATTCCAGGAGTGATATCGATGGGCAAGGGCGACAGCAAGACAGCCAAGGGCAAGCGCGCCACCTCAAGCTACGGCAACGCACGTTCGCATACCGCGCCAAAGGCCACCGGTGCCTTCGCGGCGCCGGCAGTAAAGAAGACCGCGACCAAGTCCGTGTCCAAGGCACCGGCGAAGAAAGTCGTGGCGAAGAAAACCACCGCCCGCTAAGTTCAGGGTGGTCAAAGAAAGCCCCGCAATGCGGGGTTTTTTATTTTCGTTTCAGACGATGCGCTTGCCTGCGACGAAGACGGCATCGGCGAAATCGCCTCCAAGCCAATAGCCCAACTCCGCCGGGTGCCCGATTCGCCAGTGCACGAAATCCGCGCGCATCCCCACACGCAGCACACCACGGTCGTCCAGCCCCAGCGCACGTGCGGCATGCAATGTCGCTCCACGCAGTGCTTCTTCCGGTGTCAGCCTGAAATGCGTGCACGCCAGTTGCATCGCCAGGCGCAGTGACAGCAGCGGCGAGGTGCCGGGATTGCAGTCGGTGGCGATCGCAGTTGGCACGCCGTGCTCGCGCAACAGCTCGAGTGGTGGAAGTTTCGTTTCACGCAACACATGAAACGCGCCCGGAAGCAGCACGGCGACAGTGCCCGCTTGCGCCATTGCACGCACGCCGGCTTCGTTGGTGTGCTCGATATGATCGGCTGACAATCCACCGAATTCCGCGACCAGCGCCGCACCGCCAAGGTCGCTCAATTGATCGGCATGCAACTTCACGGGCAGGCCAAGCGCATGCGCGGCTTCGAAAACGCGTCGCGTCTGCGCTGGCGAAAACCCGATGCCCTCGCAGAACGCATCGACCGCATCAACCAGCCCTTCAGCATGCAGGCGCGGCAACCACTGCACGATGGCATCGATGTAACCGTCGCCGTCGGCAGAGAATTCGGGCGGTAGCGCATGCGCAGCCAGGAACGTGGTGCACACCGTAATGCCCAGCGCCTCGCCGATGCGTCGCGCCACCCGCAGCAGCTTGCGTTCGTTATCGAAATCCAGGCCGTAGCCGGATTTGACCTCGAGCGTGGTCACGCCGTCGCGGAGCAACGCCTGCGCACGCGGCAGCGATTGTGCAAACAGGTCATCTTCGCTGGCCGCACGCACCGCGTGCACGGTCGATAAAATGCCGCCGCCCCCGCGTGCGATCTCCTCGTAACTGACACCCTGCAGGCGCTGCTCGAACTCCATCGCGCGATTGCCCGCGAATACCAGGTGCGTGTGGCAATCGACCAGGCCAGATGTGATCCAGCCATCGAAGTTGATGACTTCGCGCGCCAGCGATGTTGGCGCTGCGGGCAATGTCGTGCGCGGGCCGACGAACGTGAGCACGCCGTCGCGCCATCCCAGTGCTGCATCGTGGACCGCACCATAACCGTCTTCGGAATCCAGCGTCGCCAGCGACGCGCCAAGGATCAGTCCATCCCACAAGCTTGTCTGGGTCATCTGCGAAAAGCTTCCCGAGCCGTGGGGATTGGATGATTGGCCGATGCCCGTTCGGTTGCTATCACTACGTTTTGGGGGTCGATCATGATCGTCGTATTCTGGCATAACCGGTTGCTGGCCGGAATCAAATGGGGCTTGCGTTACTGAAGGAAATTCTGTTCGCGCGCTGCATCGTGTTTGCTGAACACCCTGGCCAAGCTTTGGCCACCCACTGGAGTACGTCATGCACGCAGCCATCCGTTGCCTTGCAATCAATGCACTGGCCTGTGTCTTGGTCAGCGTCCTCGCGGACTGTTCGAAGACCTCACCGCGTTCCGCGGCAGCGGACGCCGACGTACCTGCTGCCACCTCGCAACCAGACGTCGCGGCCAATGGAGGGAGCAGTCCTGCAGCAGCTTCCATGGAATCCGACAGCCCCTGCCGATTGCTGACCGACGCTGAAGTGCGTGCGGTTTTTCCAGGCGTCAAAGGTGGACAGCCCGAACGCAGCCGGGAGGAGTACGGCATCAAAGCCTGCCAGTGGTCCGCCGACGGCGGGCGCTTTGTTGCAGAAGTCTGGAAGGCCAAGGGCAGTACCGCCGATAACGAAATCCACGGCCTGGTCGAGGGCTTCATCGATCCCGTCAATCCATCGGCTGCGAACAACGTCCGCTACGAGCCGGTTGCCGGAGTGGGTGACCAGGCGTTCGCCGTGATCGAAGCCCAGGACGCCAAGCGCGGCATCCTCACCGACATCGCGATGGTGGTCGCGCGCAAGGGCGACCGGATCCTGGTGCTGTTGTCCGACGATCTTGCCGATCGCGATCGCGCCGCGGCGTTGCACGCACTCACCGGGTTGGGTAGCGCTGCGGCGAAGCGTTTGTAACCGCTGCCGTCCCTGTAAAAACGACATCAGGAAAACATCATGAAATTGCATCCATTGCGGCATTGGATCCCGTCCACGACGGTGGTGATCGTGTTGCTCGGTGGCGTCCTGTCTGGATGTTCCAAGGAAAGTGGCCGCACCGATGCGGGAAACCTTGCCAAAGGGATCAACCAGACCATGTCATCGACAGTCGTCGCGACCGACAAAGCCTGCAAGTTGTTTTCCCGTCGCAGCGACATCGCCACCGCGTTGGGAAAAGACGCGGATGAGGGCCACGACTGGGCTCCTGGTGGTTGTGAATGGAAGTCCGGTGATGACGCGGTGCAGGCGGTCGTGATGCGCACCAGCGATTGGGAGCCGGTGGGCAAGGACGGAGGCGGCGAATCCTTGCCTGGTATCGGCGACGAGGCAATGGTGAGTCCATCGCTTGGAAGTTTTCGAGCGGGAGCGTTGACGGCCTCCAACGCGGTTTACGTGCAGGCACCTACCCGGGACGTTGCGGTGAAGCTGTTGCGGCAAGCCGTTGCGCGATTGCCGTTGCAATGACGCAATGGCTTCGTGCAGAAAACAGTCACCACCAAACCCCGCATGAAACCCTGACAGTCACCCCGCCGGCGCAACCGACACCTCGGGAACGTCAGCGACGAGACGCAGCGCGAGCGCCTTGTAGACGGGCACATGGCAAACCAGCGCTGAGAACCCTCGCGCAATCAGCACGGTCGCCAGGATCGGCAACAGCATTTCATTGTTGTCGGTCATCTCCATCGTGATCACCGCCGACGTCAGCGGTGCCTGCGTCACGCCCGCCAGGTACGCCGACATGCCCAGCAACACCACTGCGGTCGGCTTCACTTCGGGCAGCAGCACGGAGAGGTTGTGGCCAAAGCCGGCGCCCACGGCCAGCGCCGGTGAAAACAGGCCTCCGGGAATGCCTGCGAGCGACGACAGCAGGTTGGCGATCAGTTTCACCAGGCCGAATTCATGGCCGACGGTCGCATGCCCCTGCAGCAGGCTGCGTGCCTGCTCGTAACCGGTGCCGAAGGCGCCGCGGCCGAACGTGATTCCAAGACCTGCCAGCAGCAGGCCAAACATCGCGGCCATGAGGATTGGATGTCGCGTGCGCAGTGCGCTGAACCAGCCTGGCGAGCGCGACGTGCCCAGCAGCAACAGCCGACTGAACCCACCACCCGCCAGTCCGCAGACCACGCCGCACAACAATACGGCAAGCCAGCCCTGTCCTAGCGGAAGCGCCGTCGTGACGTGGCCGAAGTAGGTGTAGTTGCCGAGTACGCCAAGCGAGACCACGCCGCCGACAATCACCGCCGTGAGCAGCGTGCCGGAGAAATGGTGCTCGTAGGCGCCGCTTAATTCCTCGATGGCGAAGACGACGCCCGCCAGCGGCGTGTTGAATGCCGCGGCGATGCCTGCAGCGCCGCCGGCAAGAAGGAATCGGGATGTCTGGTGCGAGTCGTTGAACCCGAACCGCCGCCCCACCCATTGCATGATGCCAGCACCGACGTGCACCGTTGGCCCTTCGCGACCGATCGACGCACCACCAATGAGCCCGATCACGGTGAGCCCCAGCTTGGCCACGGCGATCCCGAACGACAGGTACTGGTCCCGCCACGCCTGCGGCAACTGCAAGGCGGCGATCACCTGTGGGATGCCACTGCCACGCGTGGCCTGCAACCGTTCCGTGGTCAACCAGGCGAGCAGCGCGAAGATGCCTGGCGTCAATGCAAGGGCCCAGTATGGCGAAATTGCCATCACGCGCTCGAACACGCGGAATGCGGCATCGCTGGCGCGCGCAAACACGATGGCGACCAGGGCGACCGCGATGGCGCCGCTCCACAGCGCAATGCGGCGCTTCCATCCCTCTCCCCACAACAACAGGGCGAAACCGACTCTCGTTTCGTGGGGTGGATTCATGGGGCCGCCATTGTCGCACGCGCCCTCCGCGTGCTCGTGCAGAATGCAGGCACATCGTCGGGGAACATCCCATGCTCTGGACACCGAAAGGCTGGCGAACCGCTGCGATCGACCCGCACCCGCAGTCGGCGTCCAGCGGGCAATGGAGCGTGCCCGGCATTCCCAACCTGCATTCGCATGCCTTCCAGCGGGCGATGGCAGGCATGGCCGAACGCCAGACGAATCCTGAAGACTCCTTCTGGACCTGGCGCGAAACGATGTATCGCTTCGCCGCGCGCTTCGATCCGGAAACGCTATATGCGGTCGCCGCGCAGTTGTACGTCGAGATGCTGGAGGCGGGCTACACCACCGTCTGTGAATTCCATTACCTGCACCACGCGCCGGATGGCAGCACGTATTCCGACCCGGCCGCGATGTCGCGCGCGCTCATTGCCGCCGCGCGCGACACCGGCATTCGCATGACACTGTTGCCGGTGCTGTACATGAGCGGCGGCTTCGATGGGCGCGCGCTGGGCGAGCGTCAGCGGCGCTTTGGTCATGATGTCGAGGGATTCCTCGCATTGGTCGCGACCTTGCGCAAGGAAGAAAGCGCCATGTTGCGCATCGGCTGCGCCTTGCACAGCCTGCGTGCCGTGCCGGAAGGTGCGATGCGCGAAGTTGTTGCGGCATTACCGGGCAATTCACCGATCCATCTCCACATCGCCGAACAACTTGGCGAAGTGCAGGACTGCATCAACCTGCGCGGTGCGCGGCCGGTGGAATGGCTGCTCGCCAACGTCGAAGTCGATGCACGCTGGACACTGGTGCACGCCACGCATCTCACGGAAGCCGAAGTGCGCGGAGTCGCGGACAGCGGTGCCACTGTCGCGATCTGCCCGACGACCGAAGCCAACCTCGGCGACGGTCTGTTTCCACTGCGCAAGTATCTCGATGCCGGTGGTGCCTGGGGGATTGGCTCGGACTCGCAGATCTCGGTGTCGCCGGTCGAGGAATTGCGATGGCTGGAATACGGCCAGCGCCTGGCCACGCACCACCGCAATGTCGCCGTGCGACCGGACTCGACCAGTGTCGGTGAAACCCTGCTGCGCGATGTATTCGCCAGCGCGCGCAACGCAACCGGCAATGACGCCGTCGATTCCGACCGCATCACGCTGGATGCCGATGCCGCCCAGTTTGCGGGGATGACGCAATCCGATGTCGTTGACCGCTGGATCTTCAGCGGCAACCGCAACTTGGTGCGCAATGTGGAAGTTGCAGGCGTCCAGCTGGTCGCTGACGGGCATCATCGCGATCGTGATGCGGTTGCCGTTCGTTACCGCACTGCGATGCGACAGTTGCTGGCGTAGGCCGCTCCCATGAAAGCTAGATGCAATGTACGACAACGGGGTCGCCGTATTCAGGAATGATCATGTAGGCGATGGGCCCACATGAAATGACGCGTGCATTAACAGCGTTCGTCAGGCGTGGCCTCGTGCCTCGGCTTGGGCGTATAAACGATATGTCACCAAGAGCCGGGAGTCGGCCATGAAATCCATATCAAAACGCATTCTTCTAGCTTGTTTGCTTAGTGGCCTCGCGGCGACAGCGATCGCGCAAACCACTGTTTCAGCACGAGCTGAGCCCACCGATCTGCGTGCTGCGGACGCCGCCAACGATGTCTACAGCCACTTGCCGTGCGTCCAGGACACGGGATCAAGGATCCATCGGGCGCGCCAATTGACGTCTGCGTCCACGCGTCCAGTTGATTGCGCGACATCATCGCCAGGGCGGACGTATTCGCGTCACGACATCGAACGCACCGGTGCATCCGACATGTCGCAGGCATTGCGCGAACTGGATCCGTCGATCCACTGACCCGCCCGCGAGGCATCAGAAAAAAAGCCCGGCAATGCCGGGCTTTTTTGTTCGCGTTGCAGGCGCTCAGTGCGCGCGCATCGGCTTGCGGAACTTGTACGCAAACTGATCGGTATGCCCACGGATGGACTTGTCGAACACCTTGAGCGTGTGGTCGTCGGCCGGGTTGCGCAGCACGGTGCTTTCGCCGACGTACTGGAAGCCCGCCGCCTGCACCTGCTGCTTGACGATTGCCGGATCGATGCGGTGCAGCGTATCGGTGTCGCGCAATCCCGAGTGCGCTGCGGCCACGTGATCGACAACGATGTAGGTGCCGCCGGGTTTGAGCGCGGCGAACACCGCCTTGTTGAGCAGCGCCGGATCAGTCGGGCCCATGAACGTGTCGGGGTAGTCGTGGTAGTTCTGCGAGGTGAACACCACATCCACCGGCACGGGCGCGGTCAGCGCCGCGGCGGGTTGGACCAGGACCTCGATGTTGCCGTATTCCTGTTTGAACGTATTCATCTTGTCCACGTCGGAATGCTCCTTTTCCATCTCGGCTGGCAGCGCGACATAGACACTTCCCTTTGGTCCCACCACCTTGCTGAAGACGCGCGTGAAGTAACCGCTGCCCGGAATCAGCTCGAGGACGGTGTCGCCCGGCTTAACTCCGGAGAACGCGACCAGCTCGGCGACCTTGCGCCGCGCATCGTTCTTGACGTCATCCGCGCGGCCGGTGTCGGCGACGGCCTTGGCGACGAAATCGGGAATGGCCTTCGCCATCGGCGGATGGGCTAGGGCGGCGGACACGGCCAGTCCGGCAACTGCCAAGCTGGTGACGGATGACACGATCCTCCTCATAACGCACTCCTCGTTGGGGGCACAGCGGAAACCAGACGTTAGCAGGCTCAATGACCGCTCTCCAAACACTTTAGGGTCCCGACGAGCGGCGCGCAGTCCGCTTGTCGGCGGCCTGAGCCGTGAACTGCGCATGCACCAACTAGAACTGCTCTTCGCAGGATGCCAGCTGCGAGCGACTGACCTTGTCGTTGGCGACACGAATCAGCACACCCGCACAAGAAACCACTCGCCCTTGAAAATGTTATGGGCTGGCTTGAGGGACGCCAGCCTTTTGGCCGGGCTTGCACGCGCCAATCCGGACGTTGTCCATGGTCATCACATCAGTCTTGCCGTTCATGGTCGAGTTGACTTGCGTGTGGAAAGCGTCGTCACCGTGCACAGTCGTCACGCTATGACTGGTGATATGCATTCCGGAAAAAGTGCATTCCGCATCGGCGATCCAGCTGTCACCATCCTTGCGTAGGCTGCTTTTTGCTGCGCAGTCATTCTTGATGTGCGCATCTGCGCTGGCCCTGGAAGCGGCGATGGATGCCGCGTCTTGGCACATGGTGAAGCTCCTTGGCCCGCCCGGCGTCTTCGCGTTCGTCATCGTGATCTTCCACAAGCCGGGTTTCTGCGTGGGTAATTCAAGGGCGTTCGATGACGACATTGCGCCGAGCATGAGCAAGGAAATGGTGAGTGCGATGCCGAATTTCATGCGATGACTCCCGTCGGGTAATGGGCTTTGGTCGGTGTTATCCAACGATACGTAGGAAATGGTCATTTAAGGACATCCAGTGGCCAAGACGCCTCCATCCCCTCGAAGCCTCGATGCAATAATCCCTCCGTCCCGCATCAGGCCTTCCCATGCCAAGCCGCAACGACCCCACCCGCACCATCCGCGCCCCACGGGGCACCACGCTGACCTGCAAATCCTGGCTGACCGAAGCCCCGTACCGGATGCTGCAGAACAACCTGGATCCCGAGGTCGCCGAAAACCCGGCCGAGCTTGTCGTCTACGGTGGCATCGGCCGGGCCGCGCGCAACTGGGAGTGCTACGACGCGATCATCGAGTCGCTGAAGACGCTGGGCGACGACGAAACCCTGCTGATCCAGTCGGGCAAGCCGGTGGGCATCTTCCGCACGCATGCCGATGCGCCGCGCGTATTGCTCGCCAACTCCAACCTCGTGCCGCACTGGGCGACGTGGGAGCACTTCAATGAACTCGATCAGAAGGGCCTGATGATGTACGGCCAGATGACGGCCGGCAGCTGGATCTACATCGGCTCGCAGGGGATCGTGCAGGGCACCTACGAAACCTTCGTCGAAATGGGCCGCCAGCATTACAACGGCGACCTCACCGGTAAATGGATTTTGACGGCAGGTCTCGGCGGCATGGGCGGCGCGCAACCGCTGGCCGCAGCGCTTGCGGGCGCGAGCAGCCTCAATATCGAATGCCAGCAGTCGCGCATCGACATGCGCCTGCGCACGCGCTACGTCGACGAGCAGGCGACCGATCTCGACGACGCGCTCGCGCGCATCCAGAAGTACACAAAAAGCGGTGAAGCGAAATCCATCGCACTGCTCGGCAACGCCGCCGAAATCCTGCCCGACCTCGTGCGCCGCGGCGTGCGCCCCGATGCCGTCACCGATCAGACGTCCGCGCACGACCCCGTGCACGGCTACCTGCCGATCGGCTGGACCGTCGAACAATGGCTTGCCGAACAGAAGGCCAATCCGGAGCGCGTGCGCGACGAAGCGAAAAAATCCATGCACGTGCACGTCGAGGCGATGCTCGCGTTCGAGAAGATCGGCATCCCGACCTTCGACTACGGCAACAACATCCGCCAGATGGCGTTCGACGAAGGCTGCAGCAACGCGTTCGACTTCCCCGGCTTCGTCCCCGCCTACGTGCGTCCGTTGTTCTGCAAGGGCATCGGCCCGTTCCGCTGGGTCGCGCTCAGCGGTGATCCCGAGGACATCTACAAGACCGACGCCAAGGTCAAGGAACTGATCCCCAACGACGCCGCGTTGCACCGCTGGCTGGACATGGCGCGCGAACGCATCGCCTTCCAGGGCCTACCCGCGCGCATCTGTTGGGTAGGCCTGGGCCTGCGCGACAAGCTTGGCCTCGCCTTCAACGAGATGGTGCGAAATGGTGAACTGAAAGCCCCCATTGTGATCGGCCGCGACCACCTCGACAGCGGCAGCGTCGCCTCACCCAATCGCGAAACCGAAGCGATGCGCGACGGCAGCGATGCCATCAGCGACTGGCCGCTGCTCAACGCGATGTTGAATGTCGCCGGCGGCGCGACCTGGGTGTCGCTGCATCACGGCGGCGGGGTAGGGATGGGCTACTCGCAGCACTCTGGCGTGGTAATCGTGTGCGATGGTTCGGTCGAAGCCGACCAGCGGATTGCGCGCGTGTTGTGGAACGATCCAGGCACCGGCGTGATGCGGCATGCGGATGCGGGGTATGAGAGTGCGAAGGCATGTGCGCGCGAGATGGGGTTGAAGCTGCCGATGGGATGAGTCTTGCGACAGGGAGCCGGAGTATTTAATCCGTAATTGATGAAACCCTTGAAGAAGGGCAGGCCATCTAAAAAGAGTCCTGAAGAGTCTATTCCAGATCTGCTTTTCACGCCTTGACCCAGGTTTAGGCACGCATTCAGCGAACGCGTTATGGTCAAGTGTGCCGGTGTCCGGCCAATATTGGGGAAGCCGTCATGACCACCATTCCAGCCGTGCCCGCCAGCAACGCGATTGCCAATCCGGCGGACGATGGCCCTCTGTCGCCATGGTGGCTTCGTAGCATTGGCATCGTGATGGTGATCGGGTTCGGCGTCCTGATCGCGATCACGGTGATGGCTTACCGCAACGCACCACCGATTCCGGGCAAAGTCGTCGATTCGCAAGGCGTGACGTTGTTCACTGGCGAGGACATCGGCAACGGGCAGGCGGTGTTCCTGAAATACGGATTGATGGACAACGGCAGCATCTGGGGCCACGGTGCGTATCTGGGCCCGGATTTTTCTGCCGATGCTCTTCACCGGATGGGCGAAGCGGCCTCCACGGTGTTGGCACCCCAGGAATTTGGCAAGCCGATCGCCGAACTCGATCCGGCGCAACGCGCGGGATTGCAAGCCGCGGTCGCCGTCGTGCTGAAGACCAACCGTTACGATCCGGCCACCGACACATTGACGTTGACCCCGGCGGAAACCTATGCCTGGCAAGAGCAAACCGGCTACTGGGGTGACTACTTCAAACATCCCGAGCGCAACGGCGGGCTCAAGCCGAACCTGATCACCGATTCGACAGAGCTGCACCAGTTCAGCGCATTCGTCACCTGGACGGCGTGGGCGTCGGTGGCCAATCGGCCAGGCGAGACGTTTTCGTATACCAACAACTTCCCATTCGATCCAAGCGTCGGCAACGTCGCAATTCCCGGCGCGCTGCTCTGGAGCGCTTTGAGCCTGCTGGTGTTGCTGGCGGGTATTGCGACCGTGTTGCTTGCATTCGGAAAATTCGAGTATCTGGGTTGGCTCAGCCACGGACACACGATCCAGTCGCGTATTCGTCCGGGCGGTGCCACTGCGGGACAGCGCGCACTGGTCAAGTTCTACGTGCTCGTCGCCCTCGTGTTCCTGTTCCAGACGCTGGTGGGCGGTGCAACGGCGCATTACCGCGCCGATCCCGGCAGTTTCTACGGCTTCCAGCTTGAGAACATCTTCCCGAGCAACCTGATGCGGACCTGGCATCTGCAGAGCGCCATCATGTGGATCGCGACCTCTTACGTCGCTGCGGCGTTGTTCTTGGGGACGACCTTGCGGCGCGACGAGCCAAGTGGTTTGGTGACGTGGACACACTTGTTGTTTGGCGCGTTTGTCGCGGTGATCGTCGGAAGCCTGCTGGGCGAATGGGCTGGCATCTCGCAGCTGCTCGGTGACTGGTGGTTCTGGCTGGGCAACCAGGGTTGGGAATACCTGGACCTGGGGCGCATCTGGCAATACCTGTTGGCGGTCGGCCTGCTCGTGTGGTTTGCCATGTTGTGGTGGGTGGCGCGGCCTTCCAAGGTCGACAACGTGGAAGCCCGCCCGATCGTGCGGATGTTCTTCGTGGCCGCGCTGGCGATCCCGCTGTTCTACCTTCCGGCGCTTTTCTTCGGCGCCAAGACCAACTTCACTGTTGTCGACACCTGGCGTTTCTGGATCGTGCATTTGTGGGTCGAGGGGTTCTTTGAATTCTTCGCCACCACAGTGGTCGCCCTTGCGCTGTATCAACTCGGCCTGACCCGCCGCAATACCGCGCTGCGGGTGATCTACCTGGATGCGATTTTGTACTTCCTCGGCGGACTGATCGGTACCGGCCATCATTGGTATTTCACCGGGCAAACCGGCTTCAACATGTCGATGTCCGCATTGTTCTCGGTGCTCGAAGTGGTGCCACTGACGCTGCTGACGTTGGATGCCTGGGATTTCGTGCGCACCACGCGCAGCGAGGGCGCAGCGGCCGACGGCCAAGCGGCCGTCATCCCGCATAAATGGACGTTCTATTTCCTGATGGCGGTCGGCTTCTGGAACTTCGTCGGCGCCGGCATGTTTGGCTTCCTGATCAACCTGCCGATCATCAGCTACTACGAAGTCGGCACGCAGTTGACGCCCAATCATGGGCACGCTGCGATGATGGGCGTGTTCGGCATGCTCGCGATCGCATTGATGGTCTTCGTGCTGCGTCAAACGGCGAGCGACAGCATCTGGGCAAGCATCGAGAAATACGTCAAGGTGTCCTTCTGGGGCACCAACATCGGGCTTGCGATGATGGTTGTCTTCAGCCTGTTCCCGAGCGGCGTGCTGCAGGTGTGGGACGTCGTGCAGCACGGTTACTGGCACGCACGCAGCATCGATTACATGAGCTTGCCACGCTCGCACATGCTGGAGTGGATGCGCATGCCCGGCGATATGGTGTTCATCTTGTTCGGCGCGATTCCACTGGCGATTGCCTCAATCAAGGGCTGGGTGGGAGTGCGCGCACCGGGGTCTTGAGTGCGCCTTTCGATTTTCTCGCGACCACCAAGAAATGAGTGGCCAAAACGCGTCTTAGAGTGCACTTTCAATGGGGTACTTCGACGAAAATGCGAAGCTAAGAAATGATGACAGATAACGGAATTAAATGGTGTCAGGGAGGATTCGGACTTTTAATTTCCCGCAGTCTTTTGCGCCGGCAGTTTGCGTGTAAAGTAAGTCACACGCGTTGTTCTTCTGGGTATTCACGGTGCGCGATGAAATAATTTCGCGGACTTCGGCTCAGGAGCCTTATCCATGACTGCACCTAAGGTTGGGATCGGCCGCATGATTGTCGGCCTGATGCTGGCTGCTCTTTTTGCTTCGCCTGCGCGGAGCGCGGCGGTGGAAAACTCCGTCGCCATCTCGACCGTCCCCACGCAGGCAATCCCAGTCATTGATCGTCGAATCGCCATCACATTTGATGACCTGCCATGGGTCATGTTGCGGAACCAGCCGCCCGCGAACCTCGCCGTGGATCAAGCGCGCTTGATCGCTTCGCTTAAAGAGGCTGGGGTGCCGGTCATAGGATTCGTCAATGAGGGTTTGCTGTACTCAGTTAATACGCTCAGGCCCGAGCGCGTTCAAATGCTCAGGGATTGGCTTGACGCCGGCTTTGAGCTTGGAAATCACACGCGCTGGCACAGTGATCTGAACGCAGTCGGCATGCGCCCGTTCGAGCGGGACATCCTGGACGGGGAACGCATACTGCGCCCCATGCTTGCGAAGCGCGGAATGAAGCCGCGATGGTTCCGGTATCCGTTCCTGCGCACGGGAACCACGATCAAAAACAAGTCCGAGGTCGAGGCGTTCCTGGCTGCC
>JBBSUF010000010.1:0-37373 GCA_038235185.1 Lysobacterales bacterium
CAGGGAAGCGACGCCGCTGACGAACGCGCCAAACTGGTGGTAGGTGCCAACCATCCGCAAGGAAATTGGCTTCTCGGCATAGAACTCTTTTGGAGTTTCCGGCCCTGGCTGGAATAGCTCATTTGAGATGCCGGTCGCCAACGCAGTCTGCGAGATGTCCACGATCAGGTCTGGCATTTCTGTCTTGCTGGGCAGCTGTCGCAGCATTTGTTGCAACTGCTGCTCCATCTGCGCCAATTGCAGTTTCAACGGCTGGAGGTTGGCGGCGCGGCCCTGCTTGGTCTCGAATTCCGTGCGCAGATCAGTTTCCTGGTGCTCCAGACCTTCCAGTTCAGTCGACTTGTCGCGGATGAACAACCACCACAGCAGACCGAAGATCACCAAGCCTATGAGTACACCGAACCCCAGCTTGAATTCCCGAGGCCAGCTGGCGGTGTTGTTGAAGTTCAGTTCTTTCAACGAAATTTTCTTCTTCACGGCGCAGCTCCTCCGCTCGGATGCGCAGCGTCAGCCGCCGGTGTCACCGCAGGACTGCCTGGCGCCGGGGTAACGGGCGTCGTGGTCGGTGCTGGGGCGGGAGTTGCCGGGACGGTTGGAGCAGGCGTGACGGCGGCGGGCGGAATTGTTGACGTCCCTGCTGGCGCGGCCGGGGTGTCGGCGACAGCGGCATCAGGCACGCCGTCCCCGTTTTCGTCCTTCGGCGCATTCGGGTTGTTCAACATGACGGTCAAGGTGAAGACATACGGCAGGCTGGGATCACCTTCCTTTGCCTCGATGATCGACAGGTCGGGCTTGGTCATCCAGCCACCGGAGCCTTCAAACGTGCGCATATACGTACTGACACGGGCGTTGGATTGCGACCGGCCTTCCAACGTCAATTTGTCGCCTTCCTGTTTGATCGAGGTCAAAATCACGCCGTCGGGAATCGTGCGCACCAGTGAGTCGAACAGGTGAACCATTTCCGAACGATTGGCCTGCAGTTGCTCGATCACCTGCTTGCGCGCCAGCAACTTGGCCTTGTTCTTGTCAAGCAGGTCGATTTCCGCGATCTGCTTGTCGACCTGGGCGATCTGATCCTTCAGATAGGCGTTGCGATCGTTCTGCCCGCTGATCTGGTTGTTGTAATACGTGTTGATCAGGAACCACAGCACCACACCGGCAATCGCCGACAGGCCGAGCAGGGTCAAGAATTCCTTCTGGCGCAGCTTGCGGCGCTCGGCGCGCCACGGAAGTAGATTGATCCGTGCCATCAGTCAAAGCTCCTCAGGGCCAGGCCGCAGGCAATCATCAATGCGGGCGCATCCTGCGCCAGCGCGTGCGCCTGTACACGAGGCCCTAGCGTCATCTGCGAAAGCGGATTGGCCACCACAGTCGGTACGCCCAACTGCTCTTCGACCATGTCCGCGACACCGGGAATCGATGCGCATCCTCCCGCAAGGACGACCTGGTCGACCCGGTTGAATTCGCTACCAGCGTAGAAGAACTGAAGCAGGCGGCTGATTTGCTGGACCAGAGCCTCCTTGAACGGCTCCAGCACTTCGATTTCGTAACTTTCCGGCAAGCCACCCTGGCGCTTGGCCAAGCCAGCTTCTTCATAGCTCAGGCCATACCGGCGCATGACTTCATCCGTCAGCTGCTTGCCCCCGAACACCTGCTCCCGGCTGTACAGGCTGCGACCGTTGCGCAGGATGTTGAGGGTGGTCATGGTGGCGCCGACATCGACCATGGCCACAACGCCATCGCGTGGAACGCTCAAACCATCAGCCAGCAGCGCGAAGGCGTTCTCGATCGCGAAGGCTTCGACATCCATCACCCGAGCGGTCAAGCCGCCCAACTCCAGCGCCGAGGCACGGGTTTCGACGTTTTCCGAGCGCGACGCCGCTAGCAGCACCTGGACCATTTCGGTATTGCCGGGCATTGGACCCAGCACCTCGAAATCCAGGTTCACTTCCTCGATCGGATAAGGAATGTAGTTGACGGCTTCCAGCTCGACCTGGGATTCCATCTCGTCTTCGTCAAGGTCAGACGGCATCGGGATCAGCTTGGTGATGACCGCCGAACCGGCTACCGCTGCCGCTGCATGGCGAGCCTTGCTGCCCGAGCGGGCCATGGCGCGGCGAATGGCTTCGCCGACCGCCTCGACCTCGACGATGTTCTTTTCGACCACCGCATTGGGTGGGAGTGGCTCAACCGCGTAGTGCTCGACCCGATACCGATTGCCGGTCCGCGACAACTGGAGGAGCTTGACTGCGGTCGAACTGATATCGACACCGACCAATGGCGGCTGGCTTTTTGTGATCAGTCCCACGTTTTCTCCCCTTATGTCGGGCGCTTACGCGCACAACGTGCCCTGATGCATTAAATAACGGACTTTTCACGCAATGGCAATCCCCCCAGACCGCCGTGCCCCCAATTTGCGTGCTCCATCCCTCTTCAACTGCCGATCTTCACAGTGCCCCGCTCCCACTGCAGGACTTCAACCTTGGGTGGCGGCCACGGACGACTAGCGCGGCTCCTCTATACTCCCCGACCACAACACCTGCAACAACCCATCCACAATGCCGCTTGCCAGCTCGCCATTCCAGGCCCGCCATTTTTAGGGATTCCCGCTGATGCCCCGTTTTCGTCGCCTGCTGCGCTGGGGGCTGCTTGCCTTCGCCAGCATTTCCGTCCTTGGCCTGCTAGCGCTGGGAACATTGTACGTCCTGATCTCTTCCAAGCTGCCGGACGTGAAGTCGCTGCGCACGGTCGAACTGCAGGAGCCCATGTACGTCTATGCGCGCGATGGGGAGCTGATGGCGCTGTTCGGCGAGACCCGGCGTTATCCGATCGATATTGCGCAAGTACCACTGCGGCAGAAGCAGGCGTTCATCGCAATCGAAGACAACCGCTTCTACGAGCACCATGGCGTTGACTACAACGGGATCGCCCGCGCGATCTGGTTGCTGGCGACCACCCACGACAAACGCGTGCCCGGCGGCTCGACCATCACCCAGCAGGTAGCGCGTCAATTCTTCCTGAGCTCTGAATACAGCTACACGCGCAAGCTGGCCGAAATGCTTCTGGCAATGAAGATGGAGCGTGAGCTGACCAAGGACGAGATTTTCCAGCTATACCTCAACAAGAGTTTCTTCGGCAACCGCGCGTATGGCATCGGCGCGGCGGCGGAGTTTTACTATGGCAAGCCGCTGAAACAACTGGCTCTGGACGAGATGGCGACGCTGGCATCGATTCCGAAATTCCCCTCCAGCGGCAATCCGATCACCAACCCCGAGCGCGCCCGCATCCGCCGCGACTACGTACTGCAGCGCATGCATGAACTGGGCTTCATCAGCAGCGCAGAACAGACCGCCGCACAGTCGGAGGCAATGCACGCCTTGCCGCACGAGCGCAAGGTCGAAGTGCGCGCACCGTACGTGGCGGAAATGGTGCGGCAGGAAATGATCGCGCGTTTCGGCGGGGACGTACTCACGAAGGGGTATCACGTCACCACCACCATCGATCCCGAGCTGCAGATCGCCGCGACGAACGCGGTGCGCGAAGGATTGACAGACTACGACCACCGCCATGGCTGGAACAAAGTCGAGCAGCATTTCGACCTGGCCCCCGGCGAGGACGCCGCAACCGCCAGTGCACGCATGCGCAACTTGTTTGTCGAAGGCGACCGCATTCCAGCGCTGGTGTTGCGCAGCGACAATGGCACTGCCGACGTCGTCCTGGCCGATGGCAGCAAGCTCACGCTGGATGCCGCAAGCAGCCGCTGGACCGGACGCAGTCCGTCCGCGCTGGTGCAACGCGGCGATTTTGTGCGCGTGCGCCGCAATGTCACCGTGGCTGATGGCAAGACAGTCCAGACCAAGCCGGGCTTTACCCTGGACCAGCTTCCGCGAGCGCAATCGGCGCTGGTCTCGTTGAACCCCGACACCGGCGCCTTGGTGGCACTGGTTGGGGGCTTCAGCTACGCCGGCAACAAATTCAATCGAGCGACGCAGGCACGCAGGCAGCCGGGGTCAAGCTTCAAACCGTTCCTGTACGCGGCGGCATTCGAGCGTGGATTCAATCCTGCCTCGATCGTGTTGGACGCGCCGGTCGTGTTCAAGGATCGAGTGGGGCATGTCTGGCGCCCGCAGAACGACAGCGGGGATTTTGCCGGCCCCATGCGCCTGCGCGAAGCGTTGGTGCAATCGCGTAACCTGGTATCGGTGCGCCTGCTTGATGCGATCGGCGTCGAATACGCGCGCCGCTACATCAGTCATTTCGGCATCGACGAAGCCATGTTGCCACCCAACCTGTCGATGTCGCTGGGCACCGCGTCACTGCCTCCGATGATGATTGCCAGGGGCTATTCGGCGTTCCCCAATGGTGGCTTCAGGATCACGCCCTTCTTCATCGACGAGGTCCGCGACCGCACCGGCAAATTGATTTTCAAGGAAAAGCCGCCGACCGCCTGTCCCTCCTGCGGCGTACCGGCTGTCGCTGGCGCCGCGGTGACCCCGGCCTCCAATGTCGTCGCCGGGTTTGATCTTGGGCCTGGCGGACCTTCGCCAGCGCCCGCCCCTCCCATCGCGGCGAAAGGCAAACCCCAGCCAGCAGCCACGCCTGCTGCGCCCAAACCGACTGTCCTGTCTGCCGACACCATCATCGCGCCGCGCGCGATCGATGCGCGCGTGGCGTACCAGCTGGTGTCGATGATGCGCGACGTGGTCCAGCGCGGAACGGGCACCGCTGCCAAGGTGCTTGGACGCGAGGATGTCGCCGGCAAGACCGGCTCGACCAACGATCACCGCGACGCTTGGTTCTCAGGCTTCGGCGGCCCCTACGTCACCACAGTTTGGGTCGGCCGCGACGACTTCCAGTCGCTGGGATATCGCGAATACGGCGGGAAGGCCGCGCTGCCGATCTGGATCGACTACATGCGGGTGGCGCTGAAGGACAAACCGATCGCGCGCAATGATCCCCCAGACGGCATGGTCAAGGTCGCGGTCAGCGCCGGTGGGCAGCTGTTGCCGACCACATCCAGCGGCGGTATCACCGAGTACGTGAAGACCGAAGATCTCGAGCGCATGCAGAGCGTCGTCGATTACGGTCCGCAGCAGCAGACGCAGGACGAGGAAGCGTTCAACATCTTCTGACGAGGGATGCTGCTTTTTGGCGGCCCGCAGGCCACGCTTGGCAGTGCGGATATTGCGTTACAGTGGCTCGACGTTGGATCGGAGGCTGCAATGCACCACGCCCGCCAGCATGCCGAAACCCGCACCCGCGAGCGTCGTCACCGCCTCGCCCACGAAGCCGCCCGGCTGATGGCCGAAGGCGGCATTCGCGACTACCACCAAGCCAAGCTCAAGGCCGCCGCGCGATTGGGGATTGCCGACGATGCTTCGCTCCCGCGCAATCGCGAGATCGAAGATGCCTTGCGCCAATACCAGCGTCTGTTCCTGGGCGAGAAACAACAAGGTTGCTTGCGCCAGCGACGCGAAGCGGCACTGCGAGCACTGGAGTTCTTTTCCGGCTTCGATGCGCGGCTGGTTGGTGCGGTACTGGATGGCACCGCAGACGCGAACACTCCGGTCATGCTGCAGCTATACAGTGACGACGCTGATGCCATCCCGCGATTCCTGGAGAACCATGAGATTCCGTACGAATCACGCAGTCGCCGCGTCCGCCTGGATCGCGGGCGTAGTGACGATTTCCCTGCCTTGATTTTCAGCGCGGAAGAATTGACGTTCGACGTCACCGTCCTGCCTGAGACGGCATTGCGGCAGGCTCCGTTATCGAATGTCGACGAAAAACCGATGCGGCGCGCGTCGCTGGCGCAGCTGCGCGAACTGCTCGCTGCCGACGAGATTGCGGTTTACGAAAGTGGTGGCCCGTGATTGGGAACGGCTTCGCGCCGGTCTCCCGCCCGAACCTGCCAACCTAGGCCCTCAGCGTTTTCCCATCCCCACGTAATCACGCTCGCCGTAACCGGTATAGATCTGGCGCGGACGGCCGATCCTGGCCTCCGGGTCGGTCTGTTGTTCCAGCCAATGCGCGACCCAGCCGGCAGTGCGGGCGATGGCGAACATCACCGTGAACATTTCCGTGGGAATGCCGAGCGCCTTGTAGATGATGCCGGAGTAGAAATCGACGTTCGGATAAAGTTTGCGCTGGATGAAATAGTCGTCCTTCAGCGCGGCTTCTTCCAGTTTCAGCGCGACATCCAGCATCGGGTCATTGACACCCAGCTCGTTCATCACCTCGTGCGTCATCTCGCGGATGATCTTGGCGCGAGGATCGAAATTCTTGTACACGCGATGGCCGAAACCCATCAGCCGGAAACCCGAATCCTTGTTCTTGGCCTTGTCGATCGCCGACTGCACGTTACCCGGCTTGCCGATCTCGCCGAGCATCTTCAACACCGCCTCGTTCGCGCCACCATGCGCCGGCCCCCACAGGGCCGCGACGCCAGCGGCAACGCAGGCGTACGGATTCGCCCCGGTGGAACCGACCAGGCGCACGGTCGAGGTCGACGCGTTCTGCTCGTGGTCGGCGTGCAAGATGAACAACAGATCCAGCGCGCGTGCGGCGATCGGTTTGAGCGCGAGCGGCTCGCTGGGGACCTCGAACATCATGTGCAGGAAGCGATCAACGTAGTCGAGGTTGTTCTTCGGATAGCGCAGGGGCCAGCCGATCGAATAGCGATAACAGCCCGCGGCGATCGTGGGCGCCTTGGCGATCAGGCGCACGGCGGCCAGGCGGCGTTGTTCCGGATCGTCCAGGTCCAGGGTGTTGTGGTAGAAGCTCGCCATCGAACCCAGCATGCCGACCATCATTGCCATTGGATGTGCGTCGTGGCGAAAGCCGTACAGGAAGGTACGGAACGCTTCATGCATCATCGTGTGATGCGTGACTTCGTTGTCGAATTTCGAGAATTCGTCCGCCGACGGCAACTCGCCGTGCATCAGCAGGTAGGCGACTTCGAGAAAACTGGAATGCTTCGCCAGCTGCTCGATCGGGTACCCGCGGTACATCAGCACGCCGGCATCGCCATCGATGTAGGTGATGGCGGACTTGCAGGCGGCGGTCGCGGTGAAGCCAGGATCGTAGGTGAAGCAGCCGGTTTCCTTGGGCAACTTCCCGATGTCGATGCACGGATTCCCAAGCGTTCCGGTTTCCACCGGCAGCACCACCGACTTGTCGCCAACGACCAGCGTCGCCTGCGTTGGCGTGCCGGCGTCCAGCGTGGCGGAGTGGCTTTGGCTATGGGCTGATGTGTTCTCGGACGACACGACGCACTCCTGGATGATGTGCGCCGTGCGGGCGGCGCGAGGGCCATCGGGGGCATCAGCGGAAGGCCGATATGCCTCCGTGACAGCGCCACCAAAGGCGAATTATCGCATAGCCGGCTTTGGCGACTGCATGCTTGCGCAGTCCACAAATGCAAACGGCTGCCATCGGCAGCCGCTGCGGGTCGATCCCGATGTCGAATTACTTGGCGGCGTAACGACGACGGAATTTGTCGACGCGACCACTGGTATCCATGATCTTGTTCTGCCCGGTGTAGAACGGGTGCGAGGCCGACGAGATGTCGATCTTGATCAACGGATACTCGTTGCCGTCCTTCCACTTCACCGTCTCCTTGCTGGAGAGGGTCGAACGGGTCAGGAACTTGAAATCTGAAGTCACGTCCTGGAACACGACTTCACGGTAATCCGGATGGATATCGGCCTTCATGGCGGAATCACTTGCTGCAGGTAAGCCGGGTATTTTAGCCGCTTGCCCCAGCCGGGCGCAACAGGCAGTTTCGCGATCAAGCCGATGCGTATTGCGCCGCGCCTCCCACCCAGCGTGCCACGATCCGATCGGCCACCCCTGGCGCCTCCACCAGCAGGCGATCGGCCAGTTCGCGCACCAACGGCAGCAGGGCGGCGTCGCGGGCCAGGTCCGCCACGCGGAAGCCAGGAAGCCCAGTCTGACGGGTGCCAAGCAGCTCGCCGGGTCCGCGCAACTCCAGGTCTTTTTCGGCGATCACGAAACCGTCGTGGGTCTGGCGCATCGTCTCCAGCCGTTGCCGGGCCAGCTGCGACAACGGCGACTGGTACAGCAGCACGCAACTGGACGCCGCACTGCCGCGCCCGACCCGGCCGCGCAACTGGTGCAGCTGCGCCAGCCCGAGCCGCTCGGCGTTCTCGACGATCATCAGCGAGGCGTTTGCGACATCGACGCCAACTTCGATCACGGTCGTCGCCACCAGCAGGTCGAGCGTGCCGCCCTTGAACGCACGCATGGTCGATTGCTTGACCGTGCCTTTCATGCGGCCGTGGACCATGCCGATGCGCAGCTCGGGCAATGCGGCCGACAATGCCTCGAAGGTGGATTGCGCGGCCTGCGCGATGACCTCGTCGGAGTCGTCGATCAGAGTGCACACCCAGTATGCCTGGCGGCCTTCGGCGCAGGCATTGCGGATGCGTTCGACCAGCTCCGGGCGACGTTCGGCGCTGAGCGCCACGGTCTGCACCGGAGTGCGGCCTGGTGGCAGCTCGTCGATGGCCGAGACGTCGAGATCGGCATAGGCGGCCATGGCCAACGTGCGCGGGATCGGCGTTGCGGTCATGACCAGTTGGTGCGGGACGCAACCCTTCTCAGGATCTCCGCGCACCGATCCCTTGTCGCGCAACGCCAGCCGCTGATGCACCCCGAAGCGATGCTGCTCATCGACAATGGCCAGCGCGAGATCGTGGAAGACCACGCCTTCCTGCATCAAGGCATGGGTGCCGACCACCACCTGCGCCGCACCCGACGCGACCTCGGCAAGCACGCTGGTGCGCGCCTTGCCAGTGACCTTGCCGGCAAGCCAGGCCACGCGGACGCCGAGCGGTTCCAGCCATGCGCGCAGGTTGGTGAGGTGTTGCTCGGCGAGCAATTCGGTCGGGGTCATCAACGCGGCCTGCTTGCCGCACTCGACCGCCAGCATCGCCGCGAGCGCGGCCACGACGGTCTTGCCGCTGCCGACATCACCCTGCACGAGTCGCAACATCGGTACCGGCACCGCAAGGTCATCGCGCAACTGCGCGAACACCCGCTCCTGCGCCCCCGTCAGCGCAAATGGCAATGCTTCGCGTAGCCGCGCCACCAGCGCTCCGGGGCCAGCGAGGACGGCTGCGCGGTGATGCTGCATCGCGATTCGTTGCCGGCGCAGGCTCAGGTGATGCGCGAGCAACTCCTCCAGCGCCAGGCGTTGTTGAGCCGGGTGGACACCTGCAAGCAACGCGGCGATATCGGCATCGCGCGGAGGCCGATGCACGATGAGCAATGCGGCGCGCAGGGACGGCAATTGCAGCGCGGTCTGCATTGGAAGTGGCAATAGTTCGAGGGACGATTCCTCCGGCAACCTGTCCAGCGCCTGCCCGATCAACCGCCTCAGGCTGGTCGGGCCGATGCCTTCGATCGCTGGATAGACCGGGTCAAGCTGCTCACCCAGCACGCTTTCGTCGTCGTCCAGCACGCGGTAACTGGGATGCACGATCTCAAGGCCATGCTGGCCTGCTCGTGGCGTACCGTAGCAACGCACACGGACACCGGGCGCGAACTGCGCCACCTGCGTCGCGCGAAAGTGGAAGAAGCGCAAGACCAGCGTCGCGCGTGAATCGTCGCCGATGGCGATGCGCAGCATCGGCCGATAACGGAAGCCGCGTTCGACCGCTTCGACCACGCCTTCGACCTGCACGGCGACACCGGATTGCAGGGCGCGGATCGGCGTGATGAAGGTGCGATCCTCATACCTTCGCGGCAGTTGCAGCCACAAATCCTGCAGCGTCGATAACCCACGAGCGGCCAGCTTTTCCGCCACGCGCGGGCCGACACCGGCCAGAGTGCCCAGTGGCGTTTCCCCAGCCTCTGAAAGTGCCGGTGCGGGTCTTGCTACCCGCCGCATCGTCAGCCCACTTCCATCAAGCAAGCATGCTCAAGCGAGCATGCTCAAGCGAGGATGTTCAAGAGAGCACCATCACGGCATCGACTTCGAAGGCCGAGCCTTTCGGCAGGCCTGCGACCTCGATGGTGGATCGTGCGGGATACGGTTTGGAAAACATGCCGGCCATGACCGCGTTGACCGCGCTGAAATCCCGCAGATCGGTGAGGTACAAACCCACGCGCACGACATCATCGAACGATCCACCGGCGGCCTCGCACACGGCCTTGAGGTTGTCGAAGGCGCGCCGCGCCTGCACCGCGATATCGCCTTCGACCAGCACGCCGGTGACGGGGTCAAGTGGTGTCTGACCCGACAGGTAGACGGTGTTTCCGCTGCGGATCGCCTGCGAATAGGGCCCGATGGCGGCTGGCGCATGGTCGGAATGGATGGGTTGACGGGGCATTGGGACTTCCTGGTATGAAAGCCGATTCTACGATCGATGACGCTCGTCGACCTACAGGCGCTGCACGCCGTGCACGACGTTCAGCCTGCGGACACGGCGAATCACGTCTGCAATGTGCTTGCGGCTGCGGACTTCGATCGAAAACCGGATCGCGGCGATGTTGCTGTCGCGCTCGAGGTATTCGACGGCATCGATGTTCGACTCGCCCTGCGCGATCGCGGCGGCGACCTGCGCCAGCACCCCGGGACGGTTCTCGACCTGGACCAGCAATGCGCTGTGGAAATCCCCATGGACTTCGCGATCCCAGCCGATCGCCACCCAGCGTTCCGGGGACTTGCGGTAGTCAGCGAGGTTCGGGCACTCCAGGCGATGCACCACGATGCCGCGGCCAGTCGTGTGGTACCCCATGACGTCGTCGCCGGGAATCGGCAGGCAGCAGTTGGCAAACGTAATCACGCCGTGCTCGTTGCCCGTGATCAGGATGCGGTCGCCTGGCACGCCCTCACCGGACATCGAATACGGATGGCGCTGTTGCGTGTGCAATGCATCAATAAGATCAGGCGTGGACGAAGGCTCGCGAGCCAGCGACCGAGCCACCTGCGTCGGCATGCGATTGCCCAGCGCAATGTCGGCGAGGAGCGCCTCCAGGCGCGGGTAACGATGGTCGACCAGGTATGCCGCAAGCCGCGCCGGAGGCAGGCGGTCGAGCGAGGTTTCCAGCCCTTCCAAGGCACGATCGAGCATGCGATGGCCGAGCTCCACGGCATCTTCGTGCTGCAGGCTCTTGAGTTGATGGCGGATCGCGGTGCGCGCCTTGCCGGTGATCACGAATTCAAGCCACTGTGGTTTCGGGGCAGCGGACTTGGCGCTGATCACCTCGACCTTCTGCCCGCTGACGAGCTTGGTGCGCAACGGCACCAACCGTTTATCCACGCGCGCGGCGACGGCGTGGTTGCCGACATCGGTATGCACGGCATAGGCAAAATCCAGTGCGGTGGCGTTGCGTGGCAATGCGAGGATGTCGCCCTTGGGCGTGAACAGGTAGACCTCGTCGGGGAACAGGTCGACCTTGACGTTTTCCAGGAATTCCAGCGACGAACCGGTCGCGCGTTGGCTTTCCAGCAGGTCGGCAATCCACGAATGCGCGCGGCTCTGCGCGTTGTTGGTGCCGCCGCCGTATTTATACGTCCAGTGCGCGGCGATTCCACGCTCGGCGATCAGGTCCATGTCCTCGGTGCGGATCTGCACCTCGATTGGCGAGCCATACGGCCCAAACAACACCGTATGCAGCGACTGATAACCATTGGCCTTGGGGATCGCGATGAAATCCCGGAAGCGCCCGTCCAGCGGCTTGAACACCGAATGCACCACACCTAGCGCGTGATAGCACTCGGCCACGGAGCCCACCACGATGCGAAAGCCGAACACGTCCATGACCTGATCGAACGATTTGGCCTCCGCGCGCATCTTGGAATAAATGCTCCACGGCGATTTGACGCGGCTGTTCAGTCGATATTGCAGGCCTTCCTTGGTGAGCCGCTGCGCAACCTGGGCCTCGATCCGCGCCAGTGCCTCGCGCCGCAACAAGGGTTGCGTGCGGATGCGTTTTTCCATGACCGCGTGACGCCAGGGATGCAGTGCGCGGAACCCCAGGTCCTGCAACTCGGCCTTGATCAGGTTCATGCCCAGGCGCTGGGCGATCGGGGCGTAGATTTCCAGCGTCTCGTTGGCGATGCGGACGCGCGCCTCGGGCGTCTGCGCGCTGAGGGTGCGCATGTTGTGCAGGCGGTCGGCAAGCTTGATCAGGATCACGCGTAGGTCGCGCGCCATTGCCAGCAGCATCTTGCGAAAACTTTCGGCGGCGGCTTCCTGGCGATCCTGGAACTTCAGCTGGTCGAGCTTGGTGACGCCATCGACAAGTTCGGCCACCGTTTCACCAAACTCGCCGGCGATTGAGGCCCGCGCCAATGGCGTGTCCTCGAGCGTGTCATGCAGGATCGCGGCGATCAGCGTCTCGACATCCACGCGCTGCTCGGCCAGCACCGACGCCACTGCCACTGGATGCGTGATGTAAGGCTCGCCCGAACGACGCGTCTGTCCCGCATGCGCCGCCGCACCGACGGCCCACGCGCGACGCAGCAAACGAAGCTGGTCTTCAGGCAGGTAACTGGCGGCACGCTGCAACGCCAGCACGTAATCCGGCAACGTATCGTCGTCTGGATTGGACCTCACGTGGGCAGGTGTGCCGATCATGCAGCCAGCGTAGCAGCCGTCAAAGGAGAATCGGAGGAATCAGGACTGGAACATGGGCGGGTCAGCCGTGCCAAAAAAAACCTCGCCGAAGCGAGGTTCCTGGAACGATTCGAGACCAAGTCCAACGATCGCCCAATCCAGATTCTTGAGTTATGGCTCAGTCATCGCCCTTGGACAGATCGTCGTCGGAGACCACTTCAGCAGCAGCCCATTCCAGCGCCTCGCGCTCCTTGCGCTCGCGCTCGGACTTGTCGACGGCATCGATGTAAGGCTGGTCGATGCGGCGCGCAGCGATTTCGCGCAGCGCCAGCACGGTCGGCTTGTCGGCGTTCTCGCTGTTGTCCAGCTGCGGCTCGACGCCGTCGGCCAATTGGCGCGCACGCTTGGCGGCCATCATTACGAGTTCGAAGCGGTTGTCGACCACTTCCAGGCAATCTTCGACGGTAATACGGGCCATGGGGCTCCCGGCGGCCGTGGGGCCGTCCGATCTGATTCAAGGGGGCGTGAATTGTAGCCGGCACCGTCATCGCGGGGCAAGTCTTCTCTTATGAATCAGTCGCTTAGCGTAGGGCGGGCCCGGCCCGCCAAACCCCATGCGACACGCCGACTCACAGCGATCCAAGCCGCGAACACTCCCGCAGATCGCGGCGGGCCGAGGCCCGCCCTACGAAAGCAAGGCGTCAATCAACGCTCCATGCCGCCTCGCCTGCCGCTCCCGACGCAGCCGGCTGGCGACGAAAATGCTGCACAACTCATCCACCGCGATTTCGAAATCCTCGTTGATGACGACGTAATCGAATTCGTCGTAATGCGACATCTCCTCGCGCGCGGCGGCCAGGCGTTTCGCGATCACTGCCTCGCTGTCCTGGCCCCGAGCACGCATGCGTTGCTCTAGCGCGGCGCGCGAGGGCGGCAGGATGAACACGCTGACGGCGTCGGGCACCTGACCGCGCACCTGGCTGGCGCCCTGCCAGTCGATTTCGAGAAGAACATCCTTGCCCGCGGCGAGTTGCGGCTCCACCGACTGACGGGCGGTGCCCTTCCAATCCCCGTGCACCAGCGCGTGCTCGAAGAAATCCCCGGCCGCGACCATGCGCTGGAATTCGTCGACGCTGACGAAATGGTAATGCTCGGCATGCCGCTCGCCCGGTCGTGCCGCACGCGAGGTGAACGAGATCGACAGTGCTATGCCCGGGTCGCGCGCAATGCAAGCGTTGACCAAGCTGGATTTTCCAGCGCCTGAAGGTGCCGCGACGATGTAGAGGGTTCCGCGCATGGGCCCGGGAATCGTGGCTGGGGAATCTGGAATCGTACGGGCAACCGTGTTGTCCTGCTTCTGCATTGTCGATTCGCGATCCTCCATTCCGGTCTCCCCGTTATTCAATGTTCTGGATCTGCTCGCGCACCTGGTCGATCAGGACCTTCAATTCGACCGCCGCTTGCGAGGTGCGTGTATCGACCGACTTGGATCCCAATGTATTGGCTTCACGATTGAATTCCTGCAGCAGGAAATCCAGCCGGCGGCCGATCGGCTCTTTCTGCACGAGGACACGCTTGATCTCGATGATGTGACTGTCGAGGCGGTCGAGCTCCTCGTCAACGTCAAGTTTCTGCAGCCACAGCACGAGCTCCTGCTCCAATCGGCCTGGCTCCAGAGCAGACACGCTTCTGCCCTGCCCCAGGTCGGCAAGGCGTGCCTGCAGTTTTGTCCGTTGACCGGCGCGTATGACAGGCATCAACGCACGCACCTCGGCGGCGCGCGCTTCGATCGCATCGACGCGTTCGCCAATCACCGCGGCCAGATGGGCACCCTCGCGTTCGCGTGCGGCCAGGAAGTCTCGCAGGACGTCATCGAGCAGCGCGATGGCTTCAGCCTGCAGCGCCTCCACATCGGTTGCGCGTGCCTGCAGCATGCCAGGCAGTTGCAGCAGCTGCGCGAAATCCACCTGCATCGACGGGAATCGCGCCTGCAGGTCGACCGCAAGATCCGACAGTTGAGCGACCATGCGCGCGTTGAGTTGCAGCGTGTCACTGCCTTCGGGCGATCGCAGTCGCAAGGTGAGGTCGAGCTTCCCGCGTGACACGCGGGCGGCGATGCGTTCGCGCAAGGCTGGTTCCAGGCTGCGTAATTCATCGGGCAGGCGCATGCCGAGTTCCAGGAAGCGATGGTTCACCGCACGCAACTCGCAACCGATCAGGCCCCACTGGGTGGCGCGCTCGCCGGAGGCAAAGGCGGTCATGCTGCGAATCATGCGGACATCCTGCTACTGCGACGCACGGGCCGCGAAGACGCCGATGGTAAACTTGCGCGCCCAGATGCAGTGAAATTCATGCCGATCCCAGACAACGTCACGCGGCCCAGTGGCCGCACGGCGAGCCAGTTGCGCGCCGTCACCATCACGCGCGGATTCACCAAGCACGCGGAAGGGTCGGTGCTGGTGACGTTCGGGGAGACGCGCGTGCTGTGCACGGCCAGTGTCGAGAACAGGGTGCCGGGGTTCTTGCGCGGCAAGGGCGAAGGCTGGGTCACCGCCGAATACGGCATGCTGCCGCGCGCAACCAACACGCGAAATGATCGCGAAGCCTCCCGTGGCAAACAGGGCGGGCGCACTCTTGAAATCCAGCGATTGATCGGCCGCGCCTTGCGTGCGTGCGTGGATCGCGGCGCGCTGGGCGAACGCACGATCACACTGGATTGCGACGTACTCCAAGCCGACGGCGGCACGCGTACCGCCGCCATCACCGGCGCGTATGTCGCGCTGGTCGATGCCGTGCGCTGGCTGCGTGCGCGCAATGACATCAAGAAGGATCCCATCCATGGCGCCGTGGCGGCGATCTCCGTCGGCGTGTATCGCGGCATGCCGGTGCTCGACCTGGATTACGCCGAAGACAGCGCCTGCGATACCGACATGAATGTCGTCATGAATGATGGCGGCGGCTTCATCGAACTACAGGGCACCGCGGAAGGTCATGCTTTCCGTCGCGACGAGCTCGATGCGCTGCTCGCGCTCGCCGAACAGGGCATCGGCGAATTACTGGTGGCACAGCGGAATGCCCTCGCCGCGCCATGAGCAGGCATGCATGAGCACGCTCGTGCTCGCCAGCGGCAACGCGGGCAAGCTGGTGGAGCTGCGCGAATTGCTGGGCAACAGTGGATTCGCCTTGCGGGCGCAATCGGAATTCGGCATCCATGATGCCGAAGAAACCGCCAATCCCTTTGTCGAGAATGCGCTGCTGAAAGCAAGAAACGCCGCGCGCGCGACCGGTCTGCCGACGCTGGGCGACGACTCCGGTCTGTGCGTGGATGCGCTCCACGGCGCGCCGGGATTGTATTCGGCCCGCTACGGTGGCGTGCATGGGGATGCCACGGGTAACATCGCGCGGCTGCTGCACGAGTTGCGCGACGTTCCGGAAGCACAACGCACGGCCCGCTTCCATTGCGTGCTGGTGCTGTTGCGCACCGCCGAGGACCCGCAGCCGTTGATTGCCGAAGGGCAATGGCTTGGGCGCATCCTGTCGGCGCCGCGTGGCGATAACGGCTTCGGGTACGACCCGGTGTTTTTCGATCCGGAACACGTCTGCAGTGCGGCGCAATTGGATCCGGTCGTCAAGAACCGGATCAGTCATCGCGGACGGGCACTGGCGGTGTTGAAGCAGCGGCTCAGCGCCCTGTAAATGCTCACCACGCCACCACTTTCGCTCTACGTGCATCTCCCCTGGTGCGTGCGCAAATGTCCGTACTGCGATTTCAATTCGCACGAGGGTCGCGGTGTATTGCCGTTCGCGGCCTATGTCGATGCGCTGATCGCAGACCTCGACCACGACCTGCCTCTGGCGTGGGGACGCACGGTGCAGACGGTGTTTTTCGGAGGCGGAACGCCATCGCTGTTTCCACCGGCGGCAATCGATGCGTTCCTGCAAGCCGCCAGCGCGCGGTTGCGGTTCGCCCCTGGGCTTGAGATCACCCTGGAAACCAATCCCGGCACCGCCGAACACGGCCGTTTCGAGGAGTACCGTGCGGCCGGCGTCAACCGCATCAGTTTCGGTATCCAGAGTTTCGATGATGGTTGCCTGCAGCGCCTGGGCCGCATCCACGACAGCGCCCAGGCCGAATCGGCGGTGAATCTGGCACGCGATGCCGGCTTCGACAATTTCAACCTTGACCTGATGTATGCACTGCCGGGGCAAACGCTGGCGATGGCCGAGTACGACATCGAACGCGCCATTGCTCTGCAGCCCACGCATCTCTCGCACTATCAGCTCACACTGGAGCCCAACACTGTTTTCGCAGCGCGCCCGCCTGCCGGCATTCCTGACGAGGATTCCAGCTGGGACATGCAGGAACGCTGCCAGGCATTGATCGCCCAGGCCGGGTTTGCGCAATACGAAGTCAGTGCATATGCGCGCCCCGATCGGCCGTGCGCGCACAACCTCAATTACTGGCATTTCGGCGACTACCTGGGCATCGGTGCAGGCGCGCACGGCAAACTCACCTCCGGCAGCGATCAATCGATCCTGCGTCGCTGGAAGGTCAAACACCCCACGGACTACCTGCTGAAAGCCGGGACTCCAGCAGCGATCGGTGGCGATGACTTGATTGCACCAGCGCAACGCCCGTTCGACTACATGCTCAACGCGTTGCGGTTGGTCGACGGTTTTGCATTGAGACAATTCGAGCAGCGCACCGGGCTACCACGGGTGGTCATCGCCGAGGAACTCGCTTTTGCCAGCGAGCGCGGCTGGATCGTGATTACAGGCGATCGCGTCGTGCCGACCGAGCTCGGGCGCCATTTCACCAACGACGTGATTGCGTTGTTCCTGCTGAACTGACATCCGCGGGCAACATCGCCGATGCTGGTCGCCAGCCGCGAGGCATGTTAATTATCCATCTGGCTTTTAAAGGATCAGACCGAGCGTCCGCATGTCGGCACTGCCACCGCCCCCCGATCCCGCGCCTCAGACCCTGGCCGCAGCCACCTTTCCAGGGCGGGTGCGCCGGGTGCTGGAGCATCTGCTCGCCGTCGCGTCAGAGGAGCTGGAACAGCACCTGACGGCGACGTTGACGGATCTGGAGCAGCAGTTGTTCAGGCTGTCCCAGCACGCCCGTAGCCCGGCCCAGCATTCTGACTCGATGCAGGCCCTGCGCACGCTGCGGACGAATCGATCGGACCTGGTACCGCGCTTCATGGCCGGGCTTGAGGCCAGTCTTTCCGGTCTCGGTCCGGGCAGCAACAATGACTCGTCCCTGCGTCCGAGTTTCCAGCACCTGAGCCTGGTCGATGAAAATGAAATGGACGAGGAAGGCCTGCTGCGGGATATCGCCGTTCGCCAGGAATCGCGTGCGAGCCTGCCCTTGCATCTGCTCGGACAGCGCTTCGGCGTGATGGCAGGCGCGCCGGCGTTCGATGCCGAGCGCATGCCGCTGTCGCCGCGCTCGCTGTGCCGGATCATGCGTGAGTCCAGTCAATCGTTGCAGTTGCCGTTGGAATCGCGGCTGTTGCTGTACCGGACATTCGACCGTCACGTGATGACGGTCTATCCCAAGATGATTGAGGTGCTCAACGGCGCTGTGGCGGCCGAGGGCATTCTGCCAAGCCTGACATTCGTCCCGATCCGTGCCCGCGCATCCGTGCAAGCCGGTGCGCAGACGGGCGTCAAGCCTCGCCGCCGCGGCACCTTAGCAGAGCCTTCCGAACAGCCGCGTACCCACACGGCATGGCTCGGTGAAGCCGAGGGTGAAAGCGTCAGCGCTGATGAAGGCGCCGAGTATGATTTGCTGCAGCAACTGCTGTCCGACCGTCGACAATTGATCGGCAAGTTGCGCCCCAACCAGCGCCCCGATACGCGACAGCCGCTGGCCACCACCGAAGTTGTTGCCGCGCTCGCGGGAATGCGCGATACGTCCACTGTCAGCGCGGCCCGTAACCTGATGGACATCAAGCAGGCATTGCTGGCGCAGCTGCGGCAACAACGCGGGCATGGTGCAAGCCTGTCGGTCGAGGACGGCAACACCTTTGAATTGCTGGACATGCTGTATGGCCAGATCGAACGCGAAATCCGCAGTGATGGGCCGTCCGCGCCCTTGCTGCGCAAGTTGCAACTGCCGTTGTTGCGCATCGCCCTGCAAGACCGGGGATTTTTCGTGCGGACCCAGCATCCGGCCCGACAACTGCTCAGTGCCGTTGCCGAATCCGGCGCGCGCTGGCTTGACGCCGATGACCTGGATCCGCAATTGCTGCAACCGCTACAACACGCAGTGACGCAGGTGGTGGACCATTACGACGGCGACGCGTCGGTCTTTGAAGCCAGCAATCGCGAGTTGCAGGCCCAAATGCAAAGCCTCGCGCGCAAGGCGGAGATGGCCGAACGCCGCCACATCGAGGCCGCGCGTGGCAAGGAAAAACTCGAGATCGCCCGGCATCAGGCCGCCGAGACCATTGCTGGCTTGGTCGGTACGAAAAAACTGCCCGTATTCGTGCGCGCACTGCTCAACCAGGCATGGGCGGATGTGTTGACGCTCACGCTGCTGCGCCAAGGACAGGAGTCGGACGAGTGGCGCCGGCAACTCGATGCCACCGCAAGCATCGTGGAGACTTGCGGCCGCAACGACGGCCTGCCCGACCCTGAACTGGCCAACCACATCGAATCCTCACTCGGCCAGGTGGGTTATCACGCCGAGGAGGCGGCCGCTATTGCACGCCGGTTGACCAGCGCGCTGGAGGACGAGGACGACCCCGCATCGCGCACCGAATTGACACTGCGTCTCAAGGCGCGGGTGCGCCTGGGCGAGGATGCGGTCGAGGCCAACAAACCTGCGGCCGCTCCGCGTACAGCCGATGAGCAGGCACATTACGATCGCTTGCGCGTGATGCCGTATGGCACATGGATCGAGTTCACCAGCAACCAGCAGGGCGATGTCGTGCGCCGCCGGTTGTCGTGGTACAGCCCGGTGACCGACAAGGCGCTGTTCGTCAACCAGCGCGGCCAGCGCGTCGGCGAGCAGACGCTGGACAGCCTGGCGCGACTGTTGGCTTGCGGCCAGGCACGCGTGGTGATCGCCGAACGCGGCCGGCTGATCGATCGCGCTTGGCAGGCCACCTTGAACGCATTGCGCAGTTTTGCAGGCCGTCGAGATGCAATGCGCAAGGAAAAGCAGGCTTCGCTGATCGATACGGATGCGGCTGAGGATGCATCCATGCCGCGCAATGCCGATGACGACCCCGAGGCTGCCCCGGACACGGAGACAACATCGTGATCGACGAATTCCGCCGGGCGCGTCGACGCAAGGTGACAGACACCATCCTGGTGACGGATGTCATGACCAGCAGCGTGGTCGGACGCATCGGCAATGTCTCGGAAACCGGCATGCTGTTGATCGCCAGCGCACCCCTCGTGGAAGACGCGCTGTATCAATTCCGGTTTCACCTGCTCGACCAGAAAGGCCGGGAAACCGCACTGGAAGTCGGCGCGCACCTGCTATGGCTGGATCGCGCCAGTGCGCCGGGGCAGGCGTGGACGGGCTTGCGTTTCATCTCGATTCCAGAAGACCAGGCAGTGCAATTGCGAAACTGGATCGATACGCCGGGTGGGCAGTTCGAGTAGCGTCCACATCGTAAAACAAGGCAACCAAACTGTGCAGGATTACTCTTCGCGCACGCGCTGGAACAGCACCCGCTCGGGCTTGTGCAGCGCAAATCCTTGGCCGTAATCGACACCAAGATCCCGTAACGTCGCCGCAGATGCTTCACTGGCAACCCACTCGGCCACGACATCCAGCCCGCGCTGATGGCCAATCTCAGTGATCACGTTGATGATCGACCGGCTCATCGGGTCGATGTCCAGGTCGCGGACGAAGCTGCCATCGATCTTGATCACGTCCACCGGCAAGTTTTTCAGGTAGCCGAACGAGGACATGCCGGCACCGAAATCATCCAGCGCCACCTGGCAACCAACCGCACGCAGCCGATCGATGAAACGCACCGCACGCGCCAGGTTGCGGACCGCTTCGGTTTCGGTGATCTCGAAACACAGCCGCGATGGCTCGACGCCATGCTGCTCGATCAAGTCCAGCACGTATTCGGCCAGTCCGTCATCCTCGAGTGTCGATGCCGCCAGGTTCAACGAGCACCGTCCCGGCGCACGCCCGTTGACATGCAGCTGATCGAAATGCCCGATTGCCTGCCCGATGACCCAGCGATCGAGCAGCGGCATCATCCCGTAGCGTTCAGCCGCAGGAAGGAATGCTCCGGGCAGGATCACGTTGCCGTCCTCGTCGCGCAGCCGGATCAGCAGTTCGATATGCGCATCCTGCGGCAGGTGATCCTGCAACGGCTGTACTTCCTGGTAGTCCAATAGCAGCCTGTTTTCTTCGATCACCCATCGCAACCGGTTGGCCCACTGCATTTCCCCGCGGCGACGGATGGCTTCCCCATCCTGCCCGGAATAAAAGTGGATGCGATTGCGGCCGTGGTCCTTGGCGATGTAACAAGAGTCATCGGCATGCGACATCACCTGGGCGAGTGTCTGCTCCGGGCTGTCCAGCATCACCACGCCCATGCTGGCACTGATCGAGTAGGACTTCTGTTCCCAGACGTACACATAGGCTTCAATACGACTGCGCAGGCGCTCGGCCAGTACGCTTGCGCCCTCAAGCGTGGTGTCATGGGCGAGCACGCCAAATTCATCGCCGCCCAGGCGGGCCAGCATGTCACCGCCGCGCAGCTGGTCGGCCATGACCAGCGACAATTGGCTGAGCAACTGGTCGCCGGCGAGGTGCCCGGAGGTATCGTTGATCAGCTTGACCTGGTCCAGGTCAATGTAGATCAGCGCGCGGGGCGGCTCGCCGTTGCGGATGCCGAAGAGCGCGCGTTGCAACTGGCGCTCGAATTCGCGCCGGTTGAAAAGCTCAGTCAGGGTGTCGTGGCTGGCCTGGTAGCTGAGCAGCTCTGTCAACTGGCGCTGCTCGGAAATATCGCTCGCGACCATCAACAACTTGTCGTGCTCGTCCACCCGCACGCGTGCGATCGAGGTCGTTGCCCAGAAGCGATCGCCGTTGAGCGACTGTAGCACGGCATCGACATTGTTCCAATGTGCTTCACCATCTGCCTCCAGCAGCCGCTGGCGTAGCAGGGGATCGTCGAATAACGCATCAAGGCGTGCGGTGTCGCCTGCGATGTCCTCACCCAAACGGGCGACGGCTGCCTTGTTGGCATACACGATGCGGCCATCGTCCGCGCTGGCAAGCAACACCAGCGCGGGCAGGAGATCGTTGACGGCACGGAAACGCACTTCGCCCTCCCGATACCGTGCACTCATCTGGCGGCCGATGCGCACCGCACGTCGACGCGTGGTGGCCACGGACCATAGAAGACCAGCCAACAGCAGGCTTCCGATGCATCCGCTAGTGACAACCACCCAGAGCAGGCCCGTGTCGCCATACGTTGGATCGAGCGGCTGCAGCGCGACCTGCCAGCGACGTTCGCCGAAACTGACGATGCCGGTGCCAGTGCCACTGTTGATATTCCGCGATTCCTGCTTGTCTCGCCCAACAGTGTGGTTTTCATTCGCACCCGAGTCATACAGCAGCCGTGGCACGGCATCAGTGATGTCATGGATACGCAAGCGATAATGCTGCATTGCCTCGGCCGGCAGCACGCCCCGGAGCATCGGGCGGATGCGCATGCTGACGGCGAGCGAGCCGGTTTCACGTTGCCGCCGTTCGGCAACGTCGACCGGAACAGGTCCCGCCGCATAGATCGGCAATCGCACGACAATACCCAGCGCATCGCGCGGATCGGGTACACGCTGGAGTAACTCGAACGCGACCGACATCACCGGTCGATCGATGTCGCGCGCTTGTTCCAGCGCCGCCAGGTTGACAGGCTGCGCACTGGCGTCGAACCCGAGCAGGCGTGCGTTGCCCGCAAGAGGCGCAACGCGCTCATAGACATATCGCGGCCGTCCGCCAGACACTTGCAAACGTGCAAACGCCATCGCGACCATGCCCGGCAACAAAGGCTGCGAGCGCAGGTTGGCATTGATGCCTTCAAAGCGTGGTTGGTCGATGTCATCGGCAAGTGAATACGCCGATTGCGTTGCCCGGAGTATCAATCCACTTGTGTCGAACTGCCGCTGGATCCGTGACACGCTGCGCTTGGCGATCTGCGTCAGCTCCAACTGGACTTGCGCCTGCAAACTCCGCCGCTCGATTTGCAGGACAGCTGCGGTCGCGGCGAGCCCCAGCAGCAATCCGATGAGCGCCCACGCCCAGGCCGGCAGACCGAGCAACAAGGGCCGCGTCGCTGGATCATCTTCCTGCGCCGTCCTTGTGCTTGCGGCAGAATGCAGAACCCTCTCCACCGTCATACTCCGATGAACACGCTCCCCTGCGACCTATATGCCCCGCATCTGGCTGTAATGCAACAGCGCGCCGACGAGGCGCTCGAGCGGGGAGGTTTTGATCACCTGCTCGTTCCCAGCGGCACGTTGCACTATGAGGCGTTCGATGATCGCGATTATCGCTATGCGGTTAATCCGAACTTCAAGGCCTGGCTGCCGCTGACGCGAAATCCAGGCAGCTGGCTCGTGTACACGCCCGGCCGCAAGCCGACCGTGATCTACCTGCAGCCACTCGACTACTGGCATGTCGTGCCGCAGACGCCCAGTGGCGATTGGGTGGAGCACTTCGACATCATCATCATCCGCAAACCCGGGGACGCGCTGCCGCACCTGACGGCCTTGGCCGGGAACCCCGTGCTGTGCGCGATCCTGGGCGAGATACAAAGCGCGCTGGACACGTTCGTGCCCAACAATCCACCTGCGGTGCTGGATTACCTGGACTACCAGCGCGCATTCAAGACCCCGTATGAAATCGAGATGATGCGCTTTGCGACTCGAATCGGTGTGCGCGGGCATCGTGCCGCCGAGGCCGCATTCCGTGCGGGTCAGAGCGAATTCGACATCCAACTGGCGTACTGCGCCGCAGCGCGGCAGGAAGCGGCCGACCTGCCCTACAACAACATCGTCGCGCTCAACCGCAACGGCGCCGTCTTGCATTACACGGATCTGGAGCACTCACCGCCGCCGGACATCCGTAGCTTCCTGATCGATGCGGGCGCCAGCCATGCGGGCTATGCCTGCGATATCACCCGCACGTATTCGTACGACACGAACGGCGAGTTCCAGTCGATGATCAACGCCGTCGACCTGGCGCAACGCGGCATGTGCGACCAGGTGCGCGCTGGCGTCGATTACAAGCAACTCCATCTCGATGCGCATCACGCATTGGCAAAGGTCCTCGTCGAGTTCGGCGTGTTGAGGATTTCGGCCGAAGCCGCGGTGGCCACCGGTGTATCGAGCGCGTTCTTTCCGCACGGGATTGGCCACGGCATTGGCTTGCAGGTGCACGACGTGGCGGGCTTCGCCGAGACCGACAGCGGAGGCATGATCCCCAAGCCGACAGGCCATCCCTACTTGAGGCTGACGCGCGTGCTGGAGCCGGGCATGGTCGTCACCATCGAGCCGGGCCTCTATTTCATCGACATGCTGCTAGAGCCTCTGCAGCAAGGTGCACATGCGCACAGCGTGGACTGGGCGCGCGTGGATACTTTCCGCCCATTCGGCGGCATCCGGATCGAAGATGACGTGGCATGCACCGCAGATGTACCGCTTAATTTGACGCGCGAAGGATTTGCCGAGCGGACTTGAGTGAAGTGGCGGGAAGACCTAGCAACCCGCCATGAATTCTTCGATCTCCTCCGCACTCCTGGCCAACTTGCCGGTCAGCACGCGATTCCCGTCGCGCGTCACCAGCACGTCGTCCTCGATGC
Source organism: Lysobacterales bacterium (assembly GCA_038235185.1). GTDB lineage: Bacteria > Pseudomonadota > Gammaproteobacteria > Xanthomonadales > Xanthomonadaceae > Cognatiluteimonas. Next base: position 24,437 of record JBBSUF010000010.1, read on the forward strand.
GGATCCCGATCCCGCGCCACTTGGCATGCACGCTCTTGTCGGCGGCCGGGATATAGAGGCCCGGCTCGATCGTAAAGACCATGCCTGGTTCCAGCAAACGCGATTCACCATCGATGCGGTAGTCGCCGACATCGTGCACGTCCAGGCCCAGCCAGTGGCCGGTCTTGTGGCGGTAGAAGCGCTTGTAATGCCCATCGGCAATGTTTTTTTCCAGCGTGCCCTTGAGCAGCCCGAGTTTGAGCAGCCCTTCGGTCAGCGTCGTGACGGCGGCGATGTGCCCGGCTTCGTACGCTACCCCGGGCTTGGCCTGCACCAACGCCGCCGACTGCGCGGCGCCGACGAGATCGTGCAGCGCACGTTGCTCCTTCGTGAAGCGACCGTTGGCCGGGAAGGTGCGCGTGATGTCCGCGGCATATCCCCGGTATTCCGCGCCAGCATCAATCAGCACCAGGTCTCCATCCTGGGCGATGGCATTGTTGGCGACGTAATGCAGCACGCAGGCGTTGTTGCCTGCACCGACGATGCTTCCATACGCCGGCTCGGCATCGTGCATGCGGAAGACGCGCTCGATCTCGGCCTGCAGTTCGCGCTCGGGCACGCCCGGCCTGCTTGCGCGCATGGCGGCTTCGTGCGCGAGGACGCTGATGTCCGCGGCGCGCTGCATCAACTTCACTTCGTCCTTCGACTTGAACAGGCGCAGCTCGTCCAGCAGGTGGCCTAGCTCCAGGAATTCGTGAGGCGGTTGCGCACCCATGCGCATCATCGCGCGCACGCGATTGAGCCAGCCGATGAGCTTGAGGTCGAAGTCGGCATCGCGGCCGAAGTGGTAATACACCCGGGTGCGGCCTTCGAGCAGGCTGGGCAGGATGTCGTCCAGGTCGGCGATGGGATAGGCATCGTCCATGCCATGGATGGCAACCGCGCCTTCGGTGCCGCTACGCGGACCGTCCCAACCCTCGCGCTCAGGATCACGTTCGCGGCAGAACAAGATCGATTCGCCATGCGTACGGCCCGGCACCAGCACCAGCACGGCGTCGGGCTCGGGGAATCCCGCGAGATACAGGAGATCCGAATCCTGCCGATAGGGGTAGTGCGTATCGCGGCTGCGGATGCGTTCGGGCGCCGACGGTAGAATGAGGATTGCGTCCTCCCCCGCGATGCGCATCAATTGCTTGCGCCGGCGGGCGAAGCTCGCAGGCATGGGATCAGCCATCGGACGCATGTTGGCCGGGCGCATGGTCAGTGCATCCCACGACGATGCTGCAATGCCAGTACGCAATCGCCATGCAGCAGCAGGACGGCAACGCGCACGAATTCCTCGATCTCGATCAGGGCGACTTCGTCATCCTCATCGCCATCATCCTGTGGACTGGCGGCGGCCAGCCTGGCGATGTCAGCGAGTGCTTCCCGGCCTTCTTCCGACAACGGTGGCGCATGACCGGCGGCCAAGCCAAATCCGCCAAGAAATCCGCGGCACCAGTCGAACAACGCACCACTGCGTTCGGATAGCGGAGCATCGACGGCAGGCTGCAGCAACACGAATGCAAAACTGCGGTCGTCCAGTTGCGCGGCGCTGACTTGGCGCAGTCGATCGAGCACGCTGTCGGCCGCGACCGGGGCAATGGCGTCGTCTGCCAGGACCTGGGCCAGCCAGTCGGGCGTCGGCGCACCCCCGCCCGCCAGCCAACCGCACAGCGCACCGTGCAATTCGGCGGCATCGACGGCCAGGTCGAGTAATCGCGCGGCGGCATCGACACTGGCCAGCGTGGGCAGGGTTTCGGACACGGCATCAGCCAATCTGGGCAGGCATCACAGTGTAGCCGCCGCGCCGCGCTGAACACGTGTCAATGCAAGACTGTGGCGTGCAACCTGCCCTACACTGCGCGCTCACCCGCCCGGGATGCGGTGCCTTGCGTTTTTCCGTCTTCGTTGCCCTCGCGCGCATCCGTGGGGTTCGCGCTTGCGCGTCCACGCTGCTCGCCGTGCTGGTGGCTTCGACTGCCTTCCACGCGACGGCGGCGGTGCGCGAGTATTACTTCGAGCGCGCCGGCGGCGAACACGGGTTGGCCCAGAACACGGTCACGGCCCTCGCACAGGATGCGGATGGCTTCATCTGGGTCGGCACCCAGGGCGGGCTGCATCGATTCGACGGCCAGCAGTACCTGCTGTATCGCCAGGACGTGCGTGATCCGGGAAGCCTTCCCGACAGCTTCATTACCGCGCTCGCCCCCGACGCCCACGGCGGGCTGTGGATCGGTACCTATTCGCATGACGTCGCCCGGCTGGACCTGGCCAGTGGACGCATCATCCGCTACGGCGACCGCCAAGCTGGCAGCGATCGCATCCGCCAGGTAACGGCGCTGTTGCCCACCCCGGTCGGCATATGGATCGCTACCAAAGATGGGCTCGATCGGCTCGATCCTGCCAGCGGCAGGCGGACCCACATCCTCACGTTGCCGGCGGATACGCCATCTGGTCAATCGCAGGCGCTGCTGCGCGATCAACAGGGAACAGTCTGGTATGCGACGGCGGCAGGCCTGTACCGACTGGATCGCAATGGCACCGTGCCGGCCCTGCGCATAAACACCGCCGGGCCGCTGCATGCCTTGCTGCGCGATCGCTCGGGGCGCATCTGGGTAGGTGGCAGCGGCGGATTGTTCCTGCTGTCCGACCGCAAGTCGCTGCTGCGTGCATGGCCGCATGGTGACGACGCCGGTGGCGACGTACGCGCGTTGGCCGAGGCGCCTGATGGCCACCTTTGGATGTCGATCGCGGGGGCAGGATTGCGACGCTTCGATCCCGGCAGCGGCACCGCGCAAAGCCTACGCCAAGACGTTGCGTTGCCCGCCTCGCTACCAGAGGACGCCATCAACGCCCTCCTGGTCGACAATGGCGGCCTGCTGTGGGTCGGTGGGCAGTTGCGCGGCGTTTCCGTCGCAGACAGTCGCGGCGCGCGGTTCCCCTATCTCGTTGACCTGGAGCAGGGCAGCAACCCGGGCCTCGACAATCCCCATGGCGGCGCGCGCGCCAACAGCATCCGGGCGATTATTTCCACGCATGACCGGCGTCTGTGGCTCGCCAGTGATGACGGTCGCTTGCTGCGCTTCGCAGCCGACAGTGGTTTCGAGGATTTCAGCGCGTTGCTGAAGCCGCCAGCGGGACATCAGGGGCCTTGGCGGGTGATGGCCTTTGCCGACCCCGGTGATGGCATGCCGTGGGTCGCGACCACCACCGGCTTGTTCCGGCTGGATCCGCAGGTGCCGTCATTGCGCGCGGTCGCCATCCCGGGCATCGAAGCGCCTTTCCTGCGCAGTATCGCCATCGGCCGCGACGGCGCCCTCTGGCTGGGGACCAACGATGCCGGGGTGATTCATTTCACCCCAGGCAACTCCCCGTCGACTCCCGGCACGGCGCAGCGCATCCGCTACCTGGACGGTGATCCGCGTGGATTGTCGAATCCAACCGTGCACGCGCTGCTGGTCGATCATGTCGGTGATGTCTGGATCGGGACAAGCCATGGGCTGGACATTCTCAATCCTGCCAGCGGGCACCTACGTCACTTGCATCAGCCGGCGGACGGCGCGGGTTTGTCCGGCAATCTCATCCGCGCGTTGTGGCAAAGCGCCAATGGCGCCATCTGGGTCGGCAGTCATGGCGGCTTGAATCGCATTGATCCAGCGGCGGATGGCGGCTTGCGCATCAGCCAGCCGCTGGCAGCGGCGCTCGCGGGGCAGCCGCTTCCATTGGTGTACAGCCTGGTGGCCGACGGCGTCGGCGATCTGTGGATGGGTACTGATCGCGGCCTGTTCCGATTCAATCCGCGCGACGATTCCCTGCGGCAATACGGCTTGTCCGATGGCTTGCAGGACCTGGAATTCAATGGCGGCGCAGCCGCAGTGCTCAACGACGGGCGGCTGGCGTTCGGTGGTGTCAGCGGGTTGAACGTGTTTGATCCTGCCCGCACCCGCGAGCGCGCATGGCAAGCCCCACTGCGCTTGCTGTCCGCACGTGCCGGTGGTGATGCCGACGAGCAGGCCAGCTTGATGCGTCCCGGCATGATGAAAATTTCAGGGAAGGTCAAATTTCCTGAATCGGCTGGCCTGCTGCGGCTGCGCATCGGCGCACTCGAGTACCTCGGCAATGCGCGCATCCGGTATCGCTATCGCGTCGACGGACTGAACCACGACTGGATCGACAACGGCAATCGTGGCGACATCACTTACACGCTGATTCCTGCCGGGCGCTACCTGTTCCGTGCACAAAGCACCAACCAGGACGGCTTGTGGAACCCTCAGGAACTTCGCATTCCCCTGGTCGTGACACCGCCTTGGTGGCGGCAGCCGATTGCACTTGCCGTCGATCTTCTACTGTTGACGCTTTTGTTGTTGACGCTGTGGTGGCGCTGGCAACAACGCCGTCGCCGCGAAGACAGCTATTTCGACCGCATCCGCGATCGCGAAGAGCGGTTAAAGCTGGCCCTGTGGGCATCGGGCGACCAGTTCTGGGATTACGACCTGGTCAGCGACGAATTGCAGCGCATGCGGGTGGATGACGACGTCCTCAGTGCTGCCGATATCGACGTCGCCATCGAGGTTGAAACGCAGCACCAGATCCATCGCGACGACCTGCCCAATGTGCGTGACGAGATGCGGCGGCATCTGCGTGGCCAGAGTCCGTTCTTCCTGTCCGAACACCGCGTTCCCGGCGACGATGGTCAATGGGCGTGGATCCGCGCGCGCGGTCGCGTGGTCGAACGCGATGCCGATGGACGGGCGTTGCGCATGGCCGGCACCGCACGCGACATCACCCATAGCCGCCACGCCGAGCGCGAACGCAGCATTGCCGCCGAAGTCCTGAGCAGCATGAACGAAGCGGTATCGGTGTTGGATTCCAAATTCGACTTCGTTTCGATCAACCCCGCCTTTTCGCGCATGACTGGCTACAGCGACGTGGAAATCATCGGGCGCAATGGTCACCTCCTGGATAGCAACCAGCACGAGCAGGCGTTTTATCGTGACACCCGCGAGCAGCTGGAACAGCACGGCCGGTGGTCAGGCGAAATGTGGCAGCAACGCAAGGATGGCGAAGAATTCCTTTGCGCATACGAGTGCAGCGCCGTGCTCGACAGCAGCGGCCAGCATGCGTTGTATGTGATGGTCCTCACCGACATCACCGACCAGAAGCGGGCCGAGCAGGAGCTGCGCTACCTGGCCAATTTCGACACGCTGACCAACCTTCCCAACCGCACGCTGCTGTCCGAACGCCTCTCGCGCGCGATCGTGCGTGCCCGCCGCCAGGGACATCTCATCGCCGTCCTGTTCCTGGACCTGGACCGGTTCAAGGACATCAACGATTCTCTGGGCCACGCTGCTGGCGACCGCATCCTTCGCGCCGCGGCCATGCGCCTGCAGGAAACGGTGGGTTCGGGCCAGACCGTCGCGCGATTGGGGGGCGATGAATTCACCGTGGTGCTGGAACGCCTCGATGCTCCCGAGGAAGCCGACAAGATCGCGCGCGAAATCATTACTGCCTTCGAAGCGCCCCTGCTGCTCGACGATCGCCAGGAAGTTTCGATCTCCACATCGATCGGCATCAGTCTGTATCCCGATCACGCACAGGTGCCGACCGAACTGCTCAAGCATGCGGACACCGCCATGTACCAGGCCAAGGCCGCCGGGCGTCGTACCTACCTGCGTTACGCCGAATCGATGGACACCAGCATCCGCCATCGCGCCACGTTGTCGAGCGCCTTGCGCAAAGTGCTCGATCGCGGCGAATTGCGTCTGGTCTACCAGCCGCGAATGGCATTGGAAAAAACCCGCATCGTCGGGGTGGAAGCACTGTTGCGCTGGCACAGCGCCGAATTCGGTGAAATCCTTCCGACGCAATTCATCCCGCTTGCCGAAGAGGGCGGGTTGATTCTGGAAATCGGCGAATGGGTGCTGCGCGAGGCCTGCCTGACCTTGCGCCGCTGGCACGAAGTGGGGCTGACCCATCTTGCGATGTCGGTGAATGTCTCGGCGCTGCAATTGCTGCGCGGTGATTTCACCGAAGTGGTCGAACGCGTGCTGGCCGAAACAGGCTTGCCGCCTGAATTGCTGGAACTGGAGCTGACGGAAAGCATGGTCATGGCCAACGCCGCACAGGCCGCGGACAAGCTGCTGGCACTCCGCGAACTGGGCGTATCCCTGGCGATCGATGATTTCGGCACGGGTTATTCGTCGCTGTCGTATCTCAAACGGCTCCCGATCACGACACTGAAGATCGACAAGGAGTTCGTCGACGATCTCCGCCTGGGTTCCGAAGATGCCGCGATCACGACCACGATCATCGCAATGGCGCGTTCATTAGGCCTGTGCGTGGTTGCCGAAGGCGTGGAGACCCAGTCGCAGATGGAGTTCCTGCGCGCGCACCAGTGCGACGAGATCCAGGGGTTCTGGCTATCGTCGCCATTGGAGCCCGATGAGTGCCTGGCCTTCATCCGCAACTGGGCTCCCGCGACAGCGACTGGAGCAGTGTCAATGGACTCAATCGCCAGCAATGACGGTCATGCAGTTGGCGATGCCTGAAGCCGTCATCGCCGCCGACCACTGTTGATCACCCTGGGGCACCCCAACTTGACCGCCCGCCACGCCCTGCCTATGGTGCCCAGATGGACAACGCCCAGGTGATCGCCCAGCTGCGCGCCATCGCCGAGCGCGTCGATGCACTGGTCGAGCGCACGCAACACCTTGCCGCCGAGAATCGCAGCCTGCGACAACAGCAAGAGCAGGTGGCTGGGGAGCGAGCGCAACTGCTTGCAAAAAACGAGGAGGCGCGATCGCGTGTCGAGGCGATGATTGCCCGCTTGAAATCGTTGGAGCAGCACACATGAGCGCCGAGCCAGTCAATATCCATGTCCTGGACCGCGAGTACACCATCGGTGTCGAACCCAATGAGCGCGACAGCCTGATGGCGGCAGCGCGCCTGCTGGACAGCAAGATGCGCGAAGTCCGCGGCGCCAATCGCATGGCAGCGGTGGATCGAATTGCGGTGCTGGCTGCATTGAACTTCGCACATGAATTGCAACAACTTCGCGACGCCAGCGGTCAGCACGACAATGAACTGACACAAACGCTGACCCAGTTGCAACGCAAGCTTGACGGATGCCTGGATCCGGCGGCGAGCTGACGCATCGACTTGGCGGCTCATGCTGCACGGGCAGCATTCCACACATATCTGAATACCGTCGCGACAGCGCCGACGAGTGGCTGCACCAATGTTTTTGGCGGCGCTATACTGCGTGCGTGTCCTCTGCCGTGTACGACGGCGTACTCAAACATACGCCTTGTCCCTTAATGACGACCACGGGGATGCAGCGGAAACCGGGAGTGCAGGTCCGCCTCGTAGCGGGAAGCCCGAAGGATTCCAGGCATTCCCACTTGAACCCTGGGTTCAAGGTCGTTTGGTACGCATCGTCATGGCGGAGGATGCCTTCATTCCCAGATGCGTGTGGTATTGCGCAAGCAGAAAGCCCGTCATCGTGCGGGCTTTTTCATGCTGGCCGCTCGCCGACACGCGTATCGTCAAGAGTCATGCCGTGCTTGATCCGCGTTCATCGGCGTAATCCGTGACTGAAAACATGACAACCAAACGGGCGGCCCTGCGACAAAAACTGCGTGCTGCACGCCGTGCGATTCCGGCCCCTGAACGCATCGCCGCCGCCGATACGCTGGCACAGCGGCTGCTGGCGCTACCATTTGCGCCGGAGCAGGGCCATGTCGCAGGGTATTGGGCGATGGATGGCGAAATCGCCCTGCATGCCTGGCAACTCAAGTTGCCATCGTCTCTGGTGTATTGCCTGCCGGTGTTGTGCAACGATATCCTGCGGTTCGCACCGTGGCGCCCGGGCGCTGCGCTGGTCACCAATCGTTTCGGCATTCCCGAACCAGACGTTCCGCGCGAACCCCTGATTGATGCCGTCGACATGGCGTTGGTGGTCGTGCCGCTGGTCGGTTTCGATGCGCACGGCCATCGGCTTGGCATGGGAGGCGGCTGGTACGATCGCAGCTTCGGATTCCGGATCGATCACCCCGCGCCGCCGTTGCTGGTCGGCGCCGGATTCGCCATGCAACAGCTTGATGTCATCGGCATGCAACCTTGGGACGTCTCGCTGGACGCGATCTGCAGTGAGCGGGAAACCCTGTTGGTAGACAGCGTGCATGGCCCGCAGATCAACAGCTCGCTGAGTAATGGCCCCCCATTGGATGGTCAACCCGCATGAGTCCACGCAAACATTACTGGTTGATGAAAACCGAGCCCGACGGGTTTTCAATCTGTGACCTGCGCAAGGTTGGCGTCGAGCCCTGGACAGGCGTGCGCAACTACCAGGCACGCAATTTCATGCGCAACATGCAGGTCGGCGACGGCGTGCTGTTCTATCATTCCAGCACGGAAATTCCCGGCATCTACGGCATCGCCGAGGTTGCAAGCACGCCATATCCGGATCCCACCCAGTTCGATCGGAAATCGCACTATTTCGACCCCAAGGCCACCCACGAACAGCCGCGCTGGGATCTGGTCGACGTGCGGTACGTGCGCACGCTCAAGCAACCGATCGCGCTGAGTGCGATCCGTGAGCACACTGAAGCACTGGGCGAAGACTTCGCGTTGATTCGCAGGGGCGCGCGGCTGTCGGTGATGCCGGTGACGGCAGCGCAATGGAAACTGCTGCTCACCCTCGAATGATGCCCGCGAACATTCCACTCCACAGCATGCCACTCCGATGACAGGCACATCCATGACAGACGCAAAACGCCGCGCCGGCGAAAAGGCAATCGAGTATGTCGAGGACGGAATGATCGTCGGCGTGGGCACCGGCACGACCGTCGCGTTCTTCATCGATGCACTGGCACGGATCAAGCATCGCATCGCTGGCGCCGTCTCCAGTTCGGAGCAGAGCTCGCAACGCCTGCGCAGCCACGGTATCGAGGTCTTCGATCTCAACAGCGTCGGGCCGCTGTCTCTGTATGTCGACGGCGCCGACGAATGCGACGGCCACAAGCGCCTGATCAAGGGTGGCGGCGCGGCGCTGACCCGTGAAAAAATCGTCGCCCAGGCCAGCACGAAGTTCGTCTGCATCATCGACCCGCACAAACGCGTCGATGTGCTCGGCGATTTCCCTCTGCCAGTCGAAGTCATCCCGATGGCGCGTAGTCTCGTTGCCCGCGCGATTCTCGAGCAGACCGGTGGCCAGCCCGCATGGCGCCAAGGCATCACCACCGACAACGGCAATTGGCTGCTCGACATCCATGGCTTGCGGATCACCGACCCGGTCGCAACCGAAACCACACTCAACCAGATCCCCGGAGTCGTCAGCGTTGGCCTGTTCGCACGACGACCGGCGGACATCGTGATCATCGGCGGCGAGCCGCTTATCGTGCTGTAAGTCGCGGCTACGAAGATGTCTGCGTACGAGACCAGCAGCCACTACTACGTTTTAACAGCTATGCGGCCCCGCAGCGGGTGAATGCAGCAGCACTTGCGCGTCTCAAGGCGCTGGCGGCGGCCCGTCAACTGAAAAACGAAACCCGTCCCAAATCCCAGCAATCCGGGGGCGGAATGGGCAACAGAATCGGGCTAGTGTCATGAGACCAACGCCCGAGTTTCAGGCGGAGATCTTTTGTTTTGAAACTGATGGCTGGCGATGTCTAGCGGCGGGTTCCGTAGATTCGCACTTCTGAACCGCCATCCGGACCTTGCACGACCGTCATCTTGGCCTGACGGATCGTCTTGCCACTGCTGGCCAGGTAGAACGTGCCCCAATCCTCGGCGTCGCCGGAGGATTTGAACTGGGCAGCCACGCGGCAGGTGGCCGAGCGACAATCCGCGCTGTAATTGGCCGGCTTGATTCCGCTGCTCTGCATCGCCTCAGAGGTGACGATCGCATCCAGGTCCGACTTGGCCTTGGTGGCCCAGGCAGCGTCAACCGGCTCGGCCCGATGGCTTTGCTCGAATGCCGCCATCTGGCGATCGCGCTCTGCCAATGCCTTGACTCGGTCGGCTTCTGTCATCGGAAGTTTACCGGCCAGACCGCCCCGCCCACCTGGCCCAGCTACGCCGTTGCCGCTGGAGAATTGGTGCGCCTTCATTGCCCCTGCCGCCAGTGGCGACGGAGGTGCAGGTGCTGTCGCTACGTCTTCGGCCGGCAAAGGCGCGGGCTGCGCGCGCTGCTTGAGCAACGCCCACGCCAGAAGCGCGACGACGATCAGCAGGATTGGGACCACAATGGCCATCGGGGACTTGCGGGGTGTTTCCATGGGTCAGTACCGGCTCAATGAAGGGACGCAGCATAGCGTATGCGCGTCTTGAAGAAGGGAGGATTTTTTTGCCACACAGGGGCAAAGGCCGTCGGCGGTTTCAAGTCGTGGACAGCAAAACACCCGGCCCTTTCGAGCCGGGTGCATCGATTTAGCTACAGCCGATCAGGTACCAACGTCTTCATCAACCGAGCTGTACAACATGTTCACTTCAATCTTCGACGGAACATTGCAGCTGATCTGCTGCCAAGGGGAGCCGAAACCACTCCACGAAAATGCAGTGTCCACACCAGCCGTAGCCGTCACGGTTTGCGGGTAATAGTTGGCAAAACCAATGGTGTTGTCAATGATGCCATCGACCAGAGTGCAGCTGACGTCCACGTCCGCCGTGTTGCGATTGGTGACATACAACTCGACAGCGTTAGCTGGGTAAGTGTCTTCAGTGGTGCGAACACCGCAGGTCACGAAGGCGTTGGTAGTCCCTTCATTGGCAACCGCCAAGGGCCGCTTGCGGAAATTGTTTTCGTAGTTGGGCAGTGCGCCCTGACAGGCGCCTGACGCCTGGGTGTAAACGGAACGGGTGACCGTGGCGGCGTTGACCGTGCCAGCGGCCGCCAGAGTTCCCACGAACGCGGTAGCGATACCGAGCGTGATGACAGAACGATTCATGCGACTAAACTCCCTGTGTATGTGGTCGAGCCAGCGCCGAGCGCCAGCTCCGATTGCGACGAAGCGGTGCTTATGCGCCGATCTCTTCGCTATAGGCATGACCTTCAAGATTGACTTCGAAGCTGGCCGGGACATTGCAACTGATCGCCGGGTAACCGAACACTGGATCATTCGTGCCGCCCGCTCCGCTCGCCGACCAGTTGAATACCGTGAACTGCCCGGCGGCAACGGTGATCGTCTGCGGGAAGTAATCGGCGAAACCGACCGTCGAGTCCACGTAGCCGTCCACCAGGGTGCAGCTCATGTCGGTGTCGGCAGCATTGCGGTTTGTGACAATAAGAATGACTTGGGGCACGCCGCCGGTGCTGGAGTCATATTGGCTGGTCAGCCCGCAGGTCAGAAAGGCATTTGTCGTGCCTTCATTAGCCACCGCTAACGGACGCTTGCGGAAATTGCCCTCAAAGTTGGGCAGTGCACCCTGGCACATGGTGCCGGAGGCTTGGTTATATTCGGCTTTAGTGACTACCGAGGCCGTCGCCGCGCCCGATGCGGCCGCGCCGATGGCAGCCAAGGCCACGCCAAACGTGATTGCATAACGATTCATCGTGTTCCACTCCCTGAATTCTGATTGGGTAACTCTAAAACGCGCTTGCTGATCGCAGCATTGCCGGAATTGGCAATGCAAACCAGATCAGGCGCCGATTTCGTCGTTGTATGAGCCGGAAATCAGATTGACCTCAAACGCGGCCGGCACATTGCAGCTGACAGCCTGCGAGTAAGGGCTGTAATCGCCGGTCCAATCGAGGTAGCTCGAAGTCGCGGAGGTGGCAGTGATGGTCTGCGGGTAATAGTTGGCAAAGGCCGACGTTGCGTCAACCAGACCGTCAACCATCGTGCAGCTGATGTCCGCGTCCGCACCAGTGCGATTGACCACGTACAACGTGACCTCGTTGGTGTCATTGTTACCACCGGGATTGTCGATCCCACAGGTCAGAAATGCAGCGGTAGACCCTTCGTTGGCAACAGCTAGCGGACGCTTGCGGAAGTTGCCTTCGTAGTTGGGTAGAGCCCCCTGGCAAGCGCCAGAAGCGGCCTTGCTGTTGTATTTGACGACGGTTGCAGCAGACGCCTGGACGCTCAACAGCGCGCCGGTGGCGGCGGTTAGCACACCCAGTGTGATTGTGAAACGATTCATCCTATCCACTCCCTGTATTGAACGTACCGCCGCGCGTGGGGGGCGGTCTTCCCCGGATGCGGTGTGCACCCCGTACCAATTTGTGATGATTGCATGTTTTCGACCAATTGCAACAAGTTCGACGCGATTTCAGTTGATATCGAACAGGATTTTTACTTGGTCTTTGTGTGAGTACGGAATCAACGCGAACGCGGATGCATCATTAAACCGTTCAGTTCAGCCAGCCAAAAAAAACCCCGCAGCTTTTGACTGCGGGGTTTTGGGGTAAGACCCTGGCGATGACCTACTCTCACATGCTAAATGCACACTACCATCGGCGCATGCGCGTTTCACTTCCGAGTTCGGTATGGGATCGGGTGGTGCCACGCAGCTATTATCACCAGGGAGAGGGTGGAGGGTCGCGAGCCGATGGATTGGCTGATACGCGCACACGCTCTCGTACTGTTGCCTCCGAACAAGCCTGATAAACGGCTCGCCTTTGGCGAATAAGTTGGGACGTAGCAATGAATCAAACATCATTTCGCCGCGGCTTTCTCTGCGCGGCAATATCGACGTCTAGAAAGGCTGAAGCAACTTGAGGTTATATGGTCAAGCCACACGGATCATTAGTACTGGTTAGCTCAATACATTGCTGCACTTACACACCCAGCCTATCAACCACCTAGTCTTGATGGTTCCTTTAGGGGACTAAAGTCCCGGGAGATCTCATCTTGAGGCGCGCTTCCCGCTTAGATGCTTTCAGCGGTTATCGCTTCCGAATGTAGCTACCCGGCAA
>JBBSUF010000011.1:0-36974 GCA_038235185.1 Lysobacterales bacterium
GCATGTAGACCTGGGCGAACCCCGGCCCGGAAAACACACCACCGCCGATGGCGCCGTAGGAGAGGCTCGGCAGCAACTTCGCGTAGTCGTTGAAATCTTTTACATCCTGCTGCTTGAGTTTGGTTTCACCCAGCACCTGGATGCTGATGGGCACCTTCTGCAGGTTCTCCACGCGCTTCTGGGCGGTCACGGTGATCGTATCCAGTGTTTTCGCGTCCTTCGGCGCTGTCGCGGCGTCGGCTGGCGGCGGCGTGTTCTGCGCGTCCTGACCCCACGCGATTGGCGCGAATGCAAGGTAGATGGCGGCGGCAAGCGGCAGCCTTCTTAGGTTCGAATGCTGCCCTTTGGACGGAGTACCGCGAATGGACATTGTCTCGGCTCTCGGTTGCATTGCATCACTCCCCTCGTTGACGTGATCGTGCGGTTGCTGCCGGTGGCTCACTCAGGTTTGCCTTCCCAAGCGTGGAGCGAAGGCCCCAGCGCGTGTTTCAGAGGACCGAGCCACGGCTCGTAGTTGCGCCAGTGATCTACGCCCTCGCGATAGATGGGCCTGCGAACCTGTTCCGAACTTGCGGTGCGCACCGCCCGGGTGTTTTCAAAGAAGCGCAGGCATTGTTCCTCGAAGGGAAGCCCACAGTAAGCGAGCAGTCGGCGTACCTCGGCCTCCGTATCGGCAACCATGTCTTCGTAGACGATCCTGTGGATGCGGCCGGGCAGGACATCATCGAAATGCGCCATCAATTCGACGTAGTCACGGTAGTAGCGGCCAAGATCGTCGAGGTCGTACGTGAAGGCCTGTCCCATCGCGAAATGCTGCTTGAACCCGGAAAAACAACATGCCAATGGATGCCTGCGTGCATCGATGATCTTCGCGTTCGGCAACGCGACATGGATTAGTCCGACGTGCGCGAAGTTATTTGGCATCTTGTCGATGAAAAACCGCGCATCGGACTTGCGGTGGATGCGTGTGCGCTCCATGTAACGCTCACCCAGTGCACGCAGCTGATCGGCGTCGAGTGATGCCAGCACGTCATGGTAGGTTTTTATCTGTTCGCCATCGACCTGGCGTCGCAGCGTGCGCGTAACTGCGATCAGCTCCGGCAGCTCCATCGTGCCCTCGACAGCGGAATGACTCGACAGGATCTGCTCGATCAGCGTCGAGCCTGCGCGTGGCAAGCCGACAATGAAGATTGGATCGGCGGCGTTGTTACCGGAACCTGCACGCCCGGTAAAAAATTCCCTTGTGTAAACCTGTTTTGCCCTCTCCCCCCGCGCGCTGTTGTCGTCGGCGCTGTACGGCACCTGCTGGCGCCGCAAGGCGTTACCGCGCTGGTAGTGCCGGAACGATTCCGCGTAGTCGCCAGCATCTTCAAGCGCCTTGCCGATGGCGAATTCAAAATGTTGACGGTGCTCGACGTCAAGATCGTCGCGCGCGAGCTGCCCGCGCATCGCCTGTAATTCAGTATTGTTGAAACGGAATGTCTTGAGATTGGCCAGGCTCCAAAAGGCATCGCCAAACTCTGGGTTCAGCGCGATGCTGGTGCGATACGCCACGATGGCCTCGTCCTGGCGGCCTGCTGTTTTCAGTGCATGGCCATAGCTCAGCCAGATCTTCGCGTGGCGCGGATGCTCGGCGAGCAACGCGTCGTAGATTTCGATTGCCGGCGCGTATTCGCCAATCCGGCACAGGATGACGGCCTTGAGATTCCGATAGCCGGGATTGTCCGCCTCGATCGTGAGCAGCTTTTCCACGTGTGCCAGTGCCTCGGCATGGCGGTTGCAGCGATTGAGTACCAGCGCGTGGTTCTGGCGCGCCGCATGGAAGCCCGGCGCCAACTCGAGGCAGCGCTCCAGTAAAGCTTCTGCCTCGTCATCGCGACCCAAGCGCGCGGCGACTTCGGCGAGCATGCGAATCGCTGCGACATCGGTCGGCGCCTGTTTCAGGTGCGCTCGCAGCAAGGCCTCGGATGCGGGAATGCGGCCCTCGCAAAGCGCTGTGGCCGCCATCAACAGCCCAGGGTCGCGCGTCGAGTAGCGGACGTGACTGGAATAGGCAATGTCCGCAGCATCGCTGTCTCCGCACTTTGCATGTTCGTCAGCCAAGGCCAGCCAGGCGCCAGGTAGATCGGGTTTCAAGGAGACGGCATTCCGAAGGGCCACGATCGCTCTTTCGCTGCTGCCCGAGCAGGCAAGCGCCAATCCGCATTCCAGCTGCGCCTTCGCCCAGTGCGGCTGTGCAGCCGCCAGTGGCTCGAGAATTTCCAGCGCTCGCCCAGTATTGCCACGCGCGGTATGGGAGGCCCCCAGCAGCAGCAGCGCCACTGGATGATCGCCGACGGTGTCCAGGATCTCGCGAGCCTGCTCGGCAGCGAGTTCGGGATCGATGGATAGCAGGCGCTGGGCGTGCGCGAGGGCAACTTCGACTGACCCAGTGTGGCCGCTGTCAGTCACGCGCTGCGGATCCGCGAGGTCGAAATGGAAGCGACTGACGAAAAGTGACGCATGCGGGTCCCCATTCCCAAAGGAGCCTTCCGGAACACCCGACGACGCCCCCCGGCGCCAGTCGTTACGCGCAATCTACGCTGTCTCGAATTATCCCGTCCAGTGGCGTATGGAGCCGGCTTCGAAAACACCATCACGTTGACTTGTCCGCCACCTGCCTACGCTTCTGGCATATCACTACCAGCGAGTACTCCGATGTCGACAATGCGTATGCGCGTGACCGGAAGCGAAGATGATGTCCGCGCGATGATCAACCTGCTGCAGAGTATTGACGGCATCGAGCATGTCGAAGAAGTCGCCGACATGATGCCGCACATGGACGATCCCGATTCAAGTTCCGCCGGGCTGAGCGATGTGGCCGGACCAACCGCACATGAAATCGAGATCGAGGCGCCTAATGATTCGACCGCCCGCAAGGTACGCGAAGCGGTCGAAGCGCTGGCATTCGACCTGGATGCGCTGGTTGAATTCGAGGGGGAGGACGAGTGAACCTGCCTCTCAGAAACTCGCGCCATCCACCTGCTGGACATTGAGCGCACCAAGGTCGATGTCGGGTAGGCAGCGAACGTTCACGCAAGCCGTTTCCGCGCCGGTGCCCGGATGGACGCCATCGCTGAAAGGAGAAACCCCGCAGACCGTGCAGAAATGGTGCGCGATCTTCTCCTTGTTGAAGCGATAGGTGGCGCAATCGGCTTCGGGCGTCTTCAAGGTCAATGCGGCGCGAGGGAAGAACGCAAGCAGTCCACCGCGCTTGCGGCACATCGAACAATTGCACTCGATCACGTCCCGCACTTCACCTTCCAGGTCAAACGCGATCCTGCCGCAGTGACAACCTCCGTGTAGGGTCATGGCGTGCTCCTCATGAACATGATTCAGGGAATCCGCAGGATAGCGCGACACAAGCGTGTACCGCCTCCCATTTCGCAGGGCTTGTTTGCGCGATACTTGGTCGGCTTTCGTAATGAGATCCATGATGCCAGACCGTTCAGTCCATGCTTCCGCGCCGGCCTTGGCTGGTCTGGATCTGGTCGGGCTGGACCGGGCCTTCGCTGATCGCCTGCTGCACGCGACCACGCCTGCCCAGGTCGCCGATGTGCTGCTGGATGGTGACCTCGACGCGCTCGGGGGCAGCACGCTGGCTCCGGGAACCTGCGTGCTGTGGTCCAGCCGCTGGCCACAGGCGATCGAAGCTTATCCATCGCCATGTCTGGAAGCTGATGCCCTGGCCGCGGCGATGGCCGCGGTGCAGGCTCTTCGTGACGGCACACCGTCAACGCCCAGCACGCAGGTGCTATGCGACCAGGACAGCGCGGTCGCGGTCCTGCACGTTCCCCAGGGGAACCCGCCCTCGATCGAATCGCTGCTGTCCGGTCGCACTCGGATGGCCGAAGTCCTCGCCATCGAGCGCCTGCACGACACCGTCGCGCAGCTGGCGCAGACCGAGCAGCTGCAGCGCGCGTTGTTCGCGATCACTGACATGGCCGGTTCCGACCTGGAAATGCCGGACATGCTTCGTGGGCTGCATCGAATTGTCGGAGAGTTGATGTATGCCGACAACTTCTTCATCGCGCTGTACGACCCGGGCGCGGATAGCATCCGCTTCCTCTATTTCGTCGACAGCGTCGATCAGGAAAATCCGGCTGGTGCTACCGATTTCCCGCTCGACCGCATCAAGCATGGTCCGACCTGGTGGATGATTCGCGAACGTAAGCCTCTCATGGGCAGCGACGAACAACTGCAGGCACAAGTTCCTGGTCCATTGGATATCCATGGGGCCGAGAGCGACGACTGGCTCGGTGTGCCGATGTTGCGTGATGGGCACGTGCGGGGCGTCGTGGTCGTGCAGAGCTATCTGGCGAGCGTCGGCTTCACCAGCGCTGACATGGCGTTGCTGGGTTTCGTCTCGCAGCACATCCTGACTGCGCTGGAACGCAAGCAGGGGCAAGAAGAACTCGAGCGCCGGGTGGAGGAGCGCACTGGCCAGTTGGCCGAAACCAACGAAGACCTGCGCAAGGAAATCACCGAACGCCTGCGCGGCGAACGTTTGCAGTCAGCGCTTTACCAGATCGCCGCACTGGCGGTCAGCACCGACACCGGCGAGCGGTTTTACGCCAGGGTTCACCGGATTATTTCTGGTCTGCTGGACGTCGAGAATTTCTACATCGCACTACTGTCCGAGGATGGGCTGACCGTAACGTTCCCTTACGTCCGCGATGCGCATGAAACGCAGTGGCCAACCCGGCCATTGGGAAGAGGACTGACGGAATTCGCCTTGAGATCGGGTCGCACGCAACTGGTTTCAGAGGCGCGAGCTCTGGAACTAGAGATGGCAGGGGAAATCAATCTCGAGTTCGTCGGCGCCATCGCGAGTCAATGGCTGGGCGTGCCACTACTTGCCGGTGACCAACCCATCGGCGTCCTCGCCGTACAGAGCTACACCGATGAAAACGCCTACAACACCGCGGACGCTGAACTACTTGATTTCGTCGCAACCCAGCTGGCCAGCAGCCTGCAACGTCGACGCGAGCTGGCCCAGCGCGAACGTAGCGAGCATTTGAAAGGCGCTCTGTACCAGATTGCCGCGCTTGCCGTCACCGACGACAGTAGTGAACGTTTCTTCCGGCAGGTACACATCGCGGTATCCGATCTCCTCAATGCCGACAATTTCTATATCGCGCTGCTGTCGGATGACAGTACCGAACTGCATTTCCCCTATTACGTCGACCAGCACCACGCGGTCGGCCATGATCGTGCGCTAGGTCGGGGCTTGACCGAATACACCCTGCGCAGCGGCCGTGCGCAGTTGGTCGAGGGAGCGCAAGGCGCGCGCGCCTTGGTCGAAGCCGGCGAGATCGACAAGGACTATCTCAACTCGCCAACGACCTGCTGGCTGGGCGTGCCGCTGATCAGCAGTGACGCGACCCTGGGGGTGGTCGCGGTACAGAGTTATACGTCACAGGTCCGTTACGACCAGCGCGATGCGGAACTGCTGACTTTTGTATCGCATCAACTTGCCAGCAGCATCCAGCGCCGACGCACTTCCAAGGCGTTGCGCCTGTCTAATACCCGCCTGGAGGAACGCGTGGAGGAACGCACGCGCGAGCTGCGTGAGCAGATCAAGGTGCGCGAACAGATCGAGGCCCAGCTGCAGCACCAGGTCATGCATGACCCGCTGACCGGCTTACCCAATCGCCTGTACCTGCGCGACCGCCTCGAACGTGCGATTGCCGGGGTTCGACGCAACAAGGAGCGACGCTTCGCGCTTCTGTACCTGGATGTCGACCGTTTCAAGGTCGTCAACGACAGCCTCGGTCATCTGGCCGGTGACCAGGTGCTGCAGGAGGTCGCGCGACGCCTCGGCGAGTGCGTGCGCGAGCCAGATGTGGTTGCACGCCTGTCGGGCGACGAATTCGCGCTGCTGCTCCAGGACGCCCCATTCCCGCAAACCGCAAGCAAGGTCGCACAGCGCGTGTTGGAGGCGCTGCGGCGCCCATTGTTCATCAACGCCCACGAGTTGCATCCGTCAGCAAGCATTGGCATTGCGATTGGTGACGAATTCTACAGCTCAGCCGACGAATTGTTGCGTGACGCCGACATCGCGTTGTATCGCGCCAAGAGCGCCGGGCGGCAGCGTTTCGTCATGTTCGATGAGTCCCTGCAGCGCGGCGCCATGGACGTGCTGCAGTTGGAGCATGAATTGCACGAGGCCTTGTCGGCCGGTCAGTTCGAGCCCTACTTCCAGCCACTGGTTCGGCTGTCCGATGCGGCCACGGTAGGTTATGAAGCACTGGTTCGCTGGCACCATCCGCAACGAGGCGTTCTGTTACCGGGCGACTTCCTGCGCGTAGCCGAGGAAAGCGGCCAGATCGAAGCGATCGATTGGCAGATGTACCGGCTGGCCTGCAATGCCGGGGCTGCACTTGTGTGCGACGGCGGCTTCATCACGATCAATATTTCCCCGCGGCATTTCCAGAACGACGACCTGGACACACGCTTGCTCGCCGTCACCACCGACACAGGCTTCGATCCTGCCAAGCTGCGCATCGAAGTGACCGAGGGCACCCTGCTGGGCGATCCAACGGCGGTGGCGAAAATCCTGCAGCGACTGCGAGATGCCTGCATCGAAGCGGCTCTGGACGACTTCGGCACTGGATATTCATCGCTTGGTTACGTGCATCGCTTTCCGCTGAAGATGATCAAGATCGATAAATCCTTCGTCGCGCCGCTAGGGCAGGAAGACACGTCGCGCAGCGTTGCCGTGATCAGCGCCATCCTGGCATTGGCACGCTCGCTGGGATTGGAAGTCGTCGCCGAAGGCGTCGAAACCGAGCAGCAACTTCGTATCCTGCGGGACATGGGCTGTGTCTATGGGCAGGGATATTTCTTTGGTCGCCCCAAACCGGCAGATTACTGGATCGCATTGGAGAAGAATGGATCTGTGACAACGTAGGTTTTAACTGCCGTCCTGACTGCACCCGCGATATCACTAAACCGAAATGACGGAATCAAATCTTTCAAACACCGAGGTTCCCATGCGTTCTTCCTTATTCACCGTTGCTGTGCTGACTTCCGCCCTTGCCGCCTGCCAATCAATGCCAATGACGGCTTCGTCGCCATCGAGGCCATCCGCCAGCATGCAGGCCACGGCCACCGATACCGCTTTCGCCGATCTCTCCAGGCGATGGCTGGACGGCTGGATGCAACTCAACCCGGTCTCGGCGACGCAGCTTGGCGATCATCGCTTTGACACCGAGGTCGATGACCTCAGCGCAACAGGGCGCGACAAAGCCGTAGCCTTCAGCAAGCGCATGCTCGCTGAACTCGATGGCATCGATACCAGCAAGCTGTCGCGCGAAAACCAGGTCGATGCATCGATCCTGCGGAATCAATTACGTTCGGATCTGTGGAACCTGGACACCTTCCAGAGCTGGGCGTGGGACCCGCAGGTCTACAGCGGCTTGGCTGGCGGTGCGATCTACAACCTGATGGCACGGGACTTCGCGCCGATGCCACAACGCCTGGCATCGGCGACTGCGCGCATGGAAAAAATTCCGGGCATCTTTGCGCAGATGCGTGCAAATCTCGATCCTGCACGTGTTCCGAAAATTCACGCGGAAACCGTTGCCAAACAGAATGCCGGCGTGCTGAGCCTGGTCGATCAATTCATCACCCCCAATGCCGGGCAGCTGTCAGGCGCTGATCGCCAGCGATTGGATGCCGCAGTGGCCGGACTGCGCAAGGCGGTCGCCGACCAGCAACAGTGGCTGGACAAGGTGCTGGTGCCAAATGCACGTGGCGACTTCCGCATCGGTCAGAAACTCTACGACGAAAAGTTGCGGTTCTCGCTGGATTCCACGCTGTCGCGTGCCGAAATCAAGCAGCGCGCGCAGGCTGAAATCAAGCTTGTGCGCGGCGAGATGTATGGCATCGCTCGTACAGTCCTGAAAGACAAGCCCGGTGCATCGTCGCGACCTGAAGCCCCCACCGACAAGCAGCAGCAACAGGCCATCGAGGCGGCGCTGGAACTGGCGTACGCACAACGCCCGGCGCGCGATCAGGTTGTGGCCGCCGCCAAACAGGCATTGGTGGATGCGACCGCATTCGTGCGTGACAAGAACCTGGTCACCGTGCCGAGCGATCCCGTCAAGGTGATCCTGATGCCGGAATTCCAACGCGGGGTTGCGGTCGCATACTGCGATTCCCCCGGGCCCCTGGACAAGGGGCTCGATACGTATTTCGCGATTTCCCCGATCCCCGACGACTGGACCACGGCGCAATCGGATTCGTTCCTGCGCGAGTACAACTCGCGGATGATCCAGTTGCTCACCATCCACGAAGCGATGCCGGGGCACTACCTGGAAGGCGCACATTCGGCGCAGTACCCGTCCACCCTGCGCGCCGTTTTGAGGTCTGGACTGTTCGCTGAAGGCTGGGCCGTCTATGGCGAACGCATGATGACCGATGCGGGCTATGACAACGGCGACCCGCTATTCAAACTGGTGCAGCGGAAGTTCTACCTGCGCACGATCGCCAATGCACTGCTTGACCAGGGCGTGCATGTCGACGGCTGGAGCCGCGAGCAGGCCATGCGCCTGATGACCCACGATACCTTCCAGCAGGAGCGCGAAGCATCCGGCAAATGGGTGCGCGCGCAATTGTCGTCCGCGCAATTGCCTACGTATTTCGTCGGCGTGCAGGAGCAGTTCGACCTGCGCCACGCCATGGAAGCCAAGCTCGGTGACAAGTTCAACCTCAAGGCTTATCACGACCAGGTGCTGTCCTACGGCGCCCCGCCCGTCCGCTACGTGCGCGAATTGATGCTGGACGAACCCATCCGGTAAGCGCTGACATGGCGAAGGCGAAGCCACCGACTCCAGCATTACCTGCTGGGCCAGCAGAGATCGACGGTATTCGCGTGGGCATCGGCGGCTGGACGTACGCGCCATGGCGGGACAATTTCTATCCGAAGGGATGGGTGCAACGGCGAGAACTGGAATATGCCAGCCGCCACGTCAGCGCGATCGAGGTCAACGGCACCTGGTATCGCGCGCAGAAACCGTCCACCTATGCCAAATGGCGCGACGAAACGCCGGATGGCTTCGTGTTTTCCGCCAAGGCGCCGAAGCGCATCACGATGGCGCGCACGTTGGCGAACACAGGCGCACAGGTGGACGCTTTCCTTGGTGACATTGCCGCCTTGGGCGACAAGCTTGGCCCAATCGTCTGGCAGTTCGAGCGCGGGCGCCGCCTGGAGCGGGAGGATTTCGCCGCCTTCCTGGAGCTTCTGCCCGGCGAGGTCGAAGGTCGCACGATGCGACATGTCCTGGACGTTCGCGATCCCGGATTTGTCGATGCGCAATACCTTGCGCTTGCCCGCGCGCATGGCATGGCAACCGTGTTCACCGATTCTGCCGAGCATCCATCCTTTGCCGACATCACGGCCGGCTTTGTCTACGCGCGACTGATGCGCTCGCAAAGTACTGTCGCCACCGGCTATCCCGGCAGTGAGCTGCGGCACTGGGCCAAGTGCACGAGACTGTGGGCGCGAGGAGTTGATCCGGCTGGCCTGCCACACATCGCCGAGCCGCTGTTGCCGAACCAAGCCCCACGCGAGGTATTCGTGTATTTCATCAACAGCGCAAAGGAACGCAATCCCGCGGCGGCGGCGGCCCTGTTGCGGATTTTAGGAATGCCGGGTGATTTGCTATGAGCCGATTCGGCGGATTGATGGTTAGCGGCTAAACTCTCGGTACCTGCAGGCCGGTTCACACCCATGTCGATGATCAACGGATTCAAGCGCCGCCTGGTCGGCTGGCTCGGCGGGGAAATGGCCGAGCCGGAGGCACCGCCACCGCCATCCCAAAAGCCGTCACGGGTGGCCAACACGTCGACAGGTGGCGAGAGCCCTAGCCTTGCCAGCGCCATCTTCGATCCGGCCGAACCTGCGGACGCGCCGTTCTACGATTACGAAAGTGCTACATATCCCAATGACCGTCGCCTCAAGCAGCGTCGCAATGCGCGGGCCCAGACACGCGTGCTGCTCATCGACGATTCGCCGACGATCGTGGCGTTGTTGAGAAAACTGTTGCGCCAGAATGGCTATGACACGCTGGAAGCCTTCGATGCCGAAACCGGGATCAAGCTTGCCTGCGAGGAGAAGCCCGACATCATCTTCCTGGACATCGTCCTGCCCGGCATGAATGGATTCGCGGCGTTGCGCACGCTGCGTCGCGAACCGCTGACGAAAACCATCCCGATCATCATGATCAGCGGCAATGCCGCCGCGACCGAACAGTTCTACGTGCAGCGCATTGGCGCGGACGATTTCATGAAGAAACCCTTCTCCCGCGCCGAGGTTTTCAGCCGCATTGAGCTGCTGCTCGATGCTGAATCCATTCCTCGGCGCGCGAGCGAGCGCAATCCAGTCGCATCCGATTCGATCCAGGGGCAGGACGTATCTGCGCCTTGAGTCCGGCTGGCGAACCACTGGCATGCCGATGAGCGAAAGCCGCAAGGCCTTCCTGCAGATTCACGTATGCGTGGTGCTGTGGGGATTCACGGCCATCCTGGGCAAATTGATCACGCTGCCGGCGTTGCCACTGGTGTGGTGGCGGATGCTGATCGTGGTGGGCGCATTGGCGCTGGTTCCGCGCGTATGGCGTGGCGTGCGTGCCATGAGTCGCCGACTGTTGCTGTCCTACGCCGGCATCGGCGTGCTGGTGTCGTTGCACTGGTTGACGTTCTATGGCGCGATCAAGCTATCCAACGCATCCGTGGGTGCGACGTGCATGGCATTGGCGACGGTATTCACTGCACTGGTGGAGCCCAAACTCGCCCACCGGGCGTTTTCGCGCCACGAGCTGATATTGGGCCTGGCGGTGCTGCCCGGTGTTGCACTGGTCGTTGGCGGGGTGCCACATGCCATGCGCTTGGGCATCGCCGTCGGTACGTTATCTGCCATTTTTGTGGCGCTGTTCAGTTCACTCAACAAGCGCCTGGTGGAACACGCCGACCCATTGACCGTGACTGGAATCGAGCTTGGCGCCGGAATGCTGACGATGTCGCTGCTGGCACCGTTGATGCCAATGGTGTTTCCGGCCTTTGCCGGCAACCTGCTCGTCCTGCCCGATGCACATGACAGCCTCTTGCTGCTTGCACTGGCGCTGGCCTGCACGTTGTTGCCGTTCACGCTGTCGCTGGTCGCGTTGCGCCACATGAGTGCATTCACCGCGCAACTCGCAGTCAACCTGGAGCCCGTCTACGCGATCGCGCTGGCCATGCTCCTGCTCGGTGAGCAACGCCAACTCACGCCACAGTTCTATCTCGGGGTCGTGGTGATCCTGGGCGCCGTGCTGATCCACCCGTTGATCAGCCGCGCCAGCCCGCTGAAGCACCCTGAAATGCTGGGGACGGCGGAAGCCAAGGGTGTTGCCGAATAGCGATTTCATCCTGCCGGAAGATCGCGCTCGGTTGGGCTTTCGTGGCACGCTAGCAGCCGACCTCCCATCGGTTCATGCATGTACCTCGAGCATTACGGCCTGAAGGAGCCGCCGTTCTCGATCACCCCCGATCCGCGTTTCGTCTTCCTCAGCGAACGCCATCGGGATGCGCTCGCGCATCTGTTGTTCGGGATCGGGCAAGGCGGCAGCGGCGGATTCGTGCAGCTGACCGGCGAAGTCGGCACCGGCAAGACCACCCTTTGCCGGTTGTTGCTGGAACAGATCCCGGCCGACACCCGCGTCGCACTCATCCTCAACCCGCGACTCACACCAGTGGAGTTGCTGGAAACGATCTGCGAGGAATTGCATCTCGACATCACGTTTCCCGGCAGCGAGGTTCAACGCGGCAGCATCAAGGCACTGGTCGATGTGCTCAATGCCTATCTGCTGGACGCATACGCGCAAGGATTGCGGGTGGTCCTGATCATCGATGAGGCACAGAACCTGTCGATTGATGCGCTCGAACAAGTGCGCCTGCTGACCAACCTTGAAACCGACACGCAAAAGCTGCTGCAGATCATCTTGCTGGGCCAGCCCGAGTTGCGCGTGCTGCTGGCGCGCGATGACCTGCGACAGCTCGCGCAACGCATCACCGCACGTTTTCATCTCACGCCTCTGGATGCGATGGAAACCGAGCGTTACCTGCGTCACCGCCATGCCATCGCCGGCGGATTGCACCTGCCTTTTTCGCGTGCTGCCATCCAGCGCCTGCACCGGCATTCCGGAGGCGTTCCGCGGCTCATCAATGTCCTCGCCGAGCGAAGTCTGCTGGCAGGCTATGCACGCGACGCCACCGTGCTGGACGCACGCACGGTCGATCTTGCGGCAAAGGAGGCTTTGCCTCCGAAAATTCGACATCCGTCGACGTGGACGCCACTGCTGGCGACCGCCATCCTCGCCGTCGTTGCGATATCCGTGTTCCTGGCCTTGCGCCCTGCTCCCCCTGTCTCTACCCACGGCGCTGCAACGCCACCGAAGGTGCGACCTGCATCAGCGAGCACCCCGAAAACGCCTGCGACGCCGCTGATGGACGTTGCCACGCTGATGCAGGACGTGGCTTCCGCCAACTCCGCGTCGCTGTCCACCTGGCAGTCATTGCTCTCAGCATGGGGGTTACCTGACAGTCCAACCGACATTGCCATCGCGGCGCATTGCGCGCCGACACTCGCAGAGCAGGTGTTTTGTTTGCACAGTCGCGCCACGCTCGACACGCTGACGGCAATCGACCGGCCGATACTTATGCATTTACACATGGCCAATCCACACCACGAAGCATTGGCAATGCTGGTTGGTGCAGACGCGCTGCGCGTGCGATTGCAGCTGGACGGCGCTGTCATCGACATCCCGCGTGTTGCACTGCAGTCGGTGTGGAGTGGCGATTACACCGCGATCTGGCGTTCGCCCATCCAGTCAGCCACGCCAAACGTCGATAATGTGCGTCGGTTCCAGGCCGAACATGGCCTGATGGCCGATGGTGTGATCGGCCCTGAAACGCGGTTTGCATTGGCGGCCGACGGCTCCGGTCCGCACCTTCAGCGAAGCCTGCACTGATGTCGCTGATCCTCGAAGCACTGCGCAAATCAGAAGCCGATCGCCGCCGTGGCGAAACGCCGAATGTCCACGTCGAATTGTCGCCGTCCCCGGCCATGCGGCGCGGCGGGATCCCGGCGTGGGGCTGGTGGATGATCGCGATAGTCATTGGAGCGACTGGCTGGTGGTTGTTCCATGTGAAAACCTCGCCCGCACCCGCGCGAGTTGCAACTTTCGCGGCCACCGCGCCGCCTGCCATGCATCAGAAATCAGACACCGGGGCATTGCCGACAGTGCGGCATTTAACGCCTCCGCCAATAAACGCCACGGCCCCGACACCAACACCGAAAATTACGGAAAACCCCGCAATCGCCATGCCCTCCCCGCCCAACGATTTGCCGCTGGCGTCCCACGCCCCAGCTCCAGTAGCAATCGCACCTTCGACACCTGCGGTAGCGGACAACACCGTCCTGCGCCTGTCTGACCTGACCATCGATGAGCGCAGGGGTCTTCCCCCTCTCAAGCTAAGCATGCACATGTGGAATGACGACCCCGCGCAGCGCTTTGTCATCGTCGATGGCAACCGGCTGCACGAAGGCGATCGCATTGGCGATGCCATCGTCACAACGATCACCACCGACGGCGTGATACTTGACTGGAACGGTCGACGCCTCAAATTGCCGATTCGCTGACGAAAGCCGCTTCAGCGGGCGGTGTCGAAGGAACCGATCGACCAAGCATGAACGCAGCTGCAACGTACGCGTCTTGCGCGAACCGTTGGCCGTGTATTCCGGTCTCATTAGGACAGTGGCGCATAGACCGCAGAAAGAGTTCCTGAACGCCTTTGCGTGTCGCGCATCTTCTCCCGCCCAACGGACGTATTTCATCTTATGAACAACCTATCGAAGCTGCCCACTCCCTCCGCCTTGACCCGGCGCAATTTCATGACGACTTCCACGCTGGCATTGACGGCGCTGGCCTTGGGTTGCGCACGCAAGAGTGAAGCTGCCGCACCGGGCAATGCCGCGACGAAGTCCACGCCCGGCAAGGTCGCGCTGGTGGAGTTCTCCAACGATGGCAAGCGACTGAAGACCGTTTCGGTGGACAAGGTCGTCAAGAGCGAAGCCGAATGGCGCAAGCAGCTGTCGCCGCTGGCCTTCGATGTCACCCGCCATGCCGGCACCGAGCGCGCCTACACCGGATCCCTGCTCAACGTTCACGACAAGGGCGTGTTTCGTTGCATGTGCTGCGATACCGCGGTGTACGACTCGGCGACCAAGTTCGAATCCGGGACTGGCTGGCCGAGCTTCTGGCAGCCGATCGACAAACACAACGTGGTGGAATCCGGCGATCACATGTTCGGGATGACCCGCACCGCGATTTCGTGCGCGCGCTGCGATGCGCACCTGGGTCACGTGTTCGATGACGGCCCCAAGCCGACCGGCTTGCGCTACTGCATGAATTCGGTCGCACTCAAATTCGCCAAGGCCTGAGGCTTTCTCACCATATTCGCACCACATCCATTGGAGCCTGCAAATGCGTACCAAGTCTTTCGTCCCCACCAAATCCCTGCTCGGCGTTGCACTGCTGACAGGTTTGATTGCGTGCAGTTCGGGTTTTGCCAGCAGCAAGCCTGTCGTACTGCCTGATGCCAAGCTTGATGTCCCCGCCGCCAAGGGCGATCAAACCGCTGTGTTTGCGGGCGGCTGCTTCTGGGGCGTGGAAGCCGTCTTCGATCACGTCAAGGGCGTGAAGCAGGCGACGTCGGGCTATAGCGGCGGCGATGCGAATACCGCCAATTATGAAACCGTCAGCACCGGTCGCACCGGCCATGCCGAGTCGGTCAAGGTCGTCTACGATCCCACCAAAGTCAGCTACGGCCAGTTGCTGAAGATCTATTTCTCCGTCGCGCACGATCCGACCCAGCTAAATCGCCAGTCACCGGACAGTGGCACGCAATATCGTTCGGAGATCTACACCACCAATGCCGCGCAACAAAATGTTGCCAAGGCGTATATCGCGCAGTTGGGTGCAGCCAAGGTGTTTTCGGCCCCGATTGTCACCAAGGTGGAGCCGCTCAAGGCGTTTTATGCGGCTGAAGGCTACCACCAGAAATACTTGAGCCTGCACCCGAACGAGCCGTATATCGTCATCAACGACGCGCCCAAGGTGGTGGAGCTCAAGCAGATGTTCCCCGCCCTTTACAAGGGTTGATTTGACTGCTTGCATGAAGGTCGCGTCGCTGCGAGGCTGACGCGACCTTTTTCTTTGCGATCACCCATGCCGCTGATCCGCTTTGTCCTGGACCGCGATCACGTTGCGCTCAACCAACTGCTGAAACTTGCCGGCGCCTGCGACAGCGGTGGCGACGGCAAGGCCGTTGTCGCCAGCGGCGCGGTGACCGTGGATGGCAACGTCGAACTACGCAAGACCTGCAAGATTCGTGCGGGCCAAGTGGTTGGATTGGGAGATATCCGAATACAGGTCATCGCAGACCCGTAACGTTCGGACTGCGAATCATGGGGTTGGATCCATCGACCAGCAGATCACCAAAGATCGCTAATCCAGATGCGATGCATCGTCCTTGCGGCCGCGCCCGAACCAGCCATCCATGCGGCCTGACAGCCATTTGATTGCCCGTGAAAAACGGCCGCGACGGGTCTTGCGATCCACGGCTGCCGCATCGACCAGCCACGCCACCTGGATCACACGCCGCTCGCCTTCGTACGGCAGGTGCCCATGGAAAGAGTTGTCGGTGCGACGGAACGCGGTCAGCGTCCCGTAGACCGGAGGAATCTCCTGAGCGACCAGCGCCTCGATGTCATTGCCGCTGGCCAGGAAGCGAAGGCAGCCGGCGTGCGATGGCGCCCAGTCTGGATTGAGATACAACAGCGCGCTGGCGACCTTCGACTGACTGTCGGTATGGATGGTGCCGTGACGCAGGTTGAGCGCGCGGCAAATGGTGACGAGCACCGGATATTGCGACAGATGCTCGATGCCGAGCAGGTGGCCGATGCGATCGGCGAACGTGGAAGACGTCAGTTCGCCAACCAGAGATTGCATGGCCGGCCCGCAGTCGCCGTCGGCGTACGGGAAGAATCCGGCACCGCGGTAACGCGGAAACCCGTCCCCCAACGCCTGCTCGGCGCCACGATCGAGCACATCCCGGGCAATCAGCACGGGAAACGGTGCAGTGCCGACAACCGTCGAGGCGGTGATGCGATCGGCTAGCAGGGTCATCATCGCTGCATGCTCAGAACAGGGCTGCCAGCACCTTGAGCAGGCCCACCAGTGACACTGCCCAGGCGAGCGTGCGCACATACGGGATGCCGGCGGCATACAGCGGGACATAGGCGACACGTGCCCAGAAATACAACTGCACGCCCAGCGCAGTCGAGGCATTGGCGCGCCCTGTCAGCGCCACCGCCAAAACGGCCGCGACGAAGAACGGGAATGTCTCGAGGAAATTGAGCAAAGCGCGATGCACCCGAGCCGGCACGCCGGTCAGCGGTGCTGGTTCGCCGTCGCGCGCACTGACATTCCATTTCAGGCCACGCTGGGCGGTCACCAAGGTCGCGTCCAAGACCAACTGCACAAGCCCCAACGCACTGGCCCATGCCAACATCTGGATTTCTGGAGTCATCTCCATCGTCGTCGTCATGTCTTGTTCCCTTTTGATGGAAGGCTTACCGGATGGAAGAAGACTAACGGGTTTTGGCTCGCCGTTTCACCGTCCGTCGATGGTTCCGCGCTAGACTCCGCTGTCGCTCCAAGACCGGCGCTTCCTTCACTCCACGATGTCAGACGACGACCCAGACCTAAGTTCCGAGCCGGAAATTCCTGAAAAACGGCGTTCCTGGCTGGACCGTATTGGTTCGATGCTGTCCGGGGAGCCGTCCACGCGCGAGGACCTTGTCGAGTTGCTGCGCGATGCGCAGGCCGACGGGCTGATCGCCGCCGACACGTTGCGCATGATGGAAGGTGCGATCGCTGTGTCCGACCTCACCGTCGGTGACGTCATGATCCCGCGGGCGCAGATGATCGCGCTGTCGGCCGACGAACGCTTCCTGACGTTGATGAAGCAGGTGGTGGAATCCGGCCATTCCCGCTTCCCGGTACATGGTGAACAGCGCGATGAAATCCTGGGCATCCTGCTCGCGAAAGACCTGCTGCGGGGCGTGGTCGCCGATCACGATCCCGCGCACGGCACCGGCAAGGTGCGCGAGTTGTTGCGTCCGGCGGTGCTGATCCCGGAATCAAAAAAACTCAATGTGCTTCTGCGCGAATTCCGGCAATCGCGTAACCACATGGCGATTGTCATCGATGAATATGGTGGCGTCGCCGGCCTAGTTACGATCGAGGACGTCCTGGAGCAGATCGTCGGGGAGATCGACGACGAGCACGACGAGGCCGAGGACACCACGGCATTGATCGCGGCCCAGGCCGACGGTCAGTTCGTGGTGGATGCACTGACGCCGATCAGCGACTTCAACGCGCGCTTCGGTGCTGATTTCGATGACGACGAATACGACACGATTGGTGGCCTCGTGACGGCCGCGATCGGCCACCTGCCCGAAGCCGGCGAGGAATTGACGCTCGGTCGTTTCAGTTTCCGCATTGCACGTGCCGATGCGCGCAGGTTGCATGCGCTGCATTTAAGCGTCCATGCCGACCTCTAGCATGCCGTTAGTCAGGCGCATGCGATTTGTCCTAGGCCTGTTGCTTGCGCTGTTTGCTGGTGCCGCCGTGGCGGCGCCGTTGGAGCCGACCCACGGATTGCGGATCGGCGTCATGACGATGCAGCCCGGCGAAATCTTCTGGGAAAGGTTCGGCCACGATGCACTGGTGGTCGACGATCCCTCCCGTGGCGGGCCGATCTCATACAACTTTGGATTCTTCGACCCGTCAGAACCTGATTTCGTGCCGCGATTCGTACGTGGCGAAATGCGCTACCAACTGGTTGCTTTGCCCCTGCGGGAGGATCTTGCCTACTACCGCAACGTGGGCCGGGGGGTGTCGATCCAGTGGTTGAACCTGACGCCACAGCAGGCGATGCAACTGTCGGCTGCACTCGCGATCAATGCACGGCCTGAAAATTCCCACTATCGCTATCAGTATTTCACCGACAACTGCGCCACGCGCGTGCGCGATGCAGTGGATCGTGCGCTTGGGGGGTCGCTACGGCGACAGTTGTCGGCACGTTCGCGCGGAAACACCTATCGCAGCGAAGCCGTGCGCCTGGCCTCTCCGGAGCCGCTGATGTGGCTCGGATTCGATATCGGGCTGGGGCCCTACGCCGACGTCCCGTTGTCACGCTGGGAGGAGGCATTCGTACCGATGCGGCTGGCCGACAGCCTGCACGAGGCGACCGCAAGCGACGGGCAGTCGCTGGTGTCTGCGACGCAGCAGCTGCTGCCGCACCGCATCGCACCGGAGCCCGCGGAGTTTCCGCGGCCCTGGTGGCCATGGTTTCTGTCTGGCGCAGCGATCGCCTTGGCATTGCTATGGCTCGGCCGCGCCGCGCCGCGCGCACTTGCGTCGGTGGCAATTCCAATCTGGACGCTGGCAGGGCTATTGGGCGGACTGATGTTGTTCATCTGGTTCGGCACCGCACACAATGCGGGCTGGGCGAACCAGAACCTGTTGCTGTTCAATCCGCTGTGCTTTTTGCTGTTGCACGGCGGATGGCGAATCTCGCGCGGCCGCCCAGCCGGTACGTGGTTCCGTCGCTTGCTCGGCGTGGTCGCGGCCTGCGCGTTGATGGCATGGATCATGCGCTGGCTCCCGCCGTTTCCCGAGCAGGACAACACGCACTGGATCGCGTTGCTGCTGCCGGTGCATCTGGCTCTTTTCGCCAGCCTGCGGCGGCGCTGACTTGTCGCAGGACCCGCACTGGGGGACGATCAGCGCATGACTGCCTCAAGCCCGCTCCCCATGAGCACGCCCCCCTCCAGCACACCGGCGTGCGTGATCAACTGCGCCGTTTACGATCGCCAGGGCAAGCGCCGCGACATCACGCTGGATGAGATCAGCGATGTGCTGGCGGTCGACGATGGCAGCTTCGTCTGGGTGGGCATGTACGAACCCGTCGCCGGGTTGCTGGACAAGCTGCAGGAGGAATTCAGCCTGCACGACCTGGCGATCGAGGACGCACAGCATGCCCACCAGCGTCCGAAAATCGAAGCGTATGGCGATTCCCTGTTCGTCGTGATGCATACCGCGCAGGTCGTCGAAGGCCATATCCAGTTTGGCGAAACCTACGCGTTCCTCGGGCATCGCTATCTGGCGACCGTGCGCCATGGCGCCTCGATGTCCTACACGCCTGTGCGCGAACGCGTCGAACGCGAGCCCGAGCTGCTGGCGATGGGGCCGTCGTACGGCCTGTACGCCATCCTGGATTTCATCGTCGATCACTACCTGCCGATCGCGACGGAGTTCGGGGACGAACTGGGTCGGCTTGAGCAGGATATTTTCGGCGAGACCTATCGACGCGACACCATCATCAAACTGTATGAGCTCAAGCGGGAATTGACCCAGCTGCGGCTTGCGGTGTCACCACTGCAGGATATCCTTTCGCAACTCACGCGAATGCACAGCGAGCTGATCCAGAAGGATGTGCGACCGTATTTCCGCGACGTGCTGGACCACGCGATGCGCGTCAACGAATCCACCGATACCATGCGCGAAATGATGACCGCCGCGATGGGGATGAACCTGTCGCTGGTTACGATCGCGCAGGGTGAAATCGTCAAGAAACTCGCCGGGTGGGCCGCACTGCTCGCGGCACCGACACTGATCACCAGCTGGTACGGCATGAACTTCCAGTACATGCCCGAACTCCACGGACGCTACAGCTACCACATCCTGATCGCAGTCGTCATCGCGGTGTGCGTGCTGTTGTATCGCTATCTACGCAAGGTGCAGTGGCTGTAACGTCCCGATCTATCGGGTCAACGTGTCGTCCCAGCCGTCATGCTTGCGACGATCCTTGCCGCTGCGTCGATCTTCCTTGCTAGGCTCGAAACGGATTTCCTCGCGGCGAGTCGAGGTCTGGCGGCGGTCCACACCTTTGCGGCGAGAAGGCCCAGGATAGGGGCGTACCGGGCTATTGTCCTGGTTCATCACCATTCCCTGCCAAAGGCGTTACCGGGCGCCTGGACCTTTCATAGGGTTCACCCGACGACCGCCCATGTCAAGAGTGCGATTCCCACCCGCGGTTGACCCTGATCAAGGCGCGGACCAGTCGCGGACTCTAGCCTGCAACCATGAGCACGCTGTCCCGATTGCATTCCGAGCTGTTGCGCCGCTACGACCGCCCGGGCCCTCGCTATACCTCGTACCCCACCGCGCCTCAATTCTCGTCGTCGTTTACCGAAGTACAACTCCGCGAGGCTGTGATCGCCAGCAACGGCGATCCGATCCCACGACGGCTCTCGCTATACGTGCACGTCCCGTTCTGCATGAGTCCGTGTTTCTACTGTGGCTGCAACCGCATCATTACTCGTGACACGTCGCGTTCGGAACCCTATCTTGCGCGCCTGTATCGTGAGATCGCGCTGACCGCGGCGCTCTTTGATCGCGATCGCGAAGTCATCCAGCTGCATTTCGGTGGCGGAACGCCCAACTTTCTCTCGCCGGAGCAGCTTCGGGAAGTCGTCGACTGCCTGCGCCGGCATTTTTTATTCTCGGGCTCCGCAGATCGCGACCTCTCGATCGAACTGGATCCCCGATTCACCAATCCTGACGACATCGGTGAACTCGCCGCGATCGGCTTCAATCGCGCCAGCCTGGGCGTGCAGGATTTCGATCCCGACGTGCAGGCCGCGGTCAATCGTATCCAGAGCGTCGAGGAAACGCATGCGGTCGTCGATGCCTGTCATGGGCATGGGTTTCGCTCGGTCAACATCGATCTGATTTACGGTCTTCCGAAGCAACACGCCGATGGATTCGCGCGTACGCTCGACACCGTGATCGGCATGCGCCCCGATCGCGTTGCCGTCTACGGCTACGCGCACCTGCCGGAACTGTTCAAGGCGCAACGCCAGGTCCATAGTGAGGACCTGCCCGATGCCGAGACCAAGCTGTCGCTGCTGGAACTGGCCATCGACAAACTCACGCACGCGGGTTACGTCTACATCGGCATGGATCATTTCGCCCTGCCCGACGACGAACTCGCGCAGGCGCAGGCGCGCGGTGGCCTGCACCGCAACTTCATGGGCTACACCACCCATGCCGACAGCGATCTGATCGGCTTGGGCGTGAGCGCGATCAGCCATATCGGCGACAGCTACAGCCAGAACCTGCGCGACTTGCCAAGCTGGCAAATAGCGGTCGATGAAGGCCATCTTCCGGTGTTCCGGGGCATGCAGCTCAGCGAGGACGACCAGCTGCGCGCGGACCTGATCCAGCACCTGATGTGCCAGGGCGAGATTCCGATCGATGCCCTTGAGCGCCGATACGCGATCGATTTCGACCAGTATTTCGCACAGGCGCTCGAGCGCATGCAAGGGCTTGTGGACGACGGACTAGTGCGCCGGGAGCCGCACCGCATCGTGGTGACCAAGCAAGGCCGGCTGTTGCTGCGTAATATCGCCATGTGCTTCGACCGATATCTCGACCAATCCACCGTGGTGACCACGCCGCGCTTCTCCGGCGCGATCTGAGCTCCCCTTGCCTGGTGGGCTTGAACCTGGCGTGCCCCGCTGCATGAGCGAACCGGCATTCCCCCGTGTCGACCGCCGCACGCTCGCCGACGACGGCGACGCGTTGCATTTCTGCTCGACCTGCGCCTTCTCGCAAGTGTGCCTGTCGCAAGGGATGGACAAGAGCGCGTTGATGGATCTGCACGTGCTGGTCGAACACGTCGGCCCTCTGCACGCCGGCGACCACATCTTCCGCGAAGGCGATGCGTTCGAGGCGATTGCCGCGGTACGCGCCGGCACGGTCAAGACTTACGTGCTCGATCGCGATGGTCGCGAGCACGTGCTCGGTTTCCACTTGCCCGGTGAAGTCATCGGCCTCAACGCGATCGACGGCGCGCATTATCCGTGCAATGCCATCGCGCTGGACACGGTGATGCTGTGCCGGTTCTCGTTCCCGAAAATATCGTTGCTGGCAGCGCGCTTGCCCGGCCTGCAACAACACTTGTTCCGGCTGCTCAGCCGTGACATAGGGAATGCATCGTTGTTGTCGGGCGACTGGACCGCCGACCAGCGAATGGCGGCGTTCCTGATGGGCCTGTCACAGCGGCTGGCCGCGCGCGGTTTTTCCGCTGATCGCTTCCAGCTGACGATGGCGCGCACCGACATCGCCAACTACCTTCGCCTTGCCCCGGAAACCGTCAGTCGGGTGCTCAAGCGCTTCCAGGACGATGGACTGCTGACAGTTGATCGGCGTGAAGTCGAACTGGTCGATCGCCGCAAACTCGAAGCCCTGGCCGCACCGGTGTTGCGCAACTGAGCCAAGCGCGATTTCAATTGCGTGTCACCTCGCGGTCGACAAGTATTCGCGAGCAGATCACGCCACTTGACCTGAATCATGGCGACCCGGTTGGCACGCTACCAAGATGGCGGCATCCACACTGGAGGCCGTCCATGAGTCGTACCCGCAAGCTATGGCTGACGTTGGCTGCGCTGCTGATCGCGTCGCCGTAACCAATTGACATGGATCACGGCAACACCCGCGTCGGCACCCCAGACTGGAACGCATGAACACGACCTCGCAACCCAGGCTTTCGGTCCACATGCTCGGCCGTGCGCCACATCGGCTGATGTTCTTCATCGGCGCGAGCAACGTGATGCTGGCGATGGCTTGGTGGGCGGCGTGGTTATTGAGCACGCGCTGGGCTCTGTTCGCGATGCCGCAACCGCGTTTTTATGCGGGCTGGTTGCATGCATTCGTCATGCAATACCAGGTGTTGCCGAGCTTCTTCTTCGGCTTCCTGCTCACTACGTTCCCACGCTGGATCGGGCAACCCGACATCCCGCGCTGGCGTTTCCTGCCAGTCGGCATCGGCATGTTCGGCGGACAACTTGCGACGCTGTCGGGCGCGATCTTTGGTGGGCCAGGCGTCATGATCGGTGCGCTGTTGACGCTGGCCGGATGGTGTGCGGGCCTGGTGGCGCTTGGACAAGTGTTGTTGCGTGACACCGGCAGGAACTGGCATGCGCGTTCCTGCTACGCAGCGCTGCTGCTGGGTCTACTCGGATTGCTGGCATGGATCGGCTTCCTGCTGGGCGCGTCGGCGCTCTGGGCCTTCACCAGCATCAAGATCGGCACCTTCGGATTGTTGTTACCGGTCTTCGTCACGGTCGCGCATCGCATGTTTCCATTCTTTGCCGCCAATGTCGTCGCCGGCTACAAACCGTGGCGGCCACTGTGGTTGCTGGGTGTGTTCTGGGCACTCGCACTGCTGCATCTCGCACTCGAACTGGTGCACGGTTACCGCTGGCTCTGGCTGTCCGACCTGCCACTGCTCGCGCTGACCGCAACGTTGTGGTGGCGCTGGTGGCCGCGTGGTCCCAAGCCGGGAATCCTGACGGTGCTGTTTGTCGGCTTGGCATGGTTGCCGATCGCGTTCGCGCTGTATTCGGCGCAATCGCTGGCCTACATCGCGACCGGCATGTTCTGGCTGGGGCGCGCACCGGCGCATGCGTTGTTCATCGGTTTCTTCGGTAGCGTCCTGATCGCGATGGTGACGCGCGTGACGCAAGGACATTCTGGACGTCCGCTGATGATGCCGCGAGTGGCTTGGTTCGCGTTCGTCGCGATCCAGCTGGTCGCGTTGCTGCGCATCTGCGCTGAACTCGAACCCGATAGCATGGCTTGGCAAGCAATCGCCGCCTGCGGCTGGCTGGTTGCCTTCGCGCCGTGGGTCACTCGCATTGGACGCATCTACCTCGCGCCGCGCGCGGATGGCAAGCCTGGATGAGCAGCGGCTTGATCGAGTTCTATCCGCAGATCAAGGCCGTTCACATCGCGTGTGTGCTGGCCAGTGGATCGCTGTTCGCGATCCGCGGTGCAGCTGTGCTCTCCGGCGCACGCTGGCCGCTGGCGTTGCCGGTGCGCTGGCTCAGTTATGCAATCGACACGACGTTGCTGACCGCGGCATTGATGCTGCTGACGATCCTGCCGTGGGCGATGTTTGCCAATGGTTGGCTGGGGACCAAGCTCGTGCTGATCGTCGTCTACGTGGTGCTGGCCACGTTCGCGCTACGGCGTGCACGCACCCGTAGCGCACGCGCGGGTTTCTACATCGCCGCGCTGCTGACCTTCGCCTTCGTCATCAGCATTGCGGTTGCACATCATCCCCTCGGGGTTTTCGTCCGCTGGTTCGGCTGAAGGAGTGCGAGGCGAGGCGATACGTGCGCCCGAAGATGAGATTTGCACCCCGAATTGATCCGGGTCAATGCGGCCATCAGGCGTGGCCCTCAACCTTTACGCAACGCGTGTCCCGGAGCTCCCTGCATGAAGATGCCCGTCCCCAACGCGAACAATCACGAGAATCGCCCGGCCTGTCTTGACGTGCGCGCGCTGCTGGCCGGGCAATGAAAGTGCATCGCACGCTGCTCGCAACGACTTCGCCAGCCACGCACGTCAGTCGTGAATGGAACCGACAAGCGCTGCGGCGGTTGCGGCAGGAAGCCGCACGTTCCGCGGACACCCATCTGCTTCGCCTGGAATTCCCCGGATTTCCCGGCATTGGTTTTTATTTCAAGGACGAAGCCTCGCATCCAACCGGCAGCCTCAAGCATCGCCTCGCGCGTTCGCTGTTCCTGTATGCGTTATGCAACGGCCGACTGCAGGCGGGTCAGACCGTGGTCGACGCGTCGTCAGGAAGCACCGCCATCTCCGAGGCTTGGTTCGCACGCCTTCTGGGGCTCCCGTTCGTCGCGGTGATGCCAGCGTGCACTGCGCCGCGCAAGATCGCAGACGTGCAGACCCTCGGCGGAGTTTGCGATCTCGTCGAGGACCCTTCCGACGTGCATGCGCGCGCAGCCTGGCATGCGATGCAGGGTGCGTGCCATCTCGATCAGTTCGGACTCGCCGAGCGCGCCACTGACTGGCGCGGTAACAACAACATCGCCGAGTCGATCCTCGGCCAGCTCGCGCAGGAACCCGATCCGGAGCCCACATGGATCGTTTGCGGGGCCGGAACCGGCGGTACGTCGGCGACCATCGGTCGCTATCTGCGATATCGCGGCCTGCACACGGAACTATGCGTCGCCGAACCTGCGGGCAGCGCCTTCGTGCATGGCTGGCGGTCACGCGATCGCGATGCGCGCGCTACGCAGGCGACGGTCATCGAAGGCATTGGCCGCCACTGCGTCGAGCCGGGTTTCCTGTTCGAGATCGTCGACGATGTGATCGAAGTGCCGGATGCTGCGTCAATCGCCGGAGCGTGGCAACTTGAAGCATTGCTTGGACGACGCTACGGCGGCTCCTCCGGGACCAATTTCATCGCCTGTCTACAGTTGGCCGCGCGCATGCGTGCACAGCGGGAACGCGGCAGCATCGTCAGCCTGTTGTGCGATCGGGGTGAACGCTACGACCAGACGCTGTTCGACTCCGCATGGCTCAAGCGCCAGGCACTGGATCCTTCGCCATGGAATGCGAGGCTCGCCGCCACACTCGACTCGGGGCACTGGGATGCCGGGGAAATGGGTTGATGATCGAGTCCCGCGATCGTGTCCGCGCGCGTTGCTGTCACGCCGGCATCAGCGCTGGCCGCTGGGCGTCTGACACCGACGCAAGCAGGGAGAACTGATCTGGCGGCGTGTGCGCTCGCTCACCGCAGATGGCCTGGCGTCTCCGAGTCGAGTGACGAGTCGGCTCCCGATGGCGGCGTCCAAGGTGAGCGCGACAAGGGTCAACCGCTGCATCCCCCACAGCAGATGGATGGCAGCTGCAAAACCTGCTCTGGCCGCAGCGAATATCCAGCGACGTTGACCAGCGACACCAGTTCGTCCGCGCCCATGGCAGCCGCCACGCGCAATAGACCGCTGGCTGGATTCAGATCGATCACAGCGGCGGGATCGATGTCGCGGATTACGGCACCAATCGCATGTCCATCGGGTAACGACCCGGCCATGTTGATATGGAATTCCAACGAACGCTCCGGTTGCAGGACGCCCATTAGCGCCGTGATCCATCGTTCCCTGGTTCACTGCCTTGCGCATTGATGCGGGTCAAGTGCTGGACATCGTCGCCAGCGCAGCGGCGGAGAGGTGGCTGGACATCACGGATCGTCTTTGGAATGGTTGATGGGCTGTCCTGTCAGATTTCTCGTAAGCGTCCGCGATGCAACGGCTGCGCGCCCCGAAGCGCCCGATCGACAGTGTTGTCAATGCGTCCATTCCAGTTGCAGCCAGAGCTTACGGGTATCCCGCGCGAACCCGTCACTGCGGTAGTCGGCGAACTTGACCAAGCCGATCACGTCCTTGGCGACCGGAAACCCAAGCGACGCGTCCCACTCACTACCGTAATGGCTGCTGGAGACACTGGACCGACGATCTGCACCGTAATCGTGCCAGGCGATCGCCCAGTTCAATTTACCGGCATACATTCCGCCACCAAACTTTCCACCCGCACCGAGATACCGGTCTTCCAGTCCACGGGGCGGCGTGACGACGAACTTGTCGGCCCAGCCGTTGAACGCGTGCAGCGTGGCGAGCGGCGTCTGCAGCGCGTGCACGCCGTTGCCGCCGAGGTGTTCCCAGCCGGCGCGGTAGGAGACGCCATGCCACGCCAAGTTCGGTTCGATAAGCCAGTACGCATGCGAAAATGACAGCGGATTTTCGGCGTAATCCCGCTGTCGCGCCGATTCCAGCGTCCATCCCCAACCATCGTGTTCGCGCAGGTGCGCACCGCTCCAGCGCACGCCGTAGGTGGCGGTGGATGCGGTAGACATGTCGCGATCCTCATGCAGATAGGCATAGCCGACCCACTGCTGCGCACCGCGCTTCCAGGCGAGGTTGAACAGATGCGTCGACAGCTCGCGTTCACGGGCGCGCGGATCGAGCGCGTCGTCGCCATTGACACGGCGCACACGATCCAGCCATGCATAGCGTGCGGTGAGCGTCGGCGCGATCTGCCAGTCGCCCGCGATCGCATCGAATGTCTGCTCGTTCTGGCGCCAACCAACGTTGCCGATCCAGCGCTGGTTGTCGAACAGCAGGCGCTGTCGGCCAATGGTGGCGCTGGCCTGTTTGCCCTTCCAACCGAGCCACGCCTGGTTCAATTCGATACCGTTCGGGTCGGTGATCGCCGGATAAATCGTCCGGCCATTTGCGCCGCTGTTGTAGGCGTCGCCGGCGCTGGCGATGCCTTCGGCTTCAAGCAGTGCACCGAATCCCGCACCGAACCGCAGGCGCAGGCCCGCGCGCAAACGCAGCGTCGTTGCATCCGCAGTGCGTCCAAAGGCATCGTCGACGACACTCTCATGGCGCAGCCGCGCATTCCACTCCCATTGCAGCGGTGATGGTTCAGGCGAGGCCCCCGCTCCACACGCGATCGAGGGGATCGCGAACATGGCGGCGATGGCGGCGGGTAGCCCCAGATGTCGTGGCATGTGGCACCTCCTTGAATGGCGCACACGGTCGCCCGGGGTTGGCACATCTGCCTTGACCGGAATCAACTACGCGTTGAATCGGGCGAATTTTTTGTCGTGGAATTGATTCAAGTCAGGTAGTCGCGCATTCGGGTGGGT
This sequence comes from Lysobacterales bacterium, assembly GCA_038235185.1. GTDB lineage: Bacteria > Pseudomonadota > Gammaproteobacteria > Xanthomonadales > Xanthomonadaceae > Cognatiluteimonas. Next base: position 27,739 of record JBBSUF010000011.1, read on the forward strand.
CAGACTTCCGCCATCCAAAGACAACCGTATCCACATCCTCAAGGCTTGGAAGTCCCAATGAGAGCAATGACCTGTCGTCGTACGTTGTGTGTCGCGATCGCGCTTGCCGCGTTCGCGTTGGCCGGTTGCAGCCGTGACAATTCCGAGTCCGCCGCTGCGGCCAATGCTGCGACGGCACCCACCGATACTGGCGGTTCGCTCAAGGGTGATTTCGGTCCGCCGCAGGGACCGGACGTGGACGCGATCCTGACCAGCCCACCGATGGTGCCGCCGCCGACCGGTCGGCATGCGCCCGCGCACGTAATCGTCGAGCTTGATGTGATCGAAAAGGAGATGCCGATCTCCGAGGGCGTGACATACAAGTTCTGGACCTTCGGCGGCACGGTGCCAGGCAAGTTCATCCGTGTGCGCCAGGGCGACACAGTGACATTGAACCTGCGCAACATGCCCGACAGCCAGATGCCACACAACATCGATCTGCACGGCGTCACCGGGCCGGGCGGCGGCGCGGCATCGACATTCACCGCACCCGGGCACGTGTCGCGCTTCAGCTTCAAGGCGCTCAACGCAGGCTTGTTCGTCTACCACTGTGCGACGGCGCCAGTCGGCATGCACATCGCAAATGGCATGTATGGACTGATCCTGATCGAGCCCCCGGAAGGCCTGGCGCCGGTCGATCACGAGTTTTACCTGATGCAGGGCGACTTCTACACCATCGGAAAATACCGCGAGAAGGGATTGCAACCGTTCGACATGGAGAAGGCGATCGACGAACGTCCGACTTACGTACTGTTCAATGGTCGCGAGGGCGCCCTCACCGGCGACAACGCGTTGAAGGCAAAGGTCGGTGACACCGTGCGCCTGTTCGTCGGCAACGGCGGGCCCAACCTGGTGTCGAGCTTCCATGTCATCGGTGAAATCTTCGACAAGGTCTGGTACGAAGGCGGCACGCATTTCCAGGAAAACGTGCAGACCACGCTGATCCCCTCCGGCGGCGCGGCGATCATGCAGTTCCACATCGAGGTACCTGGCACCTACGTGATCGTCGACCACTCGATCTTCCGCGCGTTCAACAAGGGCGCACTGGCGATGCTCAAGGCCGACGGGCCAGAAAACAAGGCGATTTATTCCGGAAAGGAAGTGGACGCGATGTACCTGGGCGGGCGTGCAACGGGTGACTTCGCCGCGGTCACCACCGCCGCAACCGCGAATGCCGCAGGCACGTTGACCCAGGAAGAGCAGGTCAAGGCTGGCCAGGCGCTATTCACCGGCACCTGCTCAACCTGCCACCAGCCCGATGGTGAAGGCATTGCAGGAGTGTTCCCGCCATTGGCGAAGTCCAGTGTGCTGGCCGCAACGCCCAAGCGTATCGTCGACATCATGTTGCATGGCCTCAGCGGGCCAGTCACGGTCAACGGCAAGGACTTCAACTCGATGATGCCGCCGCAGACGCAACTGACCGACGACGAAGTCGCCAATATCGGTACCTTCGTGCTGAACAGCTGGGGTAATCCTGGCGGGCGCATTCTGAAGGATGAAGTTGCCAAGGCTCGCAAAGCCGCGCCTGCCGCCGATGCAGCGCAGCACTGAGCGCGGCGATGCGTGGCTACGTTGCCCTGTTGTCGCTCCTGCTTCCCGTCGCTGGTGTCCTCGCCAGCGGCATTCGCGTCGACAGCAAGCTCATCGACAGCAGCGACATGGGCTACGCAACGCTGCCGGGCGGCAACTTCCGAAGCGCGCTGAAATACGAGGATCGCAAGAATGGCGTGCGCGTCGCGCCGTTCCGGCTGATGCAGCGGCCAGTCACCAATGCGCAGTTCCTCGCCTTCGTGCAGGCGCATCCGCAGTGGCGCCGCGATCGTGTCGCGACGGTGTTCGCAGAGCCACGCTATGTATCGCTTTGGGCCGGGCCGACACAGCTCGGGGCGTCGCAGCCGGCACAACCGGTCACGCAGGTGAGCTGGTTCGCCGCCGCGGCATATTGCGGAGCACAAGGTGCCCGCCTGCCGACGTGGATCGAATGGGAATACGCCGCCGCGGCCGACGAAACCCGCCGCGATGCCCGCAAGGATCCGGTCTGGCTTGAACGCATCCTGGGTTGGTATTCCCGGCCGTCCAGCCAGCCGCTGCCGCGTGCGGGCCTACAGGCGCCGAACGTCTATGGCGTGCAGGACCTGCACGGGCTGATCTGGGAATGGACAGACGATTTCTCCGCGCTACTGGTGACCAGCGACAACCGCGGCCAGGACGACAGCGACAAGACGAAGTTCTGCGGCGCGGGCGCCTTGTCGATGAATGATCGCGAGAACTATGCCGTGCTGATGCGGGTGGCGATGCTGTCCTCGCTTGAGGCGCGCGACACCACCACCAATCTGGGTTTCCGCTGCGCAAGGGACATCAAATGAAACTGTTAAGTTCTGCTCTCGCCTGCTTGATGCTCGTTACTGCTGGCGCACTCGCCGCACCGGTCTCGCAACCCTTGCCGAAGGACTCCGTCTATCAGCTGCCGTTGCAGCTCACCGATCAGCAGGGCAAGCCATGGGACTGGGCCAGCAAACGCGGCAAGCCGCAGGTAGTTGCGATGTTCTATATGTCCTGCCAGTTCACCTGTCCGCTGATCGTCGACAGTGGAAAGGCAATCGAACATGCGTTGACGCCAGCCGAAAAGGCCAGAGTCGGCATCCTGTTGATCAGCATGGATCCCAAACGCGACACGCCTGCGGTGCTGATGTCGGTGTTCAACAAGCGCGGCCTTGATGCCACCCGCTGGTCGCTCGCCAGCCCGAAGCCTGCAGGCGTTCGCAGCGTCGCTGGTGTACTGGGTGTGCGCTATCGCCAGCTTTCCAGCGGGGACTTCAACCACACCAGTGAGTTGATATTGCTCGATCGCAATGGCCGCATCGTGACGCGAACCGAGAAAGTGGGGAGCGTGGTGGATCCGGAGTTTCTCGCGGCGGTGCGTCACTCGTTGGCCCGCTGACGACACACCAGCAACACGTGGGGTGGGTTGAGCACGGCGATACCCATCATCCGAGCATGGCTGCCTGCATGCGTATCGCTTTCGGCACTACCATCCTACGAGATCCGGAATACGACGCCGAACAGAAAAGCCCCGCTCGCACGGGGCTTTTCTGTGATGCGCCTTATGGCCCGATGTGTTCCTTCAACCAGGCATTCACCGTGTCGTGCCACAACACGCTGTTCTGCGGCTTGAGCACCCAGTGGTTTTCATCGGGGAAGTAAAGATACTTCGACTCGATCCCCTTGCGCTGCAGCGCGGTGAACGCGGCGATGCCCTGGTCGACCGGAATGCGGTAATCCAGCTGGTTGTGGATGATCAGCATCGGCACGCGCCAGTCCTTGACGTGCAGGACCGGGTTGAATTTCTCGTAGCCTTCGGGGTTGGCCCAGGGCGTGCCGCCATTTTCCCATTCGCTGAACCAGAGTTCCTCGGTCTCATACCCCATCATGCGGTTGTCGAAGACGCCGTCGTGGTCGACCAGGCACTTCCAAGGCTGCTGCCAGTTGCCGGCAATCCAATACACCATGTAGCCGCCATAGCTGGCGCCAAGCGCGCAAGCCTTGTCGCCGTTGAGGAAGCTGTACTGCGACAGCGCGGCTTTCCAGCCTTTCTGCAGGTCTTCCAGCGGACGATCGCCCCAATGCTGTGAGATCGCATCGGTGAACGCCTGGCCATAGCCGGTCGACCCGTGGAAGTCGACCATGACCACCGCATAGCCCTGCCCCGCATAGGTCTGGGGATTCCAGCGATAGCTCCAGCCATCGCCGAAGCTGCCCTGCGGGCCGCCGTGGATCAGGAAGGCCACTGGATACCTTTTGCCCTCCTGGTAATTCCACGGCTTGACCACGTAGCCATGCACGGTGTCGCCGTTCCAGCCCTTGAAGGTGAAAGGCTCGTACTCGCCGAATTTGACGTCGGGCAACATCTGGCTCGCGCTGGGCGTGATCGCACGAACTGGCGCACCGTTGAGGCCACCGGTGAACAACTGGTCGCCGGTCTTCATGCTGTTGCGTGCGAACACCATCGTCGGGCCTTCGATCACGAACGACGAGATAGTCCCGTCGCCGACCACTTCGCTGACGCTGCCACTGGCAATATCGACCGCGTACAACGGATGCTGGCCAATGTTTTCCGCAGTGGTGTAGATGGTCTTGCCATCCGCGGACAAGGTGATGCCGTCGGCGGAGCGATCCCATTTCGGATCGATCTCGCGCGTGGCCCCACTCGCCAAATCCATCGCCATCAACGCCATGCGATCGGCTTCAAACGTCGGGCGCTTCATCGCCCGGTAGTACAGCGTTTTGCCGTCGGTGCTGAACACTGGTCCTGCGTCCCATGCCTTGTTGGCTGCGGTGAGGTTTTTCGCCGTGCCGCTGCCATCGGCATTCAACTGGTACAGGTCGAAGTTGGTCGAATGCGGTTCGTCGCCGTTGGACAAGCGTGCACTGACGACGATGCTGCGTCCGTCCGGTGCCCATGCCATGTCCGACAGGTCACCAAATGGTTTCGACGGTACGTCGGCGATCAGGTCGCTTCCGACCAGGGTGGCGGTTTTCAGCATGTCCTTGCCGCCGAGCGGCGCCACGAAGATACGATTGATGCGGCCATCGGCCCAGGTATCCCAGTGGCGGATGAAAAGGTGATCGAAAAGGACACCGGTGGCCTTGCCTTTGCCGACGCCATCGTTCTTCTTTTTCGTGCAGGCAAGATCGCTGCCGCAAGCGGCGAACGCGCCGGCGCTGAAGGCGATGCGTTTGCCATCGGGTGACAGCGAGAATGCATCGACATCGACGGGGAACTGCGTGAGTTGATGCGGCGTCCCGCCGGCAGTCGACACTTCATACACCTGCGAACTGCCGGACTTGCCACTCAGGAAATACACGGTCCTGTTGTCAGGCGAAAACGCTGGGGAATTCACGTTCCAGCCCTTGGGCGTCAATTGCCTGGCGGTAGCGGCGGTCGCCCCGACCTCTTCCAACCATAATGAGGTCGACGACTTGTTGGCATCGAAATCAACCACGCGTTTTGCGAACACCAGCGTGTGCCCGTCGTGAGACAAGGTCGGCGAGGAATAGCGATCCATCGTCTCCAGGTCGCGCGCCTGGAATCCACGCGTCGCGCTTGCCGCCGAAGACGACCAGGCCAGCATCAATGCGAGCGGCAACAAAGCGTGACGTGATGTGATGGCAACTGGTTTCATGATGATCCCCGATAGCAGAAAAAAAAGGAAAGTTGCTCAGGCTGTCTGGCGGTTGAGCGTCTCGACCCAACGGTACAGCGCCATCACGACGACAACGAATGCGATGCCGCCAACCCACACCGAGATGCCAGCGAAATTGTCGCCAACCAATCCCAGCGGGTAGTTCTGTCCGGAAAACGCAACGATGCCTGCAATCAGCACACCGATCAGGCCTTCGCCCACGATCATGCCTGAAGCAAGCAGCACGCCGAGCTGCTTGCGCGCCTCGGGCTTGGGGCTGCGCTCGGCACGGCGATCGTAGAGCGCGCCGGCAAATGCACCGACCACCACCATCAACGTCGCCGAGGTCGGCAGATAGATACCCAGGCCGACGGCGAGCGGCGACAGATGCGCGGACTTGGTGAAACGACGCAGCAACGAGTCGATGATCATCAGTACGACGCCGATACCTGCGCCGATTTCGATCAGGCTCCAGTCGATATTGTTCTGGATCACGCCCTGTGCCAACGCGGAAATCAATCCCGCCTGCGGCGCGGCGAGCGCGCGGCCGGCCACCGCACCCGGCGCACCGGCAAAACCATAGGCGTGATTGAGCAGATCCATGATCGGCGGAATCACTGCAGCGCCTGCAAGCACGCCGATGACCAGCGCCCACTGCTGCTTGGCCGGAGTCGCGTCGACAAGCTGACCCGTCTTCAGATCCTGCAGGTTGTTGTTGGCGATGGTGGCCACGGCAAAAACAATCGCCGTCACGAACAACGCGAACGCGACCAGTCCTTTCTCATGGCCCGGCTCCAGTAACGGCTTTACACCGAACACCAGCAGCAACGCCGCGCCGATCACGACGAGGATGCCGATGCCCGACAACGGACTGTTGGACGAGCCGATCAATCCGGCCATGTAGCCGCATACGGCCGACACGAAGAAGCTCATGACCACGCAATAGATCAGGCCACCGATCACCAGCATCCACATGTGGTCGCCAAGACCACTGGTGATGCTGAAGTGCGCCAGCAGGAATGCGATCGGCACGAAACACACCAGCGTGATGATGCCGACCAGCCCGATCGGAATGTCCTGTTCGACTCGCGGCAACATCGCTGCTTGCCCACCCTTGCGCACACGCGATGCAGCCATCGCCGAACTCAATCCGCTCACGACCGGTTTGACTAGCTTCAACAGGGTCCAGATTGCCGCGACGCCAATCGTGCCCGCGCCGACGAAACGAACTTTGTGGCTCCAGGTCGTCTGTGCCAAATCAGCGACCGCGCCGCCCGCACTCACCAGCGCCGAGTAATGCGGCACCCCCCAGCCCCAGCCGATCACCGCACCGAGCAACATCGCAACGCCTACCCACAGGCCGACCAGGTGGCCGACGGCGAGCAGTGCCATCGACAAAGCGAAATCGAATCCCGTCACGCCTCCCCTGTCGCCCACGCGAAAGTAATTCGCAACGTCGCTGGCGAACACGCGGGTCGCCACGATCAGCGCAAACGCCGCCGCGCTGATCGCGCCCCAGACAACGGCGCGCAGACCGGCGCGACTTTCCTCGATGCCCGATGCGGTGCTGTCGGCACCGCTACCGACCTTGAGTACCTCGGCGCAGGCGACGCCTTCTGGATATGGCAGGTCGGAATTGGTCACCAGCGCGCGGCGCAACGGGATCGAATACATCACGCCAAGGACGCCGCCAAGCGCGCAGATGGCGAAAGACTCCCAATAGGGAAAGCCCGTCCACCAGCCGATCATCACCAATCCTGGCAGGACGAAGATGATTGCAGACAACGTGCCCGCCGCCGAAGCGATGGTCTGCACGATGTTGTTTTCCTGGATGGTCGAGTTCTTGAACCCGCGCAGCAGAGCCATCGAAATGACGGCGGCCGGGATCGAGGTCGCGAAGGTCAGCCCGGCCTTCAGGCCGAAAAACACATTCGCGGCGGTGAACAACACGGTGATGACGATCCCGAGGATCACGCCGCGTACGGTGAGTTCGGTGCGCGGTTCCGAGGACGGCGGTGCATGCGTGGATGGACTGGTCACTGGCGGGTTTCCTCAAGAGACGGCGCAGTATTACAAACCCCATGCCGCCAATGCGAGCCGCAGCCCGGCTGCAGCCGCACTCAATGGCCGGGCTACACTCCGGCATGCCTCCTGGAGTGCCCATGGCCGCCATCACGACAACCGACATGCCGTCTGACCCCAGCCTCATCGTGCAACGCGACCCGCGCGACGAACTGTTCGGCCATCCCAAGGGCGTTTACGTCTGCTTCTTCACGGAGATGTGGGAGCGTTTCTCGTTCTACGGGATGAAGGCGCTGTTGCTGCTGTACCTGCTGCAGCACCATAAATTCGGCGACAAGTCCGGGCTCGATGTGCTCGGTGCCTATGGCGGACTGGTGTACAGCCTGCCGGTGATCGGCGGACTGCTGGCCGACCGTTACCTCGGCATGCGCAAGGCGGTGATCTTCGGTGGCCTGCTGCTGGTATGTGGACATGCGGGGATGGCGATCGAAGGACAGGCCGCGACCGTCGTCAATGGCGTGGTCATGCGCGACGAAGGCTCCCTGCGGATCTTCTACCTGTCGTTGGCGCTGATCATCATGGGCGTGGGATTCCTCAAGCCGAACATTTCCACCATCGTCGGGAAGCTGTATCCGCAGAACGATCCACGCCGCGATTCCGGGTTTTCTCTGTTCTACGCCGGCATCAACCTCGGCGCGTTGTTCGCTTCGATTGTGTGCGGTTACCTCGGCCAGACCTTGGGCTGGAGCTGGGGCTTCGGCGCGGCGGGTGTCGGCATGCTGTTCGGGCTGGGGCAATTCCTGTGGGGGCAGAAATACCTGCATGGGCATGCGGAATCGCCGGCCCCGGAAAAACTTCGAGAGCGAGTGTTTGGACTTCCTCGCGAATGGACCATCTACCTGGGCGCGTCGATCGGGCTGCTGCCGGTGGCCTGGCTGATGTGGGCGGTCGCCAATGGTGCGTTCTCGCTGGGTGGCGGAATCTCGATTGCAATGGCGCTGATGCTGCTGGTCATGGCAGTCGTGCTGGTGTGGTTCTTCTGGTTCGTCACCACGCAATGCACGCCCGTACAGCGCCAGCAGATGGTCGCGTTGATCGTCCTGATCGCGATGTGCCTGGTGTTCTTCACCCTGTATGAGCAGACCTATGGGTCGTGGGTGACATTCACCGATCGCATGTTGACCAAGGACGTGGTGCCATCGCTGGTACAGGCCCAGCCGCAGGTCGCATGGACATCGAACATCACCGCCAATGTCCTGATCTTCCTGCGCAGCGCACCGTGGTCGATCGTGTCGCTGCTGCTCGCACCGGCGGCCTTCATGGCATCGGCAGCGCTGTCGGACCGCAATCCTGACTCGCCCGCACCCAAGCTGCTTTTCGGATTGGCGGCAATCGCGATGCTGGTTTTTTTGTTGCGCGATGCGCTGGTGTTGCCACAAACCGCGGGTTCACTGACGTACCTGGGCGCGCTGTTCATCGTGTTGCTGGCACCGATGTTCGGTGTGTTGTGGGGCTGGCTTGATCGGCGCGGACTGGATCCCTCGAAGCCGGTCAAGTCGGCCCTTGGCCTGCTGCTGGCAGGCGCCAGTTTCATCCCGCTGGCATGGGCCGCGCAGCACGCCGGTGCAACGGGTCAACTGGCCAGCGTGTGGTGGCTGGTGGTCGCGTACTTCATCCTGGAGCTCGGCGAAATGTGCCTGGCGCCGGTAGGCTTGTCAGCGGTGACACAACTGTCGGTGCCGACCGTGGCCAGCCTGATGATGGGCACGTGGTTCCTTGCCACCGCATTTTCGGAGACGCTCGCAGCACTATTCGGAAAGCTTGCCGCGATCGACATCCCCGAAGGCACGACCCTCGACTTCGCCACTGCCGGCGCGAAATACGCGCACCTGTTCTGGATCATGACCTGGATTGGGGTGGGCTTCGCAGTACTCGCTTTCCTCATCGCACCGTTGTTGCGGCGGATGATGCATGGGGTGAAGTAACAAAGCC
>JBBSUF010000012.1:0-36709 GCA_038235185.1 Lysobacterales bacterium
ATCGTCAGGCTGCTGTCGAACATCGCCAACGCCAAGGAAATCCAGCAATACCTGAAGCGTTTTTCGCAAATCGACGCGGCACGCTTCGCTGTGGTCAAGGTCGGCGGCGCGGTGCTGCGTGATCAGCTGGACGCATTGGTGTCGTCGCTGGCGTTCCTGCAGCAAGTCGGGTTGACTCCGATCGTGGTGCACGGAGCCGGCCCGCAACTCGATGAGGACATGCTGGCCGCAGGCATCGAGAAGCGCACGGTCGACAACCTTCGCCACACAGACGCTGACGTGCTGTCGGTGGTGCGCCGGGTGATGCGGCGTGAAAATCTGCGCCTGGTCGAGGCATTGCAGGTAGAGGGCGTGCGTGCGACATCTGTCCAGGCCGGCGTGTTCGAGTGCACGTTGCTTGACAGTGAGCGTTACGGCTTGGTTGGCAAGGTCGCGCGGGTCGATGTCGATGGCATCCATGCCGCGATCCAGGTCGGATCAATCCCGGTGATCGCCTCGCTCGGGGAAACTGTCGACGGCCAGATCGTCAACCTCAACGCGGACTGGGCCGCGAACGAGCTGATCAAGACGCTGCAGCCGTACAAGATCGTGTTCCTTACAGGCACTGGCGGCCTGCTGGATGGCGATGGTCATGTGATCGACTCGATCAACCTCAGCACCGAATATGAGGAGCTGCTTGCGCAGCCGTGGCTGCATTCGGGAATGCGACTGAAGATCGAGCAGATCAACGATTTGTTGTCGGCCTTGCCACCCTCATCGTCTGTATCGATCACGCGGCCGGATGAACTGGCCAAGGAGCTGTTCACGCATCGCGGCTCCGGCACGCTGGTGCGGCGTGGCGAGAAGATAATTTGCGCGACAGCGTGGGATCAGGTCGATCTCGATCGGCTGAGGACGCTGATCGAATCCGCTTTCGGCCGCAAGCTCAAGCCAGAGTATTTCGAGATCACGCGCCCGCATCGCATCTATGTGTCCGAGCACTACCGTGCCGCATTGGTGTTGACCGTCGAAGCGTTTGAAAACGGTGACGATGTCCCGCACCTCGACAAGTTCGCGGTTGCAGACGATGCACAGGGCGAGGGACTTGGACGTGCGATCTGGCACGCAATGCGCACAGACGTGCGGCGCCTGTTCTGGCGCTCGCGGCCGGATAACGCCGTCAACGAGTTCTATTTCAGCGAGGCCGATGGCTGCCTCAAGGGTGAGCGCTGGAATGTCTTCTGGTACGGCATGGAGCACTTCGACGAAATTCGCGAGGCAGTCGACCACTGCCGCGCCCGTATTCCCACACTGAAGGATTGAGAATGGGCGGAGTTCTGAAGGCGCAGGAATGGGCAGCCCCGGTGATCCTGCGGGGCCGACACGTCAACCTGGAGCCCTTGCGGTCAGGTGATGCTGAGGGTTTGCGTGCCGCCGTTGCCGACGGCGAACTGTGGCGCTGCTGGTACACCAACGTGCCAATGCCGGACGCGGTCGAGGAGTACATCGATTCGGCGTTGAAGATGCAGAAAGCGGGCACTGCACTGGTCTTTTCAGTGCGCGACGCCGCTGGCGATCTAGTCGGGACTACGCGCTACTACGATCTCGACTTGGCGGTTCCACGATTGAGCATCGGCTATACCTGGTATGCGCAGCGCGTGCAACGTACAGGCTTGAATACCGAGGCGAAGCTGCTGTTGTTGGGCCATGCGTTCGAGACCCTAGGCTGCGTTTGCGTTGCGCTTGAGACCAGCACCTTCAACCACGCGTCGCGTACGGCGATCGCACGGCTTGGGGCGATGCAGGATGGCGTCCTACGCAGCCACAAGCGCCACGCCGACGGTAGCGTCCGCGATACCGTGGTGTTTTCGATCCTTGATTCGGAGTGGTCGGCGGTGAAACGCAACCTGCTTGGTAAATTGGCCGAACATGGCTGAGGCAACAGACATGACGAGAACCGTTGGTATCGTCGGTGCCCGTGGCCATGTCGGCGCGGAATTAATCCGGTTGATCGCAGGCCATCCGTATTTCGAGCTGGCGTTTGTCTCATCCCGTGAACTCGATGGCCAGCGTGTGGCCGACCACATCGATGCATACTGCGGGGAATTGCAGTACAGCGCACCGCAGCACGAAGACCTGTCACGATTCGGCGCCGATGCTGTGGTACTGGCGCTACCCAACGGCAAGGCGGATGCCTGCATTGCCGCGTTCGACGACGGAGGGTGGACGGATATTGTCATCGTCGATCTCTCCGCCGATCATCGGTTCGACGACGAGTGGCACTACGGCCTGCCGGAACTCACCCGCGACCGATACACAGGACAGCGCCGCATCAGCAATCCCGGTTGCTATGCCACCGCAATGCAATTGGCGATTGCGCCTATGCGCGACGTGCTATCCGGCCCGGTGCAATGTTTCGGCGTCTCGGGCTATTCCGGCGCCGGCACCATGCCTTCGGACAAGAACAATCCCGTCCAGTTACGTGACAACCTGATGGCGTATGCACTGGCAGGGCACCTGCACGAGCGCGAAGTGGCCCGGCAACTGGATCATGCGATCGAATTCATGCCGCATGTCGCGCCACACTTTCGCGGGTTGACGATCACCGCAAACCTGCACCTGTCGCGCCGGTTCAGCATCGAGGAAATCGTTGCGCGCTACTGCGAGCGGTCTGCGGGCGAACCACTCGTGCGTGTCCTCGACCAGGCACCTTGGGTCAAGCACATCGCCAATGCGCATCATGTCGAGATTGGTGGCTTCACCCTGGCTGATGATGGATATCGGCTGGTCGTCGTGGCGACGCTCGACAACCTGCTCAAGGGCGCTGCGACGCAGGCGCTGCAGAATCTCAACCTCGCTTTTGGTTTCGAAGAGTTCACCGGCATTCCCATCGTGGGACAGGGTACATGAGCGATCTCCTCTGGCAAAAACCTGGCGTCACGGTCGACGCAGCGATCCAGGCATTCCTCGCCGGAGACGACGTGCTCCTGGACCGCGAATTCTTCCTGCACGACATCTCCGCCAGTCGCGCCCACGCCGAGGGGCTGCAGCACATCGGCATCCTTTCGAACGAAGAACTGGCGGCGCTGCTGATTGAACTCGACACGCTTGCCGATGATTTCCGCAATGGCACGTTCGTGTTGGGCGATCGCTATGAAGATGGTCATTCCGCGATCGAAGCGCGCTTGACCGAACGACTTGGCGACGCCGGCCGCAAGATCCACACCGGCCGCAGCCGCAACGACCAGGTGCTGGTTGCGACGCGACAGTGGCTGAAGGACAAGCTCACGCAGTTGCGGGCGTTGTGCCGAGAAATTGCTGGGGTTGCGCTGACGCGCGCCGAAGCCGAAGCCGCGCTGCCGATGCCCGGATACACCCATCTGCAACGCGCGGTCGTTTCATCGGCCGGAATGTGGTGGTCGGGTTGGGCCGAAGCCTTCATCGACAACGCCGAACGCGCAATGCAGACGCACGCCTGGATCGACGCGAATCCGCTGGGCACTGCGGCCGGATACGGCGTCAACCTGCCACTGGATCGTGACCACATAACGACAGCGCTCGGCTTCGCCCGGCTGCAGCTGTCGCCGGTATATGCACAACTATCGCGCGGGAAGTTCGAATTGGCGGCGCTGGAGGCGCTTGGCAGCGCCATGCTCGACCTGCGCCGGCTGGCGTGGGATCTGAGCCTGTTTGCCACGGCCGAATTCGGTTTCATCGCGTTGCCGGCGCAATACACCACCGGCAGTTCGATCATGCCCAACAAGCGAAACCCGGATGTCATCGAGCTGATGCGTGGCAGTTACGCCAGTGTCGCGGCTGCGCGTTGCGAAATCGAGCAGCTTCTATCGCTTCCTTCGGGTTATCACCGCGACCTGCAGATCAGCAAGGGTGCGTTGATGCACGGTTTTGGCAAGGGGTTGTCGGCGCTGGCCCTGTTGCCCGACCTGTTGCGCAATCTCCAGTGGAAACCCGAAGCGATGCGCGTTGCTCTGGATCCGTCGATGTACGCCACCGACCTGGCGATCAAGCTGGCCCGCGATGGCGTTCCGTTTCGCGAGGCTTACCGCCACGCCACCGACCCCACGCACTGGACCCTCGCCGATCCGGAGACGAGTCTGGCCGCACGGGTGTCACCTGGGGGGGGCGGGAATCCATGCCTGGATGTGCTGATCAAGCGTTTGCAAGCGATGCAGTGAATCAGTACACCAAAAGCCAGGCATGAAAAAGCCGGCGCGCTGGCCGGCTCGATCGTTGGATGGTCGGGGAGACAGGATTTGAACCTGCGACTTCTACGTCCCGAACGTAGCGCTCTACCAGGCTGAGCTACACCCCGACAGGTGAGCCCGGTATTTTAGTGACTTCAGGTCATTGCGGGCAAGTCCCGTGACGTTGCGATGAGCCGAGCAGGGTCCAGCCGGTACACTGTGCCGCCCCCGTGCCGCCGGAGTTTCTGCTTGATCAAGCCGCGTACCCCGCCTGGAATCATGGAGTTGCTGCCGCGTGAACAGATCGCGTTCCAGCGCATGCTCGATGCGATCCGCCAGACCTTCGAGCGCTTCGGGTTCCTGCCGGTGGAAACGCCGGTGATGGAGTTGTCGGAAGTCTTGTTGACCAAATCCGGCGGCGAGACCGAGCGCCAGGTGTATTTCGTGCAATCCACCGGTGCGCTGGGAAAGACGACCGACGGCGGGGCGGCCGAGGGCATGCCTGAATTGGCGTTGCGCTTCGACCTGACCGTGCCGCTCGCACGTTATGTGGCCGAGCACGAGCATGAACTGGCATTCCCGTTCAAGCGCTACCAGATGCAGCGCGTGTATCGCGGTGAACGCGCGCAACGCGGGCGGTTCCGTGAGTTCTACCAATGCGATATCGACGTCATCGGCAAGGACAATTTGTCCACGCGTTTCGATGCCGAGATTCCGGCCGTCATCAGCGCGGTGTTCGAGCGGCTGGCGATCGGCGATTTCACGATCCAGCTCAATCATCGCAAGTTGCTGCGGGGATACTTCGAAGGCCTCGGCATTGGTGAAGGCCTGCAGCAGGCTGGGGTGCTGCGCGAGCTGGACAAGCTGGACAAGCGCGGTGAATCCGCGGTGCGTGCAACACTGGCCGGCGAGGGTTTCGAGCTTGGCGACGATGCCATCGACCGCTTGATGGCATTCGCACGGGTGCGTTCCAATGGCCATGCCGACGCGTTGTCAAAACTCGACGCGCTCGGCAGCGGGACGGAACTGTTCGAACAGGGTCGGGACGAATTGCGTGAGATATTGCAGCGCCTGCGCGCGATGGGTGTTTCAGAAGCGCGCTACGCGATCAATCTGTCGATCGCCCGGGGACTTGATTACTACACCGGTGTCGTCTACGAGACCACCTTGAACGATTACCCGCAGATTGGATCCATCTGCTCGGGTGGCCGTTACGACGATCTTGCCAGCCACTACACGAAGTCAAGATTGCCGGGCGTCGGTATTTCGATCGGCTTGACGCGGCTGTTCTTCCAGTTGCGCGATGCCGGCATCATCACTGCGGCCGATAGCAGTGTCGACGTGCTGGTCGCATTGCTGGATGATGCCGATCTGGATCACGCGTTGGCGCTGTCGCAGCGCCTGCGTGCAGCTGGCCTGAATGTCGAAACGCAACTGGAACCCCGGAAGCTGGCGCGACAGTTGCAGTACGCCGATCGCGCGGGCATCCGTTTTGTGGTGATTCGCGGCGAAGACGAAGCCGCGCGCGGATTGGTGGCCATCCGTGACCTGCGACGTGGCGAACAGTTTGAGGTTGCCGAAGAGGAGCTGGCGAAATCCTTGCAGGTGGAGAAGGAACAACTGCGCGCACAGTCCGCACCTTCCCGTGGAGCATCACTGCGATGACCGGCATCCGACTGGATGGCAAGACGTTAACGCGTGCGCAGCTGGTTGAAGTGGCGCATGGTGCATCCGTGGAGCTTGATGCCCAGGCATTGAAAGCCGTTGCCCACGCCGCCGACTTCCTGGCCGAACAGGTACGGCGGGAAGAGCCCATCTACGGCGTGTCCACCGGGTTCGGCAGCAATGCCGACAAGCTGCTTGGCGGGCATCCGATGCGCGATGCACAGGTCGACGGGGCGACGCCTGGCCGCTCACTGCACGTTGAATTGCAGCACAACCTGATCGTGACCCATGCGGTCTGCGTGGGCGAGCCCTTTGCGGCGGACGTGGTGCGCGCGATGCTGTGCATCCGCATCAATACACTGCTGCGTGGGCATTCCGGCATTCGCGTGCAGACGTTGCAGGCTCTCGCCGCGATGCTCAATGCCGGTATCGTGCCGGTCGTCCCGCAACTTGGATCCGTCGGTGCCTCCGGCGATCTCGCACCGTTGTCGCATCTGGCAATCGTGTTGCTGGGTGGCGGCGAGGCGTGGTTCGCCGGAGAACGCCTGCCCGGCGCCCAAGCATTGCAGCGCGCCGGCCTGCAACCCGTGACCTTGTCGTACAAGGAAGGCCTTGCGCTGAACAACGGCACGGCGCAGATGCTGGCGACGGGCGTGCTCGCGCTGCACAAGCTGGATGAACTGCTGGATACCGCCGATCTCGCCGCGGCGATGACCATCGATGCATTTGCTGGAAGGCTTGGCGCGTTTGCGGCCGAGGTGCATGCTTTGCGCCCTCATCCGGGCCAACTGCAGTCGGCTGCAAACCTGCGCGCGATGCTCAATGGTTCCACACTCGCCGATATCGCCTACCACCTCGTTCCGAAATTCCGTCAGTGGCAACCACGCAGCTGGACGGACATGCCAGTGGCGGAACAGCCTAATTTTGACATCGGCTGGGAATGGGTACCGTTCGGCGCGCGGCACGGGCGTGACAGGTTCTACCAGCGCTTCCGTCCGTTTCGCGGCGGCAAGAAACACCAGCCGCAGGACAGCTATTCGCTCCGGTGTGCGCCGCAGGTGCATGGTGCGGTGCGTGACGCGGTCGAGCAGGCGAAGCGCGTGATGGACATCGAACTCAATTCGGTGACGGATAATCCCATCGTGTTCCCTGACGCTGAGGCCACGTCGCTTGAGACGCAGTTCGTCGAGCGACAGGTGATCTCCGCCGGTCACTTCCATGGCATGCCGCTGGCGCTGGCGATGAGTTACGTCAAGGCATCGATACCCGTGCTGGCCTCGATTTCCGAACGTCGCCTCAACAAGCTGGTCGACCCAGCGACCAACGACGGCTTGCCACCATTCCTGATCGGTAATGAGGACGGTACCGAATCCGGCTACATGATCGTGCAGTACACCGCGGCCGCGATCGTCAATGATCTCGCCAGTCGCGCGATGCCGGCGTCTGTGTATTCGATTCCGACCAGCGCCAATGCGGAGGACCATGTGTCGATGGGTGCCAACGAGGCGCGCCACGTGCTGGCGATGGCCGACGATCTCGGCAAGGTGCTGGGGTTGGAGTTGTACACCGCCGCGCAGGCGCTGGACCTGCGTCGGGACATGATCCATTCCGCGCGTCAACTCGCCAGGCGCAGCGATGCGGCGACGTTTTCCGCAAAGATCGATGGCGGAGTGATGGCGGAAAGCGACCGCGAGGGATTCCTTGCCGAGGTAGAGGGTCTGCGTGCTGAGCTCGCCAACGCCGAGGCCTTCCATCCAGGCACGGCGGTAGCCGCTGCGCATGCCGCGATTCGAGAACGCATTGCCTTCCTGGATCGCGACCGGGCGCTGGATGGTGAAGTGGCGACGGCGATCGAGCTGGTGGCCAGCGGCGTCGTCCTGGCCGCCGCGCGCAGCGTGGTTTAGCCCCGAGTTGCAAGCCAGCTTCGCGTCATCGCCGAGGAGCAGGGTGATGACAGCCTATCGGGGAGCTTCAAGTAACAATTCCTGAATGAGTCAGGCTCTCGCTTGACAGGTGGATTCGATCCAAATAATGTATTAACACGTTAATACATTATTACAACAAGGCAGCAATGAAGCAGCGCCCGCAACCACTGCCCGAGCCCGACGTCGAAGCGAATCTCGACACGCTGGCACGCGTGCTGGCGGCGTTGACCCAACCTGGCGACGTGCGCGCGTTCCTGGAAGACCTGTGCACGCCAGCGGAGCTGGAATCGATGTGTGACCGGTGGAAAGTCGTGCCGTTGCTGATCCAAGGGATTCCTTATCGCCAGATCCACGAACAGACCCTCGTCAGCGTGACAACGATCGGTCGCGTCGCACGTACGCTGGAGCGCGGAGCAGGCGGATACGACGCCGCCGTGCGCCGCTTGCGCCGCCCAGCCTCTGCACATTAAGGAACTGAAATGAGTCCGACTGCCACGCCGGCGGTGCGCGATCGACTGCGCATCGCCATCCAGAAGAATGGTCGGCTCAGCGAACCCGCGCGTGCGTTGCTGGCGTCCTGCGGGCTGAGCTGGCGCGAGAGTCGCGATCGCCTGTTCTGCTACGGAGAATCCCTGCCGGTCGATCTATTGCTGGTCCGCGATGACGACATTCCGGGGCTGATCGCCGATGGTGTCTGTGACCTGGGTATCGTCGGCCGCAACGTGCTGGGCGAACAATCGGCCGAACGTGCATCACGTGACGCGCTACCGGCGTATCGCGAATGGCGTGCCCTGGGCTTCGGCGGATGCCGACTCATGCTGGCCGTGCCAGATGCATGGGACTGGAAGGGTGCGGATCAGCTGCGCGGTCGACGCATCGCCACCAGTTATCCGGCCTTGCTGGCTGAGTGGCTGGCCACGAACAACATCGACGCGGAAGTGATGATGTTGTCGGGATCCGTGGAAATCGCCCCGCGCCTGGGCAAGGCCGATGCGATCTGCGACCTGGTATCCAGCGGCGCGACATTGACTGCGAATCAGTTGAAGCCCGTCGAAACATTGCTGGCCAGCGAAGCGGTATTGGCAGGTCCCGTCGGCGCATTCGATGATCAGCGTGCCGAGCTCGCTTCACTCCTGCTGCGGCGCATGGATGGGGTCCTGCGGCTGAAGGACAGCAAGCTGCTGCTGTTCCAGGCAAGCCGTGGTGCGGTGGCTGGATTGTTGAAATTGCTACCCGATGCCGAAGCCCCAACCGTGACCAGCATCGATGGCAGCGAACGGCTGGCATTGCAGGCGATTTGCCATGGTGCCGTGACGTGGCAGCGGCTCGAAGATCTCAAACGTGCTGGGGCCAATGGTCTTCTGGTATTGCCGGTCGAATGGATGCTGGCATGAACGAATTCAGTTGGACACGGTTGCAGTGGTCGCAACTTGAAGCTGATGCACCCCGCACGGCACTGCAACGTCCTGCTCAACGGATAGGTGCGCAGGTCAGTGCGACGGTTGCGTCCATCATCGATGCCGTGCGCGCACGCGGGGACGCTGCGTTGCGTGAATTTGGCGTGCGCTTTGATGGCGTTGCACTGGATGACTTGCTGGTGTCGGATGACGAATTCGCGGCTGCATCGATAGCTGTTCCGGCAGAATTGAAAGCCGCCATTGGCGATGCAGCATCGCGGATCGAGCGATACCACAGCGCCGGAATGATGCAGCCGTACGTGGTGGATACAGCCGATGGCGTGCGCTGCGAACGCATCCTGCGCGGGATCGCTCGTGTCGGCCTATACGTGCCTGCCGGCAGTGCACCGCTGCCGTCCACTGCGTTGATGCTCGGTGTGCCGGCGCGGCTTGCCGGGTGTCGCGACGTGGTGTTGTGTACGTCGCCGCGTCCGGATGGCAGCGCGGATCCTGCGGTGCTGTACGCAGCTAAGCATTGCGGGATTTCGCGCGTCTACAAGGTGGGTGGCGCGCAGGCGATTGCGGCGATGGCGTTCGGCACAAATAGCATTCCTGCCTGCGATAAATTATTTGGGCCCGGCAATGCCTATGTGACAGAAGCCAAGCGGCAAGTGTCGATGCATCAGGACGGCGCCGCGATCGACATGCCTGCGGGGCCATCGGAAGTGCTGGTGATCGCGGATGCCGGCGCCAATCCAGAGTTCGTTGCGGCAGACCTGCTGTCCCAAGCCGAGCATGGCCCGGATTCGCAGGTCGTGTTGTTGTCAAACGATGATGCGTTGCTTGATGCCGTCGAACAGGAATTGCGGGCGCAACTGCAGCGGCTTCCACGCGCGGCGATTGCATGCCAGGCATTATCCGCTTCGCTCGCGATCTGCGTGGACACACTCGAGGATGCCTTCGATATCAGCAATGCGTATGCACCTGAGCATCTGATCCTCGCGTTGCGTGAGCCACATGGGTGGCTGGATCAAGTGCAGGCGGCAGGATCGGTGTTCCTGGGTGACTGGGCGCCGGAAGCGCTCGGTGATTACTGCAGCGGCACCAATCATGTTCTTCCCACGGGTGGCGCAGCACGGGCGATCAGTGGATTGAGCGTGGCAAGCTTCCAGAATTCGATCAGCGTGCAGGCAGTGGACCGCGCAGGACTGGCCGCGATCGGTGCAATCGCGATGACGCTCGCACAAGCCGAAGGTCTCGATGCGCATGCACGCGCCGTTGGTATCCGCATGGAGGCCGCATGAGCATGGTGTCTGCCCTGCTGCGCGATGACCTTCGCGATTTCGCTGGCTATCGATCCGCGCGCAGCGAGCTGGCCGACGGCCAGATATGGCTCAATGCAAACGAATCAGCGCATGCGAATGCGTCCGACGTGGGCCGGCAACTGCGTCGTTATCCACAGCCTCAACCGAATAGCCTGCGCACTGCGCTGGCGACGTTGTACGGGTGTGCTGAGGAGCAATTGCTGATTGGGCGTGGCAGCGACGAACCGATCGACTTGCTGGTGCGTGCTTTCTGCACCCCCGCACGCGATGCCGTGCTGGTGACGCCGCCGGTCTTCGGCATGTACGCAGTGTGCACTCGCCTTCAGGGGGCACGGCTGCTGGAAGTGCCGTTGCAAGATGGTGAAGACAATTTCCACGTCGATCTGGCTGAAATTGCACGCGTGGCGTTGACACAGAACGCCCGGCTGGTGTTCCTGTGTTCGCCTGGAAACCCTGCTGGTGGTGTATTGGCAGCGGAAGATGTGTTGACGCTTGCCCGCAAACTCGAAGGGGCTGCATTGCTGGTGGTGGATGAGGCGTATATCGAATATGCCGATGCTCCGTCGCTGGTCTCCGCGATTTCAAGCCAGCCCAATGTCGCGGTCTTGCGCACGTTGTCCAAGGCACACGCCTTGGCAGGTGCACGCATCGGCAGCCTGATCGCCGATCCGGAGGTCATCGCCGTCCTGCGTCGCTGCCAGGCGCCATATCCCATTCCCATGCCGTGCGCGATGCAGGCACTGCATGCCTTGTCGGAAGACGCGCTTGCTGAAACCCGGCGGAACGTCGCTGCGACATGCCTTCAACGCGACATACTGCTGCGAACGTTGGAACGTATTCCAGCAATACGCCGTATCTATCCTTCCGACACCAATTTCCTCCTTGCACGCTGTGTGAATCCGGAAGGCGCGTTCCAGTCTCTGCTCGACGACGGCATCGTCGTGCGCGATATGCGCATGCATCCGCAATTGAAGGACGCATTACGGATCACCATCGGTACGGCCGAAGAAAATGCACGTGTCATCAGTGCACTCGAATCGAGGGCCGCGGCATGAGCCAGGTACCTTCCCCGGTGTTGTATATCGATCGCGATGGGACCCTGATTGCAGAGCCTGACGACTTCCAGATAGACAGCTACGCGAAGCTGCGTTTCGTTGACGGCGTGATTCCGGCCCTGCTGCGATTGCGTGACGCCGGTTACCGCTTGGTGATGATCACCAACCAGGATGGTCTTGGCGGCCCAGGGTTTGCGCAGGCGGATTTCGATGGCCCGCATGCCTTGATGCTGCAGGTATTCAGCAGCCAAGGCGTGGTGTTCGACGAAGTATTAATCGACACAAGCATGGCCGCCGACAACCTTTCGACACGCAAGCCCGGCATCGGCATGGTGTTGCACCATGTGCAGGACCGAACGATCGACTGGTCTCGCTCGGCCATGGTGGGCGATCGCGAGACAGATTCACTGTTTGCCGGGAGCCTCGGCATCCGCGCGTTCCAGCTTCGCACGGCGCAGTTTGGTGGGCAGTGGGATTGGCCGGCAATCGCGCATGCACTCGTGGATATTCCGCGTACGGCAACCGTTATCCGCAACAGTCGGGAGACGCAAGTGACGGTGGAGGTTGATCTGGATCGCATCGCCGAGCCGGACGTCGCCACAGGGCTGGGATTCTTCGATCACATGCTCCAGCAACTGGGCAAGCACGGTGGGTTTGCGCTGAGATTGCGCTGTACCGGGGACCTGCATGTCGATGAGCATCACACGGTGGAGGACTCCGCGCTCGCGTTGGGGCAGACCTTGCGTGAGGCGCTTGGAGATAAGCGAGGGATCGC
The DNA here is from genome assembly GCA_038235185.1 of Lysobacterales bacterium. GTDB lineage: Bacteria > Pseudomonadota > Gammaproteobacteria > Xanthomonadales > Xanthomonadaceae > Cognatiluteimonas. The sequence continues at coordinate 12,327 of JBBSUF010000012.1, forward strand.
TCGTTATGGATTCACACTGCCCATGGATGAATCGCTGGCCAGTGCTGCGCTGGATCTGTCCGGGCGCGCGTGGTTCGAGTTTGACGGACGCTTCGTCCGCGAACGCGTGGGCGAGCTTTCGACGGAATTGGTCCCACATTTTTTTCGTTCACTCTGCGAAGGTGCGCGCATGACACTGAACCTGAAAGTGGATGGCGACAACGATCATCACAAGATAGAAGCCTGTTTCAAAGTTGTCGCACGTGCCTTGCGCCAGGCAATCCGGCGCGGGGGCAACGAACTGCCGACAACGAAAGGGATGTTGTGAGATGGCGGGTGGTGAGAATACCGACTCGTACGACGAGGCCAAGCTCCGCGTTGCCGTTATCGACGCAGGTGGTGCCAACCTGGGTTCGGTGCGCTATGCGCTTGAGCGCTTCGGCGTCGCTGCCTCGATTGCGCGCGACCCCGACGACCTGCGTGGCGCGGATCGTGTGATTCTCCCCGGCGTGGGCGCCGCCGCGCCGGCAATGGGCTTGCTGCGCGATCGCGGCTTCGACAGCGCCTTGCGGGCATCACAGACGCCTTTGCTCGGCATCTGCCTGGGTATGCAACTCCTGTTTGAATCGTCCGAGGAAGGCGATGTGGAGTGCCTGGGCCTGTTGCCCGGTCACGTGCGACGCATGCAACCCGCTGCTGGCGTGCGTGTCCCGCACATGGGATGGAATACCCTGTGCGATGTGTCGCAGTCAGCTGCGTTTCTCGACGGAATCAAGGAAGGCGACCATGCCTATTTCGTACATGGCTACGCAGCGCCGGTGACACAGGATTGCATCGCCACTTGCCATCATGGTGACCAGTTTGCCGCCATCGTCCAGCGCGGCATGGTCCATGGGGCACAATTCCACCCGGAGCGATCGGCAGCAGCCGGTGCGCGCTTGTTGGCGAATTTTCTATCAGGGTGAATGCTCGTGGTGTTTACGGTTTATCCCGCCATCGATGTGCGCGACGGACGCGTGGTTCGCCTGCGCCAGGGCGACTACGCGCAGGAGACGCGTTACAGCCAGTCGCCATTGACGCGACTGAAGGGTTACGCCGATGAAGGCGCGCAATGGGTGCACCTTGTCGACCTCGACGCCGCGCGCGACGGTGGCTACGCATTGCTGTCGTTACTGCAGGTGATCAAGCGCGAAACCGGGTTGCACATACAGACCGGTGGTGGCGTACGTTCTGCGGACGACGTCGAACGCATTCTCGAAGCCGGCGGCGACCGCGTCGTGATCGGCTCGTTGGCGATTGCCGATCCCAACCTGGTGGCATCCTGGCTGACGCGTTTCGGCAGCAATCGTCTGACATTGGCTTTGGATGCGCGATGCGACGCTTCGGGCCGCTGGTATCCGGCGACCCATGGCTGGACGCGCCCGGGCCGACGCACGCTGGGGGATCTCGTGCGGTTTTACAACCGGCATGGCTTGCGACACCTGCTGTGCACCGACATCGACCGCGATGGCACCCTGGCAGGCTCGAACCTGGCGATGTACCGGCTGTTGCGGCAGTGGGCACCGCAGGTTGAATTGCAGGCATCCGGCGGCGTGAAGGAGCTCGATGATCTTCGCCAGGTCCGTGAGATTGGATGCGCTGGCATCGTGCTTGGCAAGGCACTGCTGGAAGATCGATTCACGCTCGAGCAGGCATTGACATGCTGAGCCGCCGCATCATTGCCTGCCTTGATGTTCGCGATGGCCGTGTCGTCAAGGGTGTGCGGTTCCGCGATCACGTCGACATGGGTGACAGCGTGGAGCTCGCGTTGCGGTATCGCGACCAGGGCGCCGACGAACTCGTGTTCTATGACATTTCCGCCAGTCCACAGCAGCGTAGCGTCGACCCGATATGGGTGGCGCGTGTCGCCCGCGCGCTCGATATTCCATTCTGCGTGGCCGGTGGCATCCGCACGGTGGACGATGCGCGCTGCATCCTGCATGCAGGCGCGGACAAGATATCGGTCAACACGCCGGCGCTGGAACGTCCACAACTCATCAACGAATTGGCGGCGGCATTCGGTGTGCAATGCGTGGTGGTCGGGGTTGACAGCCTCTGCGATACCGACGGTGAGTGGCGCGTGCGAAGTCATGCCGGCGATCCGAATCGCACGCAGGCATTGCCGAAACGCACGCTGGATTGGGTGATCGAAGCGCAACAACGCGGTGCAGGTGAGATCGTCCTGAACTGCATGGCCAGTGATGGCGTACGCAACGGTTACGACCTGTCACAACTGCAGGCCGTTCGCGCAGTCTGTGAAGTGCCACTCGTGGCTTCCGGCGGAGCGGGGGATTCACGCCATTTCCTGGATGTCTTCATGCAGGCCGATGTCGATGCGGCCTTGGCCGCCAGCGTGTTCCATTCCGGGATCATCGAAATCCCGACCCTGAAACGTTACCTGCGTGCTCACCATGTCGAGGTGCGTGATGCAGCCTGATCAGATCGACGCGTTGGCATGGAGCAAGCAAGGCAACCTGCTGCCTGCGATCGTGCAGGACGCGACGACCTTTCGCGTGCTGATGCTGGGCTACATGGATCGCGCTGCACTGGAGACGACGATGGCCAGTGGCCGGGTCACGTTCTTCAGCCGGAGTCGACAGCAAAGCTGGACGAAAGGTGAGACATCGGGACACTGGTTGGATGTCGTTGCCATCGACTCCGATTGCGATGGAGATACGTTGTTGATCCAGGCGCATCCTGCTGGACCGACCTGCCACCTGGGCCGTGCCAGCTGTTTCGCCGAAGCACCGGCAAGTTTCATTGCGCAACTCGATGGCGTCATCGAGCAACGCGACCGCGAACGGCCCATTGGCAGTTACAGCACCGGTTTGTTCGAGGCTGGTGTCCGCGCTATTGCGCAGAAAGTGGGGGAGGAAGCCGTGGAGACTGCGCTGGCCTCGGTCGTGCAGGATGACGAAGCCTTGCTTGGAGAGGCCGCCGACTTGCTCTACCACCTTGCCGTATTACTGCGTGCGAGGGGATTATCGACGGCAGCGGCGATCGATGTGCTGGCGATGCGCCATCGGCGGCAAGAGAAGCCCTGAGACTCTAGCCAGCTTCTGCACGCCCGAAATTGATCTGCTCGAACGACACGGCGCGTGCGTGACCCCCGGCTATCGGCTCGCGCCGAGGCTCAGGATAATCTTCCAGGCGATCCACAAGCACGGTGTTCATTCCTGCCTCTCGAGCGGCATCAAGCTCCTCGATCACATCTGACAGGAAGACGATTTCGCAAGGCTGTTGATGCATGGCTTCCGCGATGCGTCGATAACTATCTGCTTCGCGCTTGTTGCCGATGCGGGTGTCGAAAAATCCAGAAAAAAGCTGGGCAAGATTTCCATCCTGCGAATGACCGAACAGCAGCTTCTGTGCGTCGACCGATCCTGAGGAAAACACCGCAAGACGATGACCGGATCCGTGCCAGCGACGCAGCATCGCGGTTGCATCGGGATAGACGTGACCAAGAAAATCGCCGCGTGCGTATCCTTCGCGCCACATCATGCCCTGCAACGCCTTGAGCGCGGTGTGCTTGCGGTCCTGGTCAATCCATCCCTGCAGGGTTTCGACGATGACATCATCACTGCAGATGCCTCCACACTCCGTAGCGACCGCATCGAGCCATCGGCGAATCTCAGGCTCATGGCCGTGTTCGCGCACGAAACGTGGCAGTTCGCGCCGTGCGTAGGGAAACAACACATCCTTGACGAACGCGATGCTGCTGGTCGTCCCCTCGATATCGGTGAGGATGGTTTTTATTGGTGTTGCAGGAGCTGGCATGTTTTTTAGCTCGTCATGTCCGCGTGGAATGATCACTCCGCCTGGTTTTTTTCATGTCGCGGAAATTTCTTCGCGATATCCGTTCCCGTGAAATGGCCAACCCAGCCATCAGGCTCGGTGAAAAAGCGAATGGCCACGAAACTCGGCTCCGGGCCCATGTCGAACCAGTGCTGGGTGGAATCCGGCACGGAGATCAGGTCGCCCTGTTCGCACAGGATCTCGTAAACCTTGCCGCCCACGTGCAGGGTGAACAAGCCCGAGCCGGCGACGAAAAACCGGACTTCGTCTTCCTTGTGGAAATGCTCGTCCAGGAACTTGCCGCGCATCGCCTCGCGATCGGGATGGTCCGGCGCGATGCTGACCACATCGACGCTGCGGAAGCCTCGTGTAGCGATAAGGCGGTCGATATCCGCTTGGTATGCCGCCATGACGTCATCAGGCGAAGCGCCCGGCGTGATCGACTGCGTAGCCTGCCATTGCTCGAAGCCCACGCCGATGTGCGCCAACTGCAGCGCCATTTCCGCATGGCTGCAGGTGGCAAGCAGCGGGATGTCCGGGTGCGATTCGTCAAAAATGCGCAGGCGGCTCATTGCAGTTTCCGGAATTCAAGTTCGCACTTGAGCAGGAATTCGAACGCGTCCAGGTGGCGCCGCGTCTCGCCCATGTCCCGGCCCCATGCGTATAGGCCGTGGCCATCGATCAAATAGCCCCACATGGATTGTTGGTCGAGCAGTGCATCCACCTGTGCGGCCAGCGTGTGCATGTCCTGCGTATTGGGCAGTACTGGAACATCGATCTGGGTCGCGTGCGTCGTGTTGCCAGAAAATGCCTTCAGCAACTCGTAGCCTTCCAGATGCACATGCCCCGCACCGGCGTAAAGGCGGGAGGCGACGGTCTGCGCCAGCGAGTGCGTGTGAAGCACGCAGCCGATCTGCTGGAAACGCTTGTACAGCCGGACGTGCAGCAGTGTTTCTGCCGATGGACGATGTTCGCTGCCAACGGCGTTGCCGTCGAAGTCGACGACCATGATGTCGGCTTCCGTCAGCCGTCCCTTGTCCAGCCCCGAGATCGTGATCGCGGCATGTCGATCATCCAGTCGACACGAAAAGTTGCTGCTGGTCGCGGGCGTCCACCCGGCGATGGACAACTCGCGCACGTTGGCGACGATCTCGCCGGCGATGCGGTGCAGCTTCTGGACGTCGTAAGGTGGCGGCTGGGTCATGCTGCGAGTTTAGCGAATGGATGTGATCGCCGCCGCAACACGAAAAACCCGGCCGAAGCCGGGTTTTTCTAGATACTTTTGCGGAGCTGAGGTTCAGCGGTTGTCGGCAGCGTCCTCCTTGTATTCAGGCAGGTCGGGACCAGCAAGCGGATCCTGGCCTTTATGCAATTGCGAGTTGTGCATGCCATAGACGAAATAAAGCACGATCGCCGCAAGCGTGTACCACCCGAAGAAAATCAGCACCCGATTCTCGACAGTCAGGATCAGCGCCAGGCAGGCGATGATGCCGGCCACGGGTAGTACCGGGTACAGCGGCACCCGGAATCCACGCGGGATATCCGGATGGGTCCTGCGCAGCCAGATGACCGACAGGCAGACAATGGCGAAGGCGGCGAGCGTACCGACCGAGGTCATGTCGCCAAGCGTATTGATATCGAAGAACGCCGCAGCCACCGCAGTCATCAGTCCGACCAGGATGGTATTCACCCAGGGAGTCTTGAACTTGGGATGGATGGTCGAGAACACGCGCGGCAGCAGCCCGTCGCGCGCCATCGTGTAGAAGATGCGGGTCTGGCCATACATCAGAACCAAGATGACCGAGGTCAGGCCGATGATTGCGCCAGCCTTGACGCTCTTCGCGAACCAGCCCCATTGCGGGCCGAGTGCGTCGACAGCGACCGCGACCGGGTCAGGCACGTTCAGCACCTTGTAGTTGACCACCAGTGTCATCACGATCGACACGAGGATGTAGAGGATCGTGCAGACGACCAGCGAGCCGATGATGCCAAACGGCATGTCCTTCTTGGGGTTCTTGGCCTCCTGGCCGGCGGTTGAAACCGCTTCGAACCCGATGTAAGCAAAGAAAACAATGGAAGCCGCGCGGAAAACCCCGCCCCAGCCGAACTCGCCCTTCTCGCCAGTCGCGGGTGGGATGAACGGATCCCAGTTTGCCTTCAGCGTGTCGAAATGCTGGATGACGAACCAGCCAACGATGACGATGAAGGCAATGATCACCGTCATCTTGATGGCGACGATGATGTTGTTGAACCTCGCGCTTTCGGACACGCCGACGACGAGCAATGCGGCCAATGCCATGCAGATCAGGAATGCGGGCAGGTTGAACAGGTAAGTGGCGGCGATGCCGTTGTGCATCACTGGCACCATCGCGCCGTTGACGGTTTCGACGATCGGGTGGCCGGTCGGTCCCGTCAGTTCCTGCGGAATCGCGATCCCGTAGTCGCCGAGCAGGCTCACGACGTAGCCGGCCCAGCCGACCGCCACCACCGAGGCCGCCAGCCCGTATTCGAGCAGCAGCAGCGCGCCCATGATCCATGCGGCAAATTCGCCGACGGTCGTGTAGCTGTAGGTGTAGGCCGATCCGGAGACGGGGAGCGTCGAGGAGAGTTCGGCGTAGCACAGCCCGGCAAGCGCACACACGACGCCGGCGACCAGGAACGACAGCAACACTGCCGGCCCGGCGTGAAGCGCCGCAGCGTTGCCGGTGCGCACGAAAATACCGGCGCCGATGATGCAGCCGATACCGAGCAGCATCAGGTTCCACGGCCCCAAAGTCCGCTTGAGCTGGCTTGTTTCAGTCTCCCGTTGCACCTGCGCGACGCTTTTGCGCGCCAGGATGCGCGCCAGAAACCCTGTGTTGCGAACACTCGACATTGAGTTCCCCTTTTGATTGTGGCGCGGCGTGGCAACGCACGCGCCGGTCCGCCGCCGACCTTACCGGGCGCCCGCGGAACGCACAAGCGCCGCAGGATGCGCGCCAGTACGAATCCGCGTCGTCAAAAAATGACGCAGTGCAACATCATTCGCCATCAATCAGCACGGCCGGCAAACTCACCGGTGACTGTATTCACCCAGACCCGTTCGCCATTACTGATGTATTCGGGCACCTGGATTTCCAGCCCGGTCGACAAGCGTGCGGGTTTTGGGCGCTTGGTCGCGGTGCCGCCCTTGAGCTCCGGCGGCGTTTCGACGACTTCGATGACGACACTGGCTGGCAGCTGTAGTGCGACGGGGACGTCGTCGATGATCTGCACATAGCAGTCGGTGAGCTCGTCGACGATGTAACCCGCGGCATCGCCGACGACGTCGGCATCCAGCGTGTACGGCGTGTAGTCCTCGTCGTCGAGGAAGACGAATGCATCGCCGTCCTTGTATGAATACGTCGCCTGCCGGCGGGTGAGTTCGACGTCCTTCAATTCATCATCGCCACCCAGGCTGAGGTCGAATTTGTTGCCGCCCGGCACCGAATACATGGTGAAGCGGAACTTGACGTTGCCGCCACGCCCCTGGGGGGAGCTGCGCTCGATGTCGCGGATCTGGTAGACGTTGCCGTTGTGCTCGACCACGTTGCCTTTCTTGATGTCGTAGGCTTTCATTCGTCATGGAACCCGAGTTTTTTGTAGAGAGAGTCGTTCCAGTGCCAGCTCAGCAGGCCCCAGACTGCGCCGGCAGGCAGGCAGAGCAACGGCACCAGTGGAAATACGGCACCCAGGTGCAATACCTGTGTTCTTGAAGATGCCAGCAGCATCACGTACACCGCCATGGTCATCAATCCGCCCCACAACAACACGCCGCGCATCAGCACGAAGTGGGCCCGCCCCTTGGCGCGTATCGCGGGCCAGCGTCGCTGCAGCCAGCTTTGCTTCATGTGCGTGGGATCACTTGGGCGTCAAGCGGGTGGCGCCGTCGATCCGGATGGTTTCACCGTTGAGATAGACATTGCCCAGGATGTACGCGACAAGGCTGGCGAATTCCTCCGGTTTGCCCAGTCGCGAGGGAAACGGAATGGATGCCGCCAACGACTGCTGCACGGCTTCGGGCATGCCATCGACCATCGGCGTCCAGAAAATACCTGGAGCGACGGTCATGACGCGGATGCCGGAGCGCGCCAGCTCGCGAGCCATCGGCAACGTCATTCCGACGACGCCGCCTTTGGACGCTGCATACGCCGTCTGCCCGATCTGCCCTTCGTAGGCGGCCACGGAAGCGGTGTTGACGATGACGCCGCGCTCGCCATCTGCACTGGCCTCGTTGTGCTGCATCAATTCGGCCGCGGCCTTGGCGACGTTGAAACTGCCAATCAGGTTGACCATGACCGTGCCGGTGAAATTCTTCAGCGGCATCGCGCCATCCTTGCCGACCACGCGGGCCGTGCCGAGGATGCCGGCACAATTGATCGCGGCGTTCAGGCCTCCAAGGAATTCCTTTGCCGTCGCGACGTTGGTGGCGACGACGGTTTCATCGGTGACATCGGTGCGGAAATACCGCGCGTTGGCTGCGCCCAGTTCGGACACTGCAGCCGCGCCCTTGTCATCGTTGACATCGAACAACGCGACCTTGCCGCCGTGGGCAACCAGATACTGCGCGACAGCGAGACCGAGGCCGGAGACACCGCCAGTGACGACGGCGCGGACGGAATTGAGTTGCATGGGAGGTGTCCTGCAGGAGGCGAAAGAACGATTTTAACGCAGGACGGGTCTCGACCAGCGATCGCTTTGGTGATGCAGGTGCGCCGGAAATGTACGGGCAATCAGGGCTGGCGAAAGATCTTTCCATCCTTCATCACGAACACCGGATGCTGCAGCGCCTGGATGTCCACGGTCGGATCGCCCTGGAAGGCGACCATATCCGCGCGCAACCCGGCGGCAATGCGGCCGAACTTGTCCTGTTGCCGCAGGATTTTCGCCGCGACATCCGTGCATGCGTGCATCGCTTCCATGGGCTTCATGCCAAGGCGCACCATCCACGCCGGTTCGCGCCAGTTGTCGCCATGGCGGAATACGCCGACATCGCTGCCGCAGCCGATGGTGACGCCTACCGAATGCGCGGTGCGGAATGCATGTTCGGCCTCGCGCATTTTCGGCGTCGGTGGAGAGGTGCCGGGAATGTAGTGGTTGAAATACTGCTCGGTGGACTCGACCGCAGTCAGTGTAGGCAGGTAGGCAACACCGCGTTGACGCATGGCCTTGAAGGTGGCTTCGCTGCCGCCGTAGCCATGTTCGATGCTGTCCACGCCGGCATCGGCTGCCATGCGCATGCCGGCATCGGTCGCCGCATGGGCCGATACCGGCCGGCCAGAGAGATGCGCGGTTTCGACCAGCGCCTTCAACTCGGCCGCGGTGAAAGTCGGTTGCGTGCTGCCATCGTCGCCTACACGGTAATCGGCATACACCTTGATCCAGTTGGCGCCGTGGCCGGCCTGCTCTCGCACGGCGTGGATGACGGCATCGACACCGCTGACTTCCTCCGCGCCGCTGGGCAGATCCAGGTCGGGACGAAAGCCGCGCGGCCCAGGTCCATAACTCGCGGTGGCAACGATCGCACGCGTGGCGACGAACAGGCGAGGGCCCGGAAGCCATCCTTCGTCGATGGCGCGCCTGAGGGACACATCCGCATAGCCCGCACCTTCGGTGCCGAGATCGCGCAGCGTGGTGAAGCCCGCCAGCAATGTGTCGCGCGCATGCTGCGCTGCCTCCAGCGTGCGATAAGGCTCCGGCTCCTTGAGCACCTGGTCGTTCCACGGAGTCTCGTTGTAGGGATGCAGGAACAGGTGCGAATGCAGGTCGATCAACCCAGGAACGAGCGTGGCACCCGGAAGATCAATCCGCTGCGCATTGCCGGCATCGATGCTGCCGGGGGCACCTACCGCGACGATCATGCCGTCGCGGACGAGCACCGCCCACCCCGTGTGCATGACATCGTCGCCCGCGGTCCACACCTGGCGGGGTTGCAGCAGGTAGGCAGGCTTTGCATCCTGCGCGACGACCGGCGACAACACCAAGGCCAGAAGGCACGCGAGGGACCAGGTGCGCCAGTGTTTCATCGGATGGACCTTCATTTGCGTGGGTGATGCACGATCAAAGTGCCCTCAGGTAGAACGCATTGCAGCCACCGTGCCCGGTGTCGCCCATCGGGCCGGCGATGCGGACAAAACCGCTGCGTTCGTAGAGTTTCATCGCCGCATCCATCCCACCAAGCGTCTCCAGGTAACACTGGCGGAAGCCGAGTTCCCGCGCCGTGGCCAGGCACTGGGCCATCATGGCCGCGCCTGCTCCCGCACCCCGTGCTTCAGGCAGGAAGTACATCTTGCGAAGCTCGCAGGTGTCATCATCGCCGCCGACCAGTGGCGCGACACCGGCGCCACCGACCACGATGCGATCCACGTCAGATTCGTGTTTTTCGATCACGAAATATGCGCAGCGGCGTTGCGCATAGGCGCGGCTCAGCCAGTCGACTTCCGGATCGTTAATCGCAAACCCACTGCCGACCGCACCGAATTCCGGCATCACGGTGCGGATGATCGACGCCATGATGGCGTCGTCACGCGCCTGGATCGGGCGGATGTTGATGGCCATTTCGCTATGTCCGGTCAACGGCTTGCCAGCGCAATTGGCTGGTCAAGGCGGCGCGCGAACTCATCTGCGCGCAGCCCAGGTGCAAACAGGAATCCCTGTCCAATCGGGACACCCAGTTCCAGCAGGAATTGCCGCTGCGCATCGCTTTCGATGCCCTCGGCAACAAGCCCAAGCCCCAGGCTACGGGCGATGCCGGCCACGGCCTGGCACACCGCGATATCCGATTTGTTGCCGGGCACGCCGTTGACGAACAACTGGCTCAGCTTGAGCCCGTGGATTGGCAAGCGGCGCAGGTAATTGAGTGCGCTGTAGCCTTCACCGAAGTCATCGATGGTCAACATCACTCCCAGCGCACGCAGGTCGGCGAATGCCTTGAGCGTGTCGGGGGCATCCTCGATCAAGACGCGTTCGGTGAATTCAAGTTCCAGCGCGGTGCCGGGCAAGCCGAATTCCTGAAGTACACCGCCCACGACATCGGCCAGGTCATCTCCAAGAAACTGCCGGTACGACACATTCACCGCCACGCGGACGATCCCGAGCCCGGATTCGCGCCATTCGCACACCTGGCGGCATGCTTCGCGGAGCACCCATGTGCCGATACGGACGATATCGCCAGTGACTTCGGCATGTCCAATGAAGTGATCAGGGCGCATTTCGCCGAGTTGCTGGTTTTCCCAGCGGATCAACGCTTCGCAAGAGACGATGCGGCCGTGGCGCAGGTCGACCTGTGGCTGGTAGACCAGATGGAATTCATTGTTCTCCGCGGCGCGCCGCAGGTGGGTTTCCACGCGCAGTCGCTCGTGCTGCAATTGCGCCAGCGCTGGCGTATAGGCCTGCCAGCCATTGCGCATGCGACGCTTGCTGTCGTACATCGCCGCGTCGGCATTCTGGATCAGTAGTTGCGGGTTTTCGCCATCCGACGGTGCGCGTGCAATGCCGATGCTGGCGGTGATCGCGAACTCTTCATGCCCGAAGTGGAAACTGTCGGAGAACGCCTCCAGCACCCGCTGCGCAATACATTGCGGGCGCATCTCATCGTCGCCGAAATTGCACAGCACCAGGAACTCGTCGCCGCCAAAACGCGCGATCAATCCTTCCGTTCCGACCGCGTCGCTGATCCGTCCCGCCGCGCTGACCAGGAGTTCGTCACCAGCGCCATGGCCGAGCACATCGTTGACGACCTTGAAGCGATCCAGGTCGATGTACAACACGGCGACGCTCGACATGCCCGGGTCATCCAGCCGTTCTGCCAGCTCACGCAGGATCACGTCGCGATTCAGCAGGCCTGTCAGTGCGTCGGTGCGCGCCTGGACACGCAGGGTTTCTTCGGCCTGCTTGCGCCGGGTAATGTCCTGCAACGTGCCGGTGATGCGCTGCGAGGTTTGCCCATCGGGCTCGCCGATCGCGCGCACCCAGAACAGATGACCATCGGCACGCGTTCCCTGAAGTTCGAGGTTGAAGGTGCTGCCTTGTGTGAGTGCCTGGTCGATGGCGGTTTGCAGGCGGCGCCGATCGGGTGCGATCAGGTATTCGAGCATGGTGGCCATAAAGGTCGGCGTGACGTGGGTGCCGAGGATGCGCAAGGATTCACCGGTGAGATGGAGTCGATGGCGGCTCGCATCCCACTCCCAGCCACCCACATGCGCCAGTTCCTGCACGCGGTCGAACAATGCGCTGTCGCGGGTGGCGTCGTGGCATGCCTCCTCGGCGGCGACCACGGCGTTGTGCAATGTCGTGCAGGTACCCTGCAACAGCGCGCGCATGGTTGGCGCAAGATCCGGATCGGCACAGGCTGCACGCAATGTCGTCAGTGCGCGTGCAATGTCAGCCTCGGGCGGCTGCTGCTCCGATGGCGGTGGCGCGGAACTCATGCCGCCGCCAGCGCCCGACCGACCTTGCTGCCACTCTCGCGACCGAGCAACGTTGCCAACCATTGGCCTGTGTCCACCAACGAGGGCAAGTCGATTCCCGTCTCGATGCCAAGGCCATGCAGCATGTAGACGACGTCCTCGGTTGCCACGTTTCCGCTCGCGCCTTTTGCATACGGGCATCCGCCAACACCGGAGACCGCGGCATCGATCACGCTGATGCCTTCTTCAAGGCAGGCGAGGATGTTGGACAAGGCTTGGCCATAGGTGTCGTGGAAATGCACCGCCAGCGCCGACATCGGGACGACATCGGCAGTCGCACGCAGCATCTCGCGTGCCTTGCCCGGTGTGCCGATCCCGATCGTGTCACCCAGCGAGATTTCGTAGCATCCCAGCGCATGCAGGCGTTGCGCTACGCGCACGACATCGGCGAGGGGCACTGCGCCCTGGTAAGGACAACCAAGCACCGTGGAAACGTAGCCGCGCACGCGTACACCATCGGCTTGTGCGCGTTCCAGCACAGGGGCGAATCGTTCGATGGATTCATCGATCGTCGCGTTGATGTTGCGGCGGTTGAAAGCCTCCGATGCTGCGGTGAACACGGCGACTTCAGTCGCGCCAACGGCGCGTGCGCGTTCGTAGCCCTGAAGGTTGGGAACCAGCACTGGATATGAAACGCCTGCACGTTGATGGATGCCGGCAAACACTTCGGCGGCGTCCGCCAATTGCGGCACCCATTTCGGGCTGACGAAACTGGTGGCTTCGATGCTTTGCAGTCCTGTCGCCGACAGGCGATCGACCAGCGCGATCTTGTCGGCCGTGGAAATCATCTCGGGTTCGTTCTGCAGGCCATCGCGTGGACCGACCTCGACAATGCGCACGCGGGTTGGCAGTGTCATCTCAAGGATCCAGCGTGACCAGCACGGCGTCGGCCTCGACGAAATCACCGGCCGCGGCGCGCACTTCGGCGATGACGCCATCGCGCGGCGCTTTCAATCCCAGCTCCATTTTCATCGCCTCGATCACCAGCACCTCCTGTCCTGCGATGACCTGGTCGCCCGGCTGCACCTTGACCAGCACGACGCGGCCCGGCATTGGCGCCTGCAGGCGACGCTCGTCGCTACCCTGTGCGCTGGCCTGGCGACGATACACAGGCACGACTGCCAGTTGCAGGCGGTGGATGCCATCGTGGACCAGTACGCGCGTCTCGTCGACCTGCGCTGTGACACGTCGTGCGACGGAATCGAAACGCGCACTTAGCACCGCTCCCTTCAAGCGTGCGCCGGTGACCTGGGTAATCTGTCCATCGCGACCGATCCGATAGTCGCCGTTGCTGCCGCTGGCGCTGAATTCGATGCGCTGATCGCCATGCTGGAGGGCAACGACGCGTTTTCCAGCATGACCCAGTCGCCAGCCGTCGGTGATCGCCCATGGCGAAGTTGCATCTGAGGACGCAATGGCATGTTCGCGGGCGCTGGCCTCCTGCCACAACAAACGCGCCGTCGCGGCAGCTAGCAGCAAAGCTTCGTCGAGTCGTGGTCGTGGCAGGAATTCTTCGAGATGGCGATCCAGGTAGCCAGTGTCGATGGTGCCGTCGACCACGCGCGGATGGCGCGCAAGGCGCTCGAGGAATCCGATGTTCGACTTGGGCCCTTCGATGTCGCATTGCGCCAGCGCATCGCATAGGCGGGCGAGGGCACTGGGACGATCGTCATCATGGACGATCAATTTCGCGATCATGGGATCGTAAAAAATGCTGACGGTATCGCCTTGGATCACGCCGGAATCCACGCGCACATGCGCGCCCGCGGATGGCAACTGAAGACGCACGAGCTTGCCGGATCCGGGCAGGAATCCAGCTTCGGGATCTTCCGCATACAACCGCACTTCAATGGCATGTCCATGTTGCTGGACTTGGGCTTGCGCCAGGGGCAGCGGCTCGCCGGAGGCGACGCGCAATTGCCATTCGACAAGGTCCAGGCCGGTGACCAACTCGGTGACGGGATGCTCGACTTGCAGGCGCGTATTGATTTCCATGAAATAGAACGTGCCATCCGGCGCGACGATGAATTCGACCGTCCCGGCATTGGCGTAATCAATCGCATGTCCTGCCTGCACCGCGGCTGCGCCCATGGCTGCACGGAGTTCCGGTGTCAGGAATGGCGATGGGGATTCTTCCAGCACTTTCTGGTAGCGGCGTTGCGCGGAGCATTCGCGCTCGTTGAGATGGATGAGGTTGCCGTGCGTGTCGCCGAAGATCTGGAATTCGATATGCCGGGGTTGCTCGATGTAGCGCTCCAGCAGCACGCGATCGCGACCGAAGGCATTGGCGGCTTCGCGCTGGCAACTTTCGAGATTCGGCAGGAAGTCCTCGAGGCTGCGCACGATGCGCATGCCCTTGCCACCGCCGCCGTGGGCGGCCTTGATCATCAGCGGGAATCCGATCCTCGCCGCTTCGCGCGCCAATACCTGCGGCGACTGGTCTTCACCGGTATACCCCGGTACCACCGGCACGCCGGCCGCATGCATCAGGTCTTTCGCACCGGCCTTGCTGCCCATCTTGCGCATCGATGCGGCATTGGGGCCGATGAACACCAGGCCTGCAGCTTCAACCGCTTCGGCGAAATCGGCGTTCTCGCTCAGGAATCCGTAACCCGGATGGATCGCCTGCGCGCCCGATCGCCTTGCGACATCGATGATCGCATCGCCGCGCAGATAGGAATCCTGTGGTCGCGGCCCGCCAATCGGGTACGCCTCGTCTGCTTGCCGCACATGTTGCGCGTCGGCGTCGGCCTCCGAATAGACAGCAGCGGTGCGAATGCCGAGCTTGCGCGCCGTGCGAATCACGCGACAGGCGATCTCACCCCGGTTGGCGATCAGGATTTTTTCAAACATCGAAACCATCCACTGGTCGACAAAGATTTCGGAAACCGACGAGATTGATCATTCCCGGCACCAGGCGGGTTTGCGTTTGTCGAGGAAAGCGGACAGGCCTTCCTGGCCTTCAGTAGAGACACGCAGCTTGGCAATCAGGTCGGCATTGGCAGCGTCGATCGTTCCAGCGTCGCCATCGTTCGCGATCCTGCGCACCAGCGTCTTTGCCATTGCAACAGCAACCGGCCCGGCCTTCAGCAACAGCTCGATCTGTTGCTGGACGGCGGCATCGAGCTGGTCGGCTTCGACGACCTGATGCAGCAGACCGATGCGTCGGGCTTCGACAGCGTCGAACATCTCCGCCGTGGCGAACCACCGGCGCGCCTGGCGCGCTCCGATGGCGGCAATCACATAAGGCGATATCACCGCAGGCAACAGCCCGAGCTTGCTTTCGGTCAATCCAAATTTGGCGACCGAGGCACCAATTGCGATGTCGCAGCATGCAATCAACCCCACGCCGCCACCGAACGCCGCCCCGTGGACGCGGGCGATGGTGGGTTTTGGCAGTATGTCCAGTAAGCGCATGAGCCGGGCGAGGGCGAGGGCATCCTCGCGATTCACGGATTCGCTGGCAGCGGCCATGCCGCGCATCCAGTGAAGGTCGGCGCCGGCCGAAAACGACGCGCCTGCACCTTCCAGAACGACGACGCGAACGCTCGCGTCCTCTGCCAATGCTTGCAGGCATGACGTCAACGTTGCGATCAGGGTCGCGTCGAATGCGTTATGCAACTCGGGCCGGTTAAGACGCAGTCGGGCGACGGGCCCATCACGGTGCAGCTGCAGGGAATCGTTCATCGATTCCTGTCCATCGAAGTCTGGTTCATCAACAGCCGCCGCCCTGGAAACCTGACGAATGATAGCCGCTGCGTGCATCGTGCTGGACGCGCAGCGCGTAGCCCGCTCAATGGCGTCGCTTGGCCTTCGAACCCGCGGCCTCGGTCATCTCGACCTGCAGGGTAAAGGTGCGCTGTTCATCGGCGTAAAGCGCGCCCACGCCGATCACCTGGCGGGTGGTTTCCTCGCCACGTTCGTTACGGATCGACAGCACCATCGAATATTCGTAGGCCATGTCGCCTTGCGGTGGCGATAGCGTGCCTTCGACCGTTAGTGGCGAAATGCGGGTTTTCTCCCGCTCCAGCGCAGCTTCGTCGTAGCGCAGGTGGCCCCGGCATGCGGGACACACACTCGCGCTTTCAAGGATGGTGGCCTTGCAATGGGGGCAGACGCGGGTCGCGCCCGCGACACCCGGGCGCACGCTGCTCATGATGCAGCGCGCGATTCCATGCCGGTGACCGATGCGCTGCCATGTGGAGCGTTCGTGTTCGCGGCGACGCCGTTCGACGCATTGACGTTCACCGACTTTGCCTTGTCGTCCCATCCGAAATCGGCCTGGCCGCGCATGCGTGATCCGGCCGCGACGGTGAGTGCGCCCGCCTTGACGTCGCCGATCAGCACGCCGCCTTCAAGCAGTTCGACTCGCTGCGCACCTTCGATATTGCCTTCGAGTTCGCCGGCGATGATCACGCGCTTGGCGCGCACGCCACCGGTGAGCTTGGCGCCGGCTTCGATGGTCAGGTCGCCCTGCACGTTCACGTCGCCCTTGAAGCGACCGGCGATGCGGACGTGGCCGGTGCCCTCGATCTTGCCTTCGATGGTCAGGTCGGAGGCGATCAGGGATTCCTTGGCCTGCGATTCGTTGGCGCGACGCGGTTGTTGCGTCGTCGCTGGCTCCGGCATGGTGGATGCCGGCATGTCACGGAACGGCGGGGGATCCGGCGTGAATGCAGCCGTGTCTTTTTTGGCCGTGCTTTGCTGGTTGAAGATCGCCATGGTGCAAGTCCCTCTGGAAGATTCAGATGGAATCTGATGTCGATGAGCCCCTGGACTCCTGAGCCTATCACGCGTCCGGCACGGTGGCACTGTGACGCAGCCCTGCAATTCCTCGCATCGCCGCATCGGGACGACTACATCCGGAACACCCCGAAACGCGATCGCTCGATCGGCGCATTCATCGCCGCTGACAGTCCCAGCCCCAGCACGCGACGGGTATCGGCCGGATCGATGATGCCGTCGTCCCACAAGCGCGCGGTCGCGTAGTAGGGGTTGCCCTGCGATTCGTACTGCTCGCGCAGGGGTGCCTTGAATGCGGCCTCGTCCTCGTCGCTCCACTGTCCGCCACGGGATTCGATGCCGTCGCGCTTGACTGTCGCCAGCACGCCAGCCGCCTGTTCACCGCCCATGACGCTGATCCGCGCATTGGGCCACATCCACAGGAAGCGCCCGCCGTAGGCGCGGCCGCACATTGCATAGTTACCCGCGCCGAAGCTGCCGCCGATGACGACGGTGAACTTCGGCACCGAGGCGCACGCAACGGCCGTCACCATCTTCGCGCCGTCCTTGGCAATACCGGCGTTCTCGTATTTACGACCGACCATGAAGCCGGTGATGTTCTGCAGGAACACCAGAGGGATGCCGCGCTGGTCGCACAGTTCAATGAAGTGCGCACCCTTGAGCGCGCTTTCCGAAAACAGGATGCCGTTGTTGGCGATGATTCCCACTGGATAGCCGTGCAGGTGCGCGAACCCGCACACCAGCGTCTTGCCGTAGCGAGCCTTGAACTCCTGGAACTCGCTGCCATCGACGATGCGCGCGATCACTTCGCGGATGTCGAACGGGCGGCGGGTGTCCTTCGGCACGATGCCGTACAACTCGTCGCTGGCGAACCGTGGTTCGCGCGTGGGTTGCGTCGTGACAGGCACGCATTTGCGTCGATTGAGGTTGGCGACGAGGTTCCGCGCAATCTCCAATGCATCGCGATCGTCTTCGGCCAAGTGATCTGCGACACCCGATATAGAGGTGTGCACGTCGGCGCCGCCCAGTGATTCCGCGTCGACCACTTCGCCAGTTGCCGCCTTCACCAGCGGCGGGCCGCCGAGGAAGATCGTGCCCTGTTCCTTGACGATGATCGATTCGTCGGACATCGCTGGCACGTACGCGCCGCCGGCGGTGCACGAGCCCATCACGATGGCGATCTGCGGGATGTTGTCCGCGCTCATCCGTGCCTGGTTGTAGAAGATGCGGCCGAAGTGTTCGCGGTCGGGGAAGACTTCGTCCTGCAAGGGCAGGAATGCTCCGCCGGAATCGACGAGGTAAATGCAGGGCAGCCGGTTTTCACGCGCGATGTCCTGTGCGCGCAGGTGTTTCTTGACCGTCATCGGGAAGTAAGTCCCGCCCTTGACGGTAGCATCGTTGGCGACGACGACGACTTCCTGCCCCTGCACGCGGCCGATGCCGGTGACGATGCCGGCCCCCGGCGCGGCGTTGTCGTACATACCTTCGGCGGCCAGGGGCGAAAACTCCAGGAACGGCGATCCCGGATCCAGCAACGCCGTGATGCGGTCGCGCACCAGCAGTTTGCCGCGCTCGATATGTTTGTCGCGTGCCTTGACACCGCCGCCGTTGGCCGCGCGCGCCAGGCGATGATCGAGGTCGTCCACCAGCGACCCGTGATAGGCGACGTTCTCCAGGAACTCCGGGGAGCGGGGATCGAGCTGCGACTGGATGGCGGGCATGCAGTTGAACCGTGCGTCGAAAGCACAAGGATATAGGGGTTCGGCAAAGCGACGGAATCAATCGTGCGCAAACCCGATGTCCGGCGTGTTCCTGACAAAAAAAGACCCGCCGAAGCGGGTCTTTCAAGTATTGCAAAGAGCGAGTGGACTCGACTTACTTTTTCGCTTCCTGCTTGGCCTGCTCTGCAGCGGCATCAGCCTTGTTGGCGACGGCCTGCGCGCCGTTGGCGGCATGCTGGGCAGCGTCAGCAGTGGCGGCGGCAGCGTTCGCGGCAGCCTGGTTGGCGGCAGCGGCAGCCTCATCGGCGGCCTGCTTGGTGTTTGCGGCGACTTCACCCACAGCCTCGCCGGTGGAAGCGGCAGCGGCGTCAACTCCCTGCTTTGCGGCTTCTCCAGTGGCCTGGACGGCGTTGGCGGCGGCATCGCCCGCATTGGCTGCGGCCGCGGATGCTTCAGCGGCCTGCTGCTGGGCTGCAGGGGTGTCGTTGTGGCAGGCCGACAAAGCGAGAACGCTGGCGGCCAGGAGGATGCAGAGTTGGGTTTTCATGATGGTTCTCCGTAGGGTTGTCTGATGGAATGTTGATGGTCAGGCAACGCCTGTGTGCGCTGCGTTTACGGCTTCCGCCGATGGCTACCTGCCAATTGTGAACCAGTGCGGATCTGTCAATGCGACGCCATAGTGCCGATGGATGGACCTTGGAACCAAGACGTCAGGTACCGCAAGAAAAAAGCCGCCGGCGAACCGACGGCTTTTCCTTTGAAACTCGATATCAATCAACGATATCGCAACTCAATCGCTGTCAATTACTTCTTGACGGCCGGAGCGTCAGCCGACTTGGCTGCATCAACCGCAGCGTCCTTGGCTTGGTCGGCAGCATCAGCCGCATTACCTGCAGCGTCGGCAGCCTTGTCAGCACTGTTCATGCTGCCGGCGGCGCCTGCGGCATTGGCCGAGGTGTCGGCGGCATTGGCAGCGGAGGCAGCGGCATCAGCCGAAGACTGCGCGGCGGCGGCGGCGGCGGTGTCGCCAGTGGCGGCGGTGTTGTCAGCAGCCTGCTGCGCGGTGGCGGCATCGGCGTTGGCGTCGGCGGCCGAATCGGCAGCCTGCTGCTTGTTGGTGCACGCGGCCAGGGCCAGGCCCATAGCCAGGGCGAGCAGCGCCTTGTTGGTCGTCATGATTGGTATTCCTCGTCGTTAAAAGTAGGCAACGCGCAACTGCGCGCCGATACCATGATGACAAGCTCACTGAGCCTGTCAAGCGGTAAGCTGTTTTTTTTTGGTTAAGCGGGTCTTAACGTTCTACAGCAGTTCAACAGCGATTGCCGTTGCCTCCCCCCCGCCAATGCACAGGGAAGCAATCCCGCGCTTGCTTCCACGCGCCTTCATGGCGTGCAACAACGTCACCAGCAACCGTGCGCCGCTGGCGCCAATCGGATGCCCCAGTGCCACCGCGCCACCATTGACATTGAGCTTTTCATGCGGCACGCCAAGGTCGGTCATTGGTGCCATGGCGACGCACGCGAACGCTTCGTTGATCTCGAAAAGATCAACGTCGCCGACGCTCCAACCTGCCTTTCCCAGCACTCTTTCAATCGCCTTGATCGGCGCGGTGGTGAACCATTCCGGTTCCTGGGCGTGGCCGGCATGGGCGACGATGCGGGCCAGCGGTTGCAGTCCGCGACGTTCCGCTTCCCCCGCAGACATCAGGACCGTCGCCGCCGCGCCGTCGGAAATCTTCGAGGAAGATGCCGCCGTTAGCACGCCATCCTTGCCGAATGCCGCGCGCATGCCGGCAAACTTCGCCAGGTCGATCCTGCCGGGCTCCTCGTCCTTGTCGACCACGGTCTCGCCCTTGCGGCCCTTGACCGTGACGGGAACGATTTCCGCGTCGAATGCTCCGGAAGCCTGGGCGGCCAGTGCGCGCTTGACGCTTTCCTCGGAGAAGGCATCGAGGGCCGCCCGGTCGTACGAATACTTCGAGCACGCCATGTCGCCGAACACGCCCATCGCCTGGCCGTCGTAGGGATTGGTCAGGCCGTCATGGGCCATGTGGTCGAGGAAATCAGCAGTGCCGTAGCGAATACCCGTGCGTGAACCGTTCAGCAGGTGTGGCGCATTGGTCATCGACTCCATGCCACCTGCAACGACCACGGTCGCGGTCCCGGCCTTGATCAGGTCATGCCCGAGCATCACGGCCTTCATGCCCGATCCGCAGACCTTGTTGATCGTGGTGCACGGGGTTGACGTTGGCACGCCCGCGCCGATCGCGGCTTGGCGTGCCGGAGCCTGGCCGAGGCCTGCGGGCAACACGCAGCCCATGATGAGTTCGTCGACCTGGTCGGGCGCAATGCCGGCCTGCGCGATTGCCGCGCCAATCGCGGCAGCACCGAGCGCTGGAGTCGGCACTCCGGTGAATTGGCCGAGGAAGGACCCGATCGCCGTGCGCTTGGCACCCACGATGACGACATCAGAAGGGGAAGCGGGGAGGGACATGCGAACTCCGGGACGTCACAGAGGCCGGCGCAGCGGCCGGAATTCCCCGATTATGGCGCTGTTTGCTGCAGTGCGGCAAACGGCCCGTCTGATACTGGCAGTGCCCTGCGAGTCAATCGCGCCCGTCGAACAGCTCCCGCCCGATCAGCATCCTGCGGATTTCGTTGGTGCCGGCGCCAATCGCGTACAGCTTTGCGTCGCGCAGCAGCCGGCCGGTCGCGTAGTCGTTGATGTAGCCGTTACCCCCCAGCGACTGGATCGCCTCCAGTGTCACCTGCACGGCGGCATCGGAGGCGTGCAACAGGCAGGCCGCGGCATCCACGCGCGACTTGTGCCCCGCGTCGAAATCGCGTGCCACCTGGTAGGCGAACGCGCGCGCCGACTGCAGCGCCGTGTACATGTCCGCGATCTTGCCCTGCATCAAGCCGAACGTCCCGATGGCCTGGTCGAACTGCTTGCGCTCACGCACGTAGGGCAGGGTGATGTCGAGCGCCGCCTGCATCAGTCCCAGTGGTCCACCTGACAACACCAAGCGCTCGGTGTTGAGGCCGGACATCAGCACCTTGACGCCATTGTTCACTTCGCCCAGGACGTTCGCCTCGGGGATTTCGCAATCCACGAACACCAGTTCGCAGGTGTTGGAGCCGCGCATGCCGAGCTTGTCGAGCTTTTGCGCTGTCGAGAAACCCTTCATGCCTTTCTCGACAATGAAGGCGGTCATGCACTTGCTGCCCGCGTCCTTGCCCGCGGTGCGCATGTACACGATCAGCACGTCGGCTTCCGGGCCGTTGGTGATCCACATCTTGTTGCCGTTGGCGATCCAGACCCCATTACGAAGTTCCGCACGGCAGGTCATGGAGCCGACCACATCAGACCCGGCACCTGGTTCGCTCATCGCTAATGCGCCGACATGCTCACCGCTGCAGAGTTTCGGCAGGTATTTGGCGCGTTGCGCCTCGTTGCCGTTGGCGTACAGGTTGTTGACGCACAGGTTGGAATGCGCGCCGTACGACAGGCCAACCGATCCCGATGCGCGCGAGATTTCCTCCATCGCCACGGTATGCGCGAGATACCCCATCGCACTGCCGCCGTATTCCTCGGACACCGTCAGGCCGAGCAATCCCATCTCGCCGAGCTTGCGCCACAGCTCGTGCGGAAACACGTTGTCATGATCGATCTTCTCCGCACGTGGCGCGATTTCGGCCTCGGCAAAACGCCGCACCGTGTCGCGTAGTGCATCGATCTCCTCACCCAGCGGAAAAGCGCGCATCGTTGCTCCGGTTGACAGCATTTCCATAGCACGACGGGGCACACGGCCCCGTCGTTTTCAGACTCTTCAGTGACCGCGCATGCGGCCAAGGAAGCGCGGGGCAGTGCGCCCCATTGGCAGCTTCAACTTGCCGATCGCGGAGATGCGCTCCTCTGCCAGGCGGTCGGCGGCCTGGTAGGTCGGGATGCCGTCGCGCTCGGAAATCTCGTAGATGCGGCCGAGGTTATGGTAGATCGTGCGCATCATCCGCATCGCGCGTTCACGGTTGTAGCCGTCGATCTCCAGCGACACGTTCATGACGCCGCCCGCATTCACCGCGTAATCGGGCGCATACAGGATGCCGCGTTTCTCGACTTCGTCGCCGATCGCATTATTGGCCAACTGGTTGTTGGCCGCGCCGCAGATGATCTTGGCTTTCAGGCGCGGTAATGTCTTCTCGTTGACGGTGCCGCCCATGGCGCAAGGCGAATACACGTCGGCGGCCACGTCGTAGATCTCGTCCAGGCCGACGGCTTCCGCGCCGTACTCGTTGACCGCCTTGTCGACCAGCGCCTTCGCCTTGTCGGTCACGAAGATCTTGGCACCGCGCTCGCGCAACAGCTTCACGAACTCCATGCCGACGTGGCCAAGGCCCTGCACGGCATACGAATACTTGCCGACTTCCTCATCGCCAAACTTCCTGTTCAACGTCGCCATCAGCCCCTGCATGGTGCCGTAGGCGGTGAACGGCGAGGGATCGCCCGAGCCACCATGCACCTGGTGCACGCCAGTGACGTACTCGGTCTCGCGGTAGACATATTCCATGTCGTTGACGTCGATGCCGACGTCCTCGGCGGTGATGTAACGCCCGCCGAGCGAATCGACGAACTTGCCGAACGCGCGGAACAGCGCCTCGGACTTGTCGGTATCCGGGTCGCCAATGATCACGCCCTTGGCGCCGCCGATGTTCAGGCCCGCGACCGCGTTTTTGTAGGTCATGCCGCGGCTCAGGCGCAGCACGTCGTCCAGCGCATCAGCCTCCGACTTGTAGGGATACATGCGCAAACCGCCCAGGCCCGGCCCCAACACGGTGTTATGGATCGCGATGATGGCTTTCAGCCCCGCGTCCTTGTTGTGGCAGAAAACGACCTGCTCGTGGCCGAAGGTGTCCAGGGTGTCAAAGATCATCAACGTTGCTCCAGCGCCGGCTACCGTTTCGCGCATTGCGAAAGACGCCAGCAATGTGTGGTAAGTGCTTGAATGAGGAGAAATCCGCGGCGCGAAGGGCGCTTCGCGCCGGGCCGCAGGGGCAATAGTCTAAAGGAATCAGGCTCGGCAGGCCCGTGATTGCATCGATGCCAGCCTCCGGTCCGGGTGCAGACAGGGTGCGTGAAGGCCCCGCGCTACAATCGGGAATCGCCTGTTTCCGTATGCATTTGCCCATGAGCACGCCCGCCCAGCACCTGTCTTCCGTCCAGCCGACCGCTTCCCCGGACACCGTATCCCCGCTGCGCTTCGTCACCGCCGCCAGCCTGTTCGACGGCCACGACGCGGCGATCAACATCATGCGGCGCCTGATCCAGGCGCAGGGCGTGGAAGTGGTGCACCTCGGCCACAACCGCAGCGTCGAGGATGTCGTCCGCGCCGCGCTGCAGGAGGACGCCGACGGCATTGCCCTGTCCAGCTACCAGGGCGGCCACGTCGAATACTTCAAATACATGATCGACATGCTGCGCGAGCGCAACGCCGGCCACATCAAGGTGTTCGGCGGCGGCGGCGGCACCATCACGCCCGAGGAAATCCGCGAGCTGCAGGACTACGGCGTCGAGCGCATCTACCACCCCAACGACGGCATGCACATGGGGCTGGTGGCGATGA
>JBBSUF010000013.1:0-33239 GCA_038235185.1 Lysobacterales bacterium
CGACCATCGTTGATCCCAAGGCATTCGACCCGGGGAGCTTCGTCGACATCCATGCCGACGTATGCATCATTCCGCCGAACTCCTTCGCACTGGCGCGCACCGTCGAGTTCTTCCGTATTCCCCGTGACACGCTGGTCATCTGCCTGGGCAAGAGCACGTACGCGCGCTGCGGGATCATCGTCAACGTGACTCCGTTGGAGCCGGAATGGGAAGGGCACGTCACGCTTGAATTCAGCAACACCACGCCACTGCCTGCGCGCATTTACGCCAATGAGGGCGTGGCGCAGATGTTGTTCTTCCAGTCCGACGAAGTCTGCGAAACCTCTTACAAGGATCGCGGCGGCAAATACCAGGGGCAGACGGGCGTGACGTTGCCGCGTACCTGATTGTTCGAGATCAAAGGGTAACTTCTCGGCAGTAGAGTTCTACCTTGGCGCCGTCGTGGACTCAGTGTTCGGAACCGGCGGCAATGCGTCGATCATCCGCCGTAGTCAGTGCGGTCCTCACCGCGATCCGCAAAGCCGCAATCACGGTGTCGACAGGCAAGCTCGGTGCGCCTGGATGATGCGCCACCTGTTCCGGCGCATACGGGATGTGGACGAATCCGCCGCGGATATGTGGGTCCTTACTCAAGGCATGCATCAATCCGTAGAAGACGTGGTTGCAGACGTACGTGCCGGCGGTCTGCGAGATTTCCGCAGGGATTCCGGCGGCATGCAGGTCTGCCAGGATCGCCTTGATCGGCAGCGTGGCGAAATACGCGGCGGGCCCACCAGGGACGATCGGGGTGTCGATCGGTGTGCAATTCGCATTGTCGGGGATGCGCGCGTCGTCGACATTGATCGCCACCCGCTCGATCGACAACTGCGCACGACCCCCGGCCTGACCCACGCATAGCACCAGCGCTGGCGAGAGTTTTGCAATCGCGGCGCGCAATGCGGCTAGCGAGGCACCGAATTCGACCGGCAACAGTCGCGCAGTAATTCGGTGGCCGGCGATCTGTGTGCCGTCAAGCGCCGCGGCCGCCTGCCAACTGGGGTTGATGGTCTCGCCGCCGAACGGGTCAAAGCCGGTCAGCAGAACGGTGGGGGAATGTGGTTTCGACATGGTTCTATTGTAGGAGCGGTTTCAGCCGCGAGCTTTTCACTTCCCGACGTACGTGCGAGCTCGCGGATGAAATTTCTCTTGCGAAGATCGCCGGCTTAATGGAACACCAGCGCATACATCAGCACCAGGTTCACCATCAACAGCGGAATTGCCGTTGGCAACTGCGCGCGGATCACAGCGTTCGGATCGTCGAGCTCCAGCAGCGCCGCCGGCACAAGATTGAAATTGGCGGCCATCGGTGTCAGCAGCGTGCCGCAATAGCCGGTCAGCATGCCGAGCGATCCGAGGATTGCGGGATCGGCTCCGTGCTGCCGAATCAGCAGGGGCAGACCGATGCCGGCCGTCATCACCGGGAATGCAGCGAAGGCGTTGCCCATGATCATGGTGAACAGCACCATGCCCAGACCGTAGGCAAGCACGCACGCAAGGCGACTGTCGGTCGGAATGACGGACGAGACCAGCGCAGCAATGGCGTCACCGACACCGCTGGCGGCAAACACGCCGCCCAAAGTTGCCAGCACCAGCGGCAGCAAAGCAGCCCAGCCCATGGCGTCGAGCAGCCGGCGACCCTCAGCGGGTGCGGCCAGCATGGGTTGGCGGGTGATGACGATCGCCGCAATCGCTGCGATGACGCTTGCCAATGCCAGACCGATCAAGGTGGCGCTGCCTTTGCCGAAAACCGGTAAGCCACCCAGTAGAAGCTTCGGCCCGGCAAGCGCCACCACCACGGTGATCAGCGGAATCAACAGCGCCGGCACGAACAACAAATGTCCCAATCGCTGCGCTGATGCCTGGCGCGTCTCTGGCGAGACTTCGGCGACAGGTTCGCGGCGCATGCGTATTGCCAGGAATGCCAGCGCGATGACACCGATCCCTGCCCATTGTGCTGGCAACGGATTGCCTGCCTTGCGCGCAGCGAGGACGGCATCGCCCCCGGCAAACAGCATCGCCAGCACCAGCCAGAAACCGGCATGGATCCATCTGCGGTCACGCGCATTGCACCATGACGCATACAGCAGGAACGCGGCCAGCAGCCAAAAGAAAATTCCGATATCAAGCATCACTGTGCGCTCGTTGCAGTGTGCGTTGGAAAAGCGCGATGCGCACTGCGTGGATGACGAACGCTGCGCCCGCGGTTGGTAAGGCCCACAACGCGATCTGCAGGGGTTCAAGCACGATGCCGTTCTGCGCGTAGAAGCCCTGGATCAGCAGCACCGCGCCGAGTGCGACGAAGACGTCTTCGCCAAAGAAGAGGCCGACATTGTCGGTTGCCGCGTCGAGGGCAAGGATCTGTTGACGTGTTTTTTCGTCGATGGGTCCTAGTGTCTTTTCCGCAGCGGCTTCGCTCATTGGTGCCAGCAGCGGGCGCACGGTTTGCGCGTGGCCGGCCACATTGGTCAGGCCGATCATGCCCAGCAGCTGACGCAGGCCCAGGTATCCAATCAGCAGGCGTGCCAGCGTCATCCCACGCATGCGCAGGATCCATCGGTGCACGTGCTCACGCAGACCTGCGCGTTCAAGCAGGCCGATGGCCGGCAACGTCAACGCGAACAGCAGCAATGCACGGTTGGAGACGAAGCTCTCCCCAAGCAAGGCCAGCAGATCACCGAACGGTTTGCCGGCAAGCAGGCCGCTGGCCAGTCCTGCCGTAACGACCACAAACACGGGATTGAAGCGCAGCACGAAGCCGATGACGACGATGGCGATCCCCAGCAGGGGCCAGTAGTTCATCGGGTGTTGCCTGGTGCGCGGATGACGATGCCTTCGGCTTCCAGTCTCCTCCGCAAGGCCAACGCGAATTCCGCTGCATCCGGCCGATCGCCATGCAGGCAGACGGTGTCCGCATGCAAGCGGACGTGGGTGCCATCGCGTGCAATGGCGATGCCCTCGCGCAGCAACAGGCTGACTTGCGATAGCGACGCATCCAGGTCATCGATCACGGCGCCTGGCGTGCCTCTCTGGGCGAGGCGGCCATCGGCGTCATAGGCGCGCTCAGCGAAGACTTCGTGCACGACCTGCAATCCGATCGCAGTGCCTGCATCGGTCAGGCATGAGCCCGAAAGCCCATACAGGAGCAATGCGGGATCGATTGCATGGATCGCAGATGCGATGGCATCGGCGGCATCGCGATCGCGTGCGGCGAGGTTGTACAGGGCGCCATGCGGCTTGACATGGCGAAGCGTGGCGCCGAGTTCAGTACAGACCGAAGCCAGGCGTGCGATCTGGCGCATCACCAACGCATGGATTTCGGCAGGTGGTAGCGTCAACTCACTGCGACCGAAATTGACAGGATCCTCGAACGACGGATGCGCGCCGATTGCGACGCCGTGTTGCATGCAAAGCGCAATCGTGTCGCGCATCGTCGTTGCATCGCCTGCGTGTCCACCGCAGGCGATGCTTGCCGAACTGATCAGCGGCACGATTGCCGCGTCGCTGCCGCATCCTTCGCCCAGATCGCAGTTGAAGTCGAGTTGCGGCATGCGATTTCGTCAGGGCGTGGGAACGGGTGCCTTGTCCGGGGTGGTCGCAGGCGCAGCCGGCATTGCTGTCGTTGATGCCGCCGGCGCAGCGCTGGGCATCGTCCACAACTTCGCTTCAGGCTTGCCGCCAAGCATTTGCGCACGCACCAGGGGAATGGGTGGGCCGCCGTAGCTCAGGAACTGGTCATGGAAGGCCTTCCAGCCAGAGCGGCCACCGTGGGTTTTGGTCCAGTCCTCGCGCAACTGCATGATCAGCAGCTTGCCGAGCGTGTAATTGAGGTACGCCGGATCGTAAGTCCCGCGTGCTGCCTGTTGGCGCGCATTACCCGGATCCTGGAACGCCTTGTCCTTGAACATCTGCTCGGACTGCGCCATCGTCATGCCGCCGGTGTGCAGGCCAATCGCCGAGACGAAGCGCACGTCGCGCAGCAGCGCTTCGCTGAGCTGGCCGATATGCGTTTCCGGGGTCGAATCGCCGAGCCCGGCGTCGTACATCATCTCCTCGCAGTAGTGCGCCCAGCCTTCGGCATACGCGTAGCCGACATAAAGCTGGCCGAACTTCCAGTCGGCCCGATTGGCATGCAGGAACTGCAGGAAATGTCCCGGCCACACTTCGTGCGCCGATGTGAACAGCAACACCGATTTGCCCGGCACGTACGCCAGCTGCTCGGCCTTGGGCCAGGTGGGATCCGGCGGCGCGATGTAATACACCGACGGTAAACCCGTCTCATATGGGCCCGGGATTTCGATGTAAGCGAAGTTCCAGCGATTGAACGGTGGCGCTTCCTCGACCTTGGCCTGCTCCGTGCCCGGAATGGTGACCAGGTCCTTGTCGACGATGAACTGGCGCAGACCTGCCAGTTGCGCACGGGCGCCTTCGACGGCACCGCCGGCGGGCTTGTCGGCATTCACCTTCGCTACGCATTCGGTCAATGTCTTGCCGGCATCGAACTGGTCGCACGCGGCCTTGAGCGAATCGAGGTTGCGCTGCAGGTCGGCCTCGCCAACCGCTTTCAGCTGGTCAAGCGGCATGTCGACCAGTTCGGTCGCCTGCAGCATCTTCGAGAATTTTTCGGCCCCCAACGCGAAGTTCTGTGTCGCCTGCGGTTTCTGTGCTTTCAGCCAGTCGGCCATGTCCTGCGTGGCCTTGATCGCCGCGGCATTGCTGGCCTTGAAGCGCGCTTGCAGTGCGTCGTCCTTGACCTCGGCGAAGATCTTCGGCACGTCGGTCTTGAAGAAGCTTGAGTAGCCGCCGAACGAATTGACGCCAAGGTCAATGTAGGACGCAGGCAGCGGCAACTTGAAGTTCGCCTTGATCTGCTCGATCGCCTTCGGAAGCGCTTCCTGGTAAGTGACGAACGCCGCCATGCGTTGCGGCAGCGGCGCATACGGCCGCGTCAGGTACATGCTGGGTGACAGGTCGCCGGTATAGAACGCGGGATTGTTGTTGGCAAAGCCCGAATCCTCATCCCAGAACAGTTGGCCATTGATGACCGCCAGCACGTAATCGCGCTGGAAGCGGCCTTTTTCGTCGAGCTTGTCGTCGGTGAACGCCGCGAATTTGGTGCGTTGCTCATGCAGCCAGTCAGTCGTCGCTTTGAGTCCTGCCGCACTGTAGTCGGGCAGTTTCCCGTCGAACTCGTGCTTGCCGGCGTTGGCCGCGAACACCGGATTTTGTTGGAAGGCGCCCTGGATGAAGGCATCGACCGCAGTCGCCAATGCCGCACTGTCGTTCGTCGCGGGTGTCGCCACTGGCGCAGCCTTGGCTGGGGCCGGAATATTGGTGTCTTGTTTGCAGCCGGCCAGGAGCGCGGCGGCGATGAAAGCGGACAACGTGACCACGCGTAACTGGCGCATGCGGGCGACTCCTCAGGCGGAAGCGTCGAGACTAGGCCCTCGCGCAGGCGGGTGCAACGCTCACAGGTCACGCTTTGGATCGACGGGCTTTCGATTCATGTGCCATGACGGACTGCGATCGCCAGCGCGAGCCTTGCCAATTGTTGCGCCTGATCGAGTCGTGCTTGTCTGGCCTGCATTTGCGTGCAGGCCTGGAATTGCAGTGTGTCGCCGGGACGCAGGTGCGCCAGCCGTGGCCAATCGGCGCGAATGACGTGACCGATCACGGGATAGCCGCCATGCGTTTGTGCATCGGCCATCAGGATGATCGGGAGCCCGTCGGCTGGGAGCTGAATCGCGCCTGGCACCACCGGCGCGGAGACCCGCTCGAATGTCTCTGCCAGCTGCAATGCGGCGCCTTCGAGCCGCAGGCCTTGGCGATCACTCGCGTTGGCGATACGCCAGTGATGCGCGAACACCCCATCCTGCGGCACGGTGGCGTCCCTGCCGGGCAGGACGCGAACGATGGTGGGCGCGTCGAAGTCCAGCACGGGCGTCGGATCGACCCACCATGGCGTGATGTGCACGTCAGCGACGTGGTCGGTCGATGGTCCAATGTCGAGCTCGTCGTGCGCAATGAGCGCACGTCCCTGGAAACCGCCAAAGCCCCCGCGCAAATCGGTGCTCGTACTGTTCAGCACCTCCGGAACCGCAAGCCCGCCACCCGCCACAGCAAGATATGCACGCGCACCACGCCGACAAGCACCGAGTGCAAGGACGCTGCCTGCAGGCAGCAGGATGGGACGCCAGCCCGGAATCGCGATCTTGCCGACGTGTGCATCGATGTCAGCACCGCAGATCGCGATCCGCGCGGCTTGCCCGAAATGCAATCGTGGCCCGGCAAGGGTGATTTCCAACGTCGCGGAATCTGGACGATTGCCGACCAGCAGATTCGCGATCGTGTGCGAATACGCATCCAGTGCACCCGAACAACCGACGCCCATGTGGCGGCTGCCAGTTCGACCGAGGTCCTGCACGGTCGACAGCAGCCCCGGTGTGACGACGCGCACGCTCATCGCGGCGTGCTCACAACAAGACATCCTCGCCGAAAGCGTCGGCAGCAACGAAACGCACGCGATCCCCAGCCGCCAGCAGCGATGGCGGATTGCGTTGCGGATCGAACAGCGATTGCGTGGTGCATCCGATGATGCGCCACCCGCCGGGGCCGGGCCGCGGATAAATCCCGGTCTGGTCGCCGCCGATTCCTACGCTGCCTGCAGCAACCCGGGTTCGCGGAGTCTGCAATCGCGGCATCGCCAGCGCGGGATCAAGGCCGAGCAAATAGGGGAATCCGGGTGCGAAGCCGATCATCGCCACGCGGTATTCCACACCGGCATGGCGTTCGATCACTTCGCTTACCGACATTCCGGCATGTGCGGCCAGCGCTGCAAGGTCCGGGCCATTCTCGCCTCCGTAATGGACATTCACCTTGACGAGGCGGCCTTCGACCAAGCGACCGGCAAACTCTTCGCCCACGATGAGTTGCTGCAGCCATGTCGTCGCTTCATCCAGCGCATCCACGGTTGGCGAAAACGCGGAATGATCGATGAATATCGCCAGGCTGGTGTAGGCGGGAACGATGTCGCACAGCCATGCCGGCCGTGCCGATTCGATGCGCAGCGCCAGTGCATGCACCCGAGTGTTCAAATCGGCGTCGATGCTATTGCCAAATTGCACCAGCAATGCATCCTCGCCGATCAATTCGATCTTCGGCATGTGCTGATCGAAACCCGACATCAGGTGAGCAGCGTTTCCTGCAGCAACGCGATGCGCTCGACCAGCAGTTCCGGCGTATAGGGACGCGCAGCGACGCGGCCCCAGACTGGGGACGGCCACGCCGGATCCTGCTCGAAGCGTGCGATCACATGCACATGTAATTGCGATACGAGGTTGCCGAGTGCGGCGACGTTGAGCTTGTGCGGGTGGAAGGCGTCACGCAGGACACGCGAGGCGCGGTCGACTTCATCAGTGAGCGCATGGCGCTGGTGTGCATCAAGATCGATCAGATCATGTACGGCAGGCAGGCGGGGGACCAGCACCAGCCAGGGGTAATTGGCATCGTCCATCAGGCGCAGTTCGCACAACTCGAAGGCAGCAACTGGATGGGTGTCGGCGGCAAGCTGAGGATGCAGCTCGTAGCGGACAACAGGATGGCGATGGCCCATGGTGATGCTCCATCTACGCAATGCGTGGTTGACATGCTTGCTGCAGGGTCTACGCCCGCCGTTCAGGAGTGTTGGCCCGGCACCGTATAATTCCTGCCCGTCACGATACGCCGCTCGCGTCTTCACAGCATGTCCCTGCAACTAAAACCGTCCAGCGCCCCAAAAGTCGGCTTCGTCAGCCTCGGCTGCCCCAAGGCCTTGGTGGACTCCGAACGCATCCTCACGCAACTGCGGGTCGAGGGTTACGACATCGTGCAGACCTACGACGCTGCCGATGTCGTGGTCGTGAATACCTGCGGCTTCATCGATTCGGCCGTCGCAGAGTCGCTCGACGCGATCGGCGAAGCCATCGCCGAGAATGGCAAGGTCATCGTTACCGGTTGCCTGGGGAAGCGCGCAGACGTCATCCGCGCCGCGCATCCCGGCGTGCTGTCGATCAGCGGCCCGCAGGACTATGGCAGCGTGATAAATGCGGTGCACGCGGCGTTGCCACCGCAGCGCAACAAATACCTGGACCTGCTTCCCGATATCGGCATCAAGCTGACGCCGAAACACTACGCGTACCTGAAGATTTCCGAAGGCTGCAACCACCGTTGCAGCTTCTGCATCATTCCTTCGATGCGTGGCGACCTCGTATCGCGGCCCGTCGATGAGGTCTTGCGCGAAGCTGAAAAGCTCGCGATGAGCGGCGTGCGCGAACTACTGGTGGTGTCGCAGGACACGTCCGCCTATGGCGTCGATGTGAAATACGCTGAACGCGAATGGCGCGGCAAGCAGTACCAGACGCGAATGAAAGCGTTGTGCGAAGGTCTCGGCGAGCTCGGTATCTGGACGCGCCTGCATTACGTGTATCCGTATCCGCATGTGGACGAGATCATTCCATTGATGGCGGAAGGAAAGATCCTTCCGTACCTGGACATTCCCTTCCAGCACGCCAGCCCGCGTGTGTTGAAGCTGATGAAACGCCCCGGTGCAGTCGATAAGACCCTTGAGCGCATCCAGCGCTGGCGCTCGATCTGCCCGCAGATCACGATCCGTTCGACGTTCATCGTCGGTTTTCCGGGGGAGACCGAAGCCGAATTCGAAGAGCTTCTCGATTTCCTGGATGTTGCACAACTCGACCGCGTCGGTGCTTTCGCTTATTCCCCAGTCGAGGGCGCAAAAGCCAACGCCTTGCCCGATCCGTTGCCAGAAGCCATCAAGCAGGAGCGCCTGTCGCGCTTCATGGAGCGCCAGGCGGCGATCTCGACGGCGAAACTCGAAGCCAAGGTCGGCAGCATCCAGCGTTGCCTGGTCGATGCGATCGACGGGGATCTCGCGATTGCGCGTTCGATGGCCGATGCGCCGGAAATCGACGGGCTGGTGCAGATCCAGAATGGGTTGGAGGCTGGATTACAACCGGGTGATTTCGTGGACATCGAAATTCTCGGCAGCGACGAGCATGACCTGTACGGCGAAACTCTCATTGAGGAAACTATCGCATGACGAAGACAATCACACTGTTGCTGGCCCTTGCTGTTTCGCTGGCACAAGTGTCCACCGCCCGCGCAGCCATCGAGAACACGGCAGGTACCTGTGCAGGAAGCACGTCAATCTGCGCCTGGCGCCAGCCAAAGCTGTCGCCACCGACGGGCTGGCACCATGCCGACATTGCTAGTGCGCATTACCAGGCCAATGTGTTTGTACCCGCGAGCACCGATTTCCGAAATGCAGCAGCGGTGCTGTACGCCAAGGCCATCCCGGTGAATGGAAGAGGTGACCTGGCGACGTTCATGGCCAGTGATCTGGGGGAGTTCAGGCGGCAATATGCTGGTCTGGGCATCCAGAGCGGCCTGACGTCACCCAATGGCGATGGCCGGATGCTGCCAACGGCGCGGCTGATGCCGGCTCCTGGTGGCAAGGGTCAATGGCAGACGATTGCATACGATCGCGAAGGCAGCGACTACGTGATCTTTACGCTGAGCGCCCGCGACAAGGCATCCCATGATGCGGCATTGCCCGCGTTTCAAGCGATGCTGAAGGGCTATCGTTCGGGCGGCCAGGGATCGCACTGACTGTTGAGCGAAAACAAAACACTCTGGAACTCCATCGACGACGCACCGTTTCCACCGCCTGACGCCTCTGAGAGTTGAATGCTCCGGTCAGGGGCGTACCCTGCGATGGGCGGAGGAAGTTGCACATGTCGGCGAAATCAAGTGATGCAGTGGAGGTCGCCAAGAGCCGTGGCGAATGGCGCACGGTACTGCGCCATCGACTGCCGCTGCGGGTGATGCACTGGATCAACCTGATATGCATGGTGGTGCTGGTCGGCAGCGGGTTGCAGATCTTCAATGCACATCCGGCGCTGTATTGGGGGGCGACTTCGCATTTTGATGCTCCCGCCTTTGCCACGGAGTCGCGCCGGGGAGCCAACGGCAAGGCGCACGGCATCACTACGATTGGTGACAGCCAATTCGACACCACGGGTGTCCTGGGTGTATCGAAAAACGCGGCAGGCATGCGGCTTCAGCGCGGATTCCCCACATGGGCGACGATTCCCGGGCCGCAGTCGCTGGCACTCGGGCGTCGCTGGCATTTCTTCTTTGCCTGGTTGTGGGTGATCAATGGCGTGGTTTACCTGCTGTGGTCGATGGTCTCCCGACACATGACGCGCGATCTAG
Source organism: Lysobacterales bacterium (assembly GCA_038235185.1). Lineage (GTDB taxonomy): Bacteria > Pseudomonadota > Gammaproteobacteria > Xanthomonadales > Xanthomonadaceae > Cognatiluteimonas. The sequence continues at coordinate 10,309 of JBBSUF010000013.1, forward strand.
CGATGCAACGCCGCGACTGGCACGGGATCGGAAAATCAATCCTCGATCACCTGACATTCCACCATCCCGTCGGCGAGGACGCGGTGCGTTACAACCCACTACAGAAGTTGTCGTATCTGGGGGTGATCTTCGTGCTGGCGCCACTTGCGATCATCAATGGCCTGGCACTGTCGCCCCAGATGGCCAGCGTTCTTGGCTGGTGGTTGCAATTGGTAGGCGGTCGTCAATCAGCGCGAAGCATTCATTTCATCGTGATGTCGCTGTTCGTGTTGTTCACCCTGGTGCACGTTCTGATGGTCATTTACGCCGGGCCGATCAATGAGATGCGCTCGATGATCAGCGGGCGCTTCCGGGTGCGTTACCCGGATTCGAACGAAACGACAACGCCGGGCAATGGAGTGGATCGCCATGAATGATCGACTGATCATCTCGCGTCGCCGGTTGTTGCAGGCTGCCATCGCCGGTACTGGCGCCAGCCTGCTGGCAGGTTGCGATGCGCTGTCCAACAACCCGCGTTTCGTCGACGCGCTTGGAGTCGCCGAACCGCTCAGCCAGCGCCTGCAACGCGCATTGACTGGCAACCGGTTGGCGATTGAATATCCCGAATCAATGATCTCGCCGGTGTTCCGACCGAACGGTTCGATCAACCCCCAGACGCCGGAATATCTTGCACTCAAGGCAGGCAACTTCAGCAACTATCGATTGCAGGTCGCCGGACTGGTCGAACGTCCCCAGGAATTTTCGCTGGATGCGTTGCGGGCAATGCCGGCCCGCACCCAGGTCACGCGACACGACTGTGTTGAAGGCTGGAGTGTCATCGGCAAGTGGAGCGGGGTACCGTTGTCGCGATTGATTGATCTTGCAGGCGTGAAGCCGGCCGCACGTTACGTTGTTTTCCATTGCTTTGACGATCTGACAGGCGATGGTTCCCGCTACTACGAAAGCATCGACCTGGTCGATGCGTACCACCCGCAGACCATCCTTGCGCACAGCCTCAACGGGTCACCGATTCCGGTTTCGAACGGCGCGCCAGTGCGCATGCGGATCGAACGCAAGCTGGGTTACAAGCAGCCCAAGTACGTCAAGCTCATTGAACTTGTTGACGGATATAAGGAATTGGCTGCCGGCAAGGGAGGCTACTGGGAAGACCAGGGTTACGACTGGTACGGCGGGATCTGAGTCCCTGCAGCCTGCGCATCACCTGGAGTTCGTGCACAATCCGATCATCGTTGCGACGCTGGGAATACAAGACCGAAATGCGCACTGTCGGCTGGTTTACCCGGATGGCGAAAGCGGCGTCCCGTTTCACTGGCCGTCCGCTCTGTTTCATGTTGGCCGTGGGCGTGGTGTTGGCGTGGATCGTCACTGGCCCAATCTTCGCCTTCAGCAACACGTGGCAGCTGGTCATCAACACCGGCACCACGATCATCACCTTCCTGATGGTGTTCCTGATCCAGAACACACAGAACCGCGATACCCAGGCGTTGCAGATCAAGCTGGACGAGCTTATTCGCGCCACGCACGGTGCGCATAATTCCTTGCTGGACCTGGAGGAGCTTGAGGAAGCAGACCTGCAGGACTTCCAGCAGCGCTACGAGGCGTTGGCGACGAAGGCGCGGGAGTGCCGGCCTGAAGACGAGGGTGATTCGGGTACGCCGTCGCTCGACGCATAGTCACAAGCATCGTCCTGGTGGAATCTGGCTACGATTTCGTAGCATGCCGTTCCGGCAAGTGCAGGGCAGATCGGAGCCGCCGCAAGTCTCACGCTTGCGTCACTGACCCGCCACGCAACACCCGTTGCGGCCGCCGCGCTTGATTCGATACATCGCCTCGTCGGCAGCATGGATCAGCGCATCGGGCTTGTCCGCGTGGTCTGGATACATCGCCAGGCCGACGCTGGCACTGATTTCGACATTGATATCGCCATCGTCGCCACGCAATACGAAAGGTGCCTGCAGGCTGGCCACCAACGACTGCGCCACTCGTAACGCAACCTGCGCATCGCCCATCTCGTCGAGGATCAAGCCGAATTCGTCACCACCAAGTCGTGCGACGGTATCTGCGCCACGCAGCCGATCGGTCAGGCGTTTGGAGATATCGACCAGGAGCTGATCGCCAACCTGATGCCCGTAGGTATCGTTGACCGGCTTGAAGCCGTCGATGTCGAGATAGGCAAGTGCGAATGAACCATGTTTGCGCGAAGCCCTCGAGATCGCCCTGTCCAGTCGCTCCATGAACATCAATCGGTTTGGGATTCCCGTCAGTGGGTCGTGCATCGCGGTGTGCCGCACACGCGCTTCGGCGTGATGGCGTTCGGCGATTTCGACCTGCAGGCGCGCATTCTGCTGCGACAGTTCGTCCAGCGCGAATTCAAGCTGCGTCCTGCTACGCGATAGTTCCAGGAATACCCGCACCTTGGACAGCAGGATCGGCTCGTTCACGGGTTTTTCGATGTAATCCACGGCGCCCGATTCGTAGCCACGCATGCGATGTGAGTCGTCGGCATAGGCGGCGGTGACGAAGATGATCGGAGTGCCGCGCGCGTTGTCGTTTTCCGCCAGCAGTTGCGCGACCTCGAAGCCGTCCATGCCCGGCATGTTGACGTCGAGGAGGATCAACGCGAATTCGTGGTCCAGGCATGCCGCAAGCGCGGCGTTGCCGGAGTCGACCTCAAGCACCTGGGCATCGACCTTGGCCAGCAATCGACGCATTGCCACGCGATTGGCGGAGACGTCGTCCACGACCAGGATCTTCGGTGGTGTTGGCTCGGTTTGGGTCAAGGCATGCATAGAGAATTCAGGAGTGGACCGATCTCGGCCAGGGTCAGGCAATAGTCGGCGCCGGCAAGCTCCAACGCTGCGGCAGGCATGCTGGCGACTTCGGCGCTGTCAGGTCGCTGGACAATTCCGAGCCCACCGGCGTCACGGATGCGTTTGAGTCCTGCAGCTCCGTCATTGTTGCCGCCGGTGAGGATGATGCCGGCCACCGCCGGACCACATGCGCTGGCGGCGGATTCGAACAACACATCGATCGAGGGACGTGAATACGTCACGCGAGCATCGACCGAGAGCGAAAAACGCACGTCCGGTTCCATCAGGAGGTGGTAGTCGGACGGCGCCACGTAGACGACGCCGGGTAGAGCCTGCATGCGTTCGCGTGCCTCGCGCACGGGCAGTGCGGACTTGCGGCCGATCAGGTCGCACAACGTGCCGATTTCGCCGGCGGTATGGCAGACCACGATCACAGGCGCGGCCAAGTCGACGGACAAATCTGGAATCAGGATCTGCAACGCCTGCAAACCACCGGCGGAGCAACCGATCACCACCATCTTGCAACGAGGAATGCTCATTGCGTCCCCGGCGCCAGACGGTAGATGCGTGCGCTGGCATCGATCGACTCGAAATCCCGTCGCGATGGCGCGTTGTCGAGGCTTTCGCGATTGCCCAGGCACAGGAAGCCTTGGCGGACCAGGCTGTCGCGAACAAGGCCGAGGGCGCGTTCCTGCAGCGCATCGTTGAAGTAGATCAGTACGTTTCTGCATACCACCAAGTGCGCTTCGCAGAACACGCCGTCGCAGGCCAGGTTATGGTTGAGGAAGGTGACGTTTCGCTGCAGGCCCTGGTCGATTTTGATGTGGTCGTAACGCGCGTGATAGTAATCCGACAGCGAGTGCTGACCCCCTGCGGCAAGGTAGTTCTGCGAATACAGGCGCGCGTCGCGTGCCGGATAGATGGCCTCGCGCGCACGATCCAGCGCGATGTCGCTGAAATCGGTGGCGAAGATACGGCAGCGTTCGTACAGACCTGCTTCCTGGAGCAGGATCGCCAGCGAATAGGTTTCCTGGCCGAACGCGCAACCCGCCTGCCAGATGTTGATCTGCGGATACGAGGCCAACATCGGTAGCACGCGTTCACGCAGCACGGCGAACACCGGGGGATCCCGGAACATTTCCGACACCGGCACCGAGAGGCCAGCGAGGATCTGCGGCAGGTAGTCGGCATCGCGGAGCATGCGTGCGGTGAGGGCGCCGATGGAATCGAAGCCACCGTTCTCCACCAATGCCAGCACGCGTCTCTGGAATGACGCAGGAGAGTACAAGGTGAAGTCATGGCCGTGACGCAGCTGCAACCCACGCGCGAACAGGTTCAGTTCGATGTCCTGGATGTCGGGATCAGACATCGCTCACCCCTGGAGCCAGACCCGCATCATCGACAGCAGCTTGTCGACATCAATGGGTTTTGTCAGGTAGTCGCTGGCGCCAGCTTCCAGACATTGCTCGCGATCCCCACGCATCGCCTTGGCAGTCAGCGCGATGATCGGCAGCTGCGCGTGTCGGGGTTGCAAGCGGATGCGCCGCATGGCTTCCAGCCCGTCCATTCCGGGCATCATGATGTCCATCAGCACCAGTTCGAGCGCCGGGTTTCCGTCGATGATCGCCAGTGCCTTGGGGCCATCCTGCGCGAGTACGACGTCCAGGCCCTTGCTGCGAAGCACCTTGGACAATGCATAGAGATTGCGCATGTCGTCGTCGACCAACAGTATTTTGCGTCCTTGCAATGCGTTGTCTTGTCCTCGTCCAGATGCGCTTTGTTGTGAGGCATCGCGACCGGATGCGCCGGGCTGGGTGCGCATGCTGTGCAGGAACAGGCTGACCTCGTCGAGTAGTCGTTCAGGCGACATGGCGCCCTTGATCACGATGCTGTCGGTGTACTGGCGCAACTGCAGGCTTTCCTCGCGGCTGAGCTCGCGACCGGAGTACACGACCACGGGCGGGGCAGCATCAAACCGGCCGATGCGATCCAGGAACTCGAAGCCCGACATCCCTGGCAGCCCCAGGTCGAGAACGACGCAGTCGAACGTGGCGGTTTCCATTGCCTCCAACGCTGCTTCTCCGGAATCCGCCTCCGTGATGGCGACACTGTCGCTGGCGATGAGCTTGCGCACGGCCAGGCGCGCGGCGCTGTCGTCATCGACGACCAGCACGCGGCGGGTGGCACCGGTGGTGAAATGCAGGAGGCGATCGAACGCGCCGACGATTGCATCGCGCGTCACCGGCTTGGTCAGGAATCCCACGGCGCCCAGGTCGCGAGCACGCGCGGTTTCGTCGACCGCGGAAATGAAATGCACCGGGATGTGTCGCGTGGATGCATCGGCCTTCAATGCGTCGATGACAGTCCAGCCGTCGGCGCCGGGTAGGATCACATCGAGCAGGATGCCGCTGGGCTGGTAACGGCGGGCCAGTTCAATGCCGTCTTCGCCATTGGCGGCAGCGAGCACGCGATAACCCTTGCGATGGATCATGTCGGCCAGGATGCGGGCGAACGCTGGATCATCCTCAACGATGAGGATCGTCGGAATGTTGGCGGGTGTGGATTTCCCGGGGCCTACCATCTGCAGCGCGTCGCGGTCGTCGGCGATTGCCAGTGCCGGGGTCGTGGCGATGCGCGGGGTATGCACCGAAACCCTGGACGGCGTCAGGGCGGCCGTGGAGTCTACATCGCCCTCGATGCGGTCCCGCACCAGCAAGGTAAACGTGCTGCCGGCACCGACTTCGCTGCGCAACGAAATATCACCGCCAAGCAATCGCGCGATGCTGCGCGAGATCGTCAATCCAAGCCCGGTCCCGCCGTAATGGCGGCTGGTGCCGGCATCGGCTTGTTCGAAGGCCTGGAAGACTCGGTCAAGCTTGTCATCAGCAATGCCGATACCGGTATCGCTGACTGCAATGGCAATCGTATGCGCCGCCTGCATTCCCTCCGGCAGTGCGGTGTCCGTATCCGGACGGCTGACATGCACCCGCACCGATCCTTGGCTGGTGAACTTGATCGCATTGCTGAGCAGGTTGCTGAGTACTTGTCCGATCCGCGTGCGATCGTTGCGCAGCGTGGGTGGCAGGTCCGGATTGGTGGAGATCTCCAGTTGCAGGCCTTTTTCAGCGGCCATGTGGCGGAAGTTGCGAGACAGGTTGGCTGTCAGGTCGTCCAGCGCGAAATCGTCGAGCACCAGCTCCATCTTGCCGGCCTCGACTTTGGAGAGGTCGAGGATGTCGTTGATCAGTTGAAGCAGGTTCGATCCGCTTTCGTGGATGACCTGGGCGGATTCGATCTCGTCTGCAGACAGGTTGCCATCGTCGTTGTCCGCCAGGCTGCGGGAGAGGATCAGCAGGCTGTTGAGCGGGGTGCGCAGTTCGTGCGACATGTTGGCCAGGAAGTCGGACTTGTACTGGCTGGCGCGTGCGATTTCCCCTGCCTTATCCAGCGTCTCGCGTTGCAGGACTTCCAGCGACCGCTTCTGCTCGTTGAGGATGTCGCCTCTCTGGCGAAGTTCCTCGTTGCTCGCTTGCAGCTCTTCGCTCTGTTGGCGTAACTCTTCTTCCGAAGTGCGCAGGCGATCGGATTGCCGCTGCAGCTCCAGGGCCTGGGAATGCAGCTCCTCGTTGCTTGATCGCAACTCTTCCTGCTGGACGCGCAGTGCTTCGGCTTGTCGCTGGGTTTCGCCCAGTAGCTGGGTGGTGTGCAGCGCGTTCTGCAGGTTCTCCAGGGACAGCGCTGCAACCGGCAAAATGTCCGACAGCAATGCCTGCTGCGCCTGGTTCGGCGACTCGAAACTGCCAAACTCCAATACTCCCATCAACACGTTGTGGGTTTGCACCGGCAGCAGCGTGATCACCTTGGGTGCGGATTCGCCGAGGCCGGATTGCACGTGCAGATAATCGTCCGGGATCGCCGTCAACGTGATTGGCTTGCGCTCGAGCGCGCACTGCTCAACAAGGCCACGCCCTGTCACGGGGGCCGGGGCATTCGGGTCATTGGCCTGGAGCCCATAACCGCCTGCCTGCTTGAGGCCTGTACCTTGCTCGCGTGGAACGTGGAACGCGGCAACGCCAGCCTGGATGCGCGGCGCGAGTTCTGCAGTGAGCGCGTCTGCGAAACCTGGGATCGACGCCGCGGTCTGCAGGCGCTGCGAGATGTCGGCGACCGCGGTCTTTACCCATGTGTGTTGTTCTGTCTCGATGGCGCTGTGCTTGAATACCCGCAATGCGCGCGCAATCGCGCCGACTTCATCCTTGCGCCCGAGCCGGGTCACTTTGATGCCGTGATCGCCTTCGGCCAGCCGCGTCATCAGCGCGACCATCTGCCTGATCGGCAACGCCACCAGCCTTTCGGCGTAATAGATCGCAATCAGCCCGATTGCGACGCCGAGCAGCAGTGAGGTGAGGAGGAATATTTTTGAAAACGAGACGCTGCGTTCGAGTGCAGTGTTGCGACTTGCGAGCAATCTGCGCTCAGTTGTTTCCACGTCGTCGAACGCTCGATGGACTTGGTTAAGCTCCGGCTCAACCCCGCTCAGAAATGCGATGGTGCCAGCGTTTCCGGCTTGTGTTTGTGTGGCCCGGGTGCTCTGGAACTGCGCCATGTCCGCCATGGTCTCCACGCGCCAGTCGTGAACGGCGTTGGCGAGCTGCTGCAAACGCGCCTGCTGTGCCGGATTGTCAGAGGTCAACAGGCGCAATCGGGAAATATTTCCATCAAGATCCTGACCGGCCGAATCGTAGAGCTGGCGCTGCGACGGCGCTGAGGTGAGCAGATAACCCCTGAAGCCGACCTGCTGCTCGCGGAAGGCGAGCTCGGCGTTCAGCGCCTCGTGGACGACCGAGTAGCTGTGCAAGGTCCACTGGCTGGCCGCAGATCGAATGGCCAGGATCTTGAAGCTGCCATAGCTCGACAGCACGAATAGCCCGAGCACCAGGTCGAAGGCGAGGATCAGTTTGCGACGGATCGGTTGGTTGGCCAGCCAGGAATACTGCTTGGGCGTGTCCTGCATTGGGGGGAATCCTAGCGTGCGCGATAAAGCGCGATACGCCGATGATGCTACCTCAACCCTTCGCCAGCCTGATCTGCCGCGTCAGCGTAATGCAGCGCGCGCACCAGCAGGCGCACGCCGCCGTCGGGGAGGGTGACGTCGAACGAATCGTCGACATGCTTTTTGAGCATTGCCCGCGCCAACGGGGAATCAATGCTGATCCAGCCAAGTTTCGCGTCGGTTTCGTCCGGGCCAACGATGCGATAGCGCCGGGTCTGGCCATTGGCGATGTTTTCCACGTCGACTGTCGCACCGAAGAACACCGCCGTAGGATCCGTTGGATTGGCGTCGACGATGCGCAAGCTTTCCAGGCGTTTGCTGAGGTAGCGCACGCGACGATCGATTTCGCCGAGCTGCTTCTTGCGATAGGTGTACTCGGCGTTTTCCGAGCGGTCACCCTCGGCCGCGGCGGCGGCGAGGGCCTTGACGACATCCGGGCGCCGGACGCGCCACAAGTCGTCCAGCTCGGCCTTCAGGCGGGCATGGCCTTGCGGCGTGATCAGTGCCGTGCTGTTTTCAGGAGGCGGACGCCAGCGAGTCATTGCGACAACGGCGGGTTGGGGCCGCCGTTATCGCAGAATCAGGCCGCTGAACTCAAGGCTTGCTGTAACGGTCGACCAGCTCGCTGGCGGAGTAAGGCCCGACCACGTACGTGTCGGTGTGCGACAGGATCATCGTCCTGATTTCAAGCGACGCCTTCGGCCCAGCGGTCATGCCGTGCTTGCGCACGAGTGCATCAATTCGCGCCGATGTCGCCTCGTCGAGGTCCGGACTGATCGCCAAGTAGTCCCAGCTATCACCATCGACGTGGGCATAAACCTGGGTGGGGGCGACCCCCGCTTCCCTGTCGACGGATTCGCGTGCGGCAAACCATTTGAGCAGGTCCAGCTGCTTGCCCGGCGCGGCGTGGTAGATGCTGATCAGCGCCCGATGCGTCGCATCCTGCGCGGACGCCATCCCCGGCAAGGTGAGGAGGCACGAAACCAAAGCTACAAAAAGAACCCGGGTGGAAATTGACATTTGGATCTCCAGGCGCCATCGGCGCAATGGCCGGTAAGGCGGCGCTTCGCCTCTCCGGCCAAAGAGGCGATGGACACAGCCCACATCCCCAAGCCATGCATGATCCGTAACGACTGATCCGATGGAGACCGGTCAGTGAGGGCCTGGTTGATCGAACCGCACTGCGATCGCGCGTCAGCTCATCACCAGACTCGGCGGGATGGGCGTGTCAGCGCTTTCCGCCAAAGATGCCGCCGAGCACGCCGCGCAGGATCTGGCGGCCCACCTGGCTGCCCACCGTGCGCGCGGCCTGCTTGGCCATCGATTCCACCATGCCCTGGCGGCGACTAGTGCCGAACATCGCATCCTTCACGGATTGCCCGAAGCCACCTGTCGCTGCGCCCGCAGCGACCACCGGTGGCGCGCCGGCCTGCACGGTCGCGGCTTCGGTGCGTTTGGCGAGCATTTCCGTTGCCGACACACGATCGACCGTCACATCGTATTTGCCGCCGACGGGACTGCCGGCGCGCACCTGCGCACGTTCGGCGTCGGTGATCGCGCCCATGCGGCAACGCGGCGGCGCGATCAGGGTGCGCTCGACCGGCATCGGTATGCCTTTGTCCAGCAACATCGATACCAGCGCTTCACCGACGCCGAGTTGCGAAATGGCGGACGCCACATCCAGGTGCGGATTGGGCACGAAAGTTTCCGCCGCGGTCTTGACTGCCTTCTGGTCGCGCGGCGTGAATGCGCGCAACGCATGCTGCACCCGATTGCCGAGTTGGCCAAGAATGTTGTCGGGTACGTCATCGGGAAACTGTGAGCAGAAATACACGCCGACGCCCTTGGAGCGGATCAACCTGACGACCTGTTCGATGCGCTGCTGCAATGCCGGCGGTGCGTCGTCGAACAGCAGGTGCGCCTCGTCGAACACGAACACCAGCTTGGGTTTGTCCAGGTCGCCGACTTCCGGCAGCTTCTCGAACAGTTCCGACAGCAGCCACAGCAGGAAACTCGAATACAACCGGGGCTTGAGGATCAGCTGGTCGGCGGCCAGGATGCTGACGACGCCGCGCCCGTCCTGGGTGGTGCGCATGAGATCGATGAGTTCCAGCGCCGGTTCGCCGAAAAACGCATCGCCACCTTGTTGTCCCAGCTGCAGCAACCCGCGCTGGATCGCGGCGATCGATTGCGTGCTGACGAGACCGTACTTCGCCGAAATATCCTTGCGATTGTCGGACACGTAGGTCAGCAGCGTGCGCATGTCGGCCATGTCGAGCAGCAGCCAGCCGTTGTCGTCGGCCAGCTTGAATACGATCTCCAGCACACCTTCCTGGATGTCGTTGAGCTCCAGGATGCGGCCGAGCAGTGTCGGGCCGATTTCGCTTACCGTTGCCCGCACGGGATGGCCGAACTTGCCGTACAGGTCCCAGAAGATCGTCGGGTTGCCTTCGTTGACGTAATTGGCGACACCGATCTCGGCAATGCGCGCCTGCAGCTTGTCACTGGGCGCACCGGCGACGGCCAGGCCGGCAACGTCGCCTTTTACGTCCGCCAGGAACACCGGCACGCCGAGCCTGGAAAACCCTTCGGCCAACGTCATCAGTGTCACCGTCTTTCCGGTACCGGTGGCGCCGGCGACCAGTCCGTGGCGGTTGCCGTATTGCGGCAGCAGGTAGACGTTTCCGGACTGCGGCGTGGTGATGGCCTTGCCGACGAGTATGGGGTTCATGTGTGCGTCTTTCCGGAAGTTGTCCCGATTCTATGCCCCTGCGATGCAATCGGCTGTTTATTGCCGAAATTAGAGAGCGCCGGAAACGCCACGAATCCCGAATTGAGCAGCGAATTCTGCAGGTTATTGCTTTCGCCTGGAGAGGGATCCTGCAACTTGATCGCGTACCCAATTCAGCACTTGCCGGTTGCCCCGCATGTCCTCGCAGGACTACCCTGCATGACCCTCACCCACGCCGCCATTGATGAATGCACCTGTCGTTGTGTCGCCCTTCAAGCCTTCCAGTCATGCTCCCTTGAAGCTTTGTGCGCTGTTATTCGCCCTGGTGTTGTCGAGCGTTGTCACGGATGTCGCCGCTGCGTCACGACGCGATCAGGCCAGCATCGACGCGATGGCCAGGGCCGAGGCGCGCTATCGACAGGCGCTGGTCAAGATCGGAAATAACGATCCTGATGGTCGCAAGGAAAGCGATGCTGCGCTGGAGGACATGGAGGACGCCGTCGATGCCTGCGGCAAACAACGCGGATGCCAGGTGTCCACGCTGTTGGCCACCTACAAACGCCTGCTGAAACTCAGTGCGGACAGCGAAGGACCGGGAGCAGGTGGTGCCGAAATCGATCCCAACGATCCTGATCCCGATCACGACGGGGCTGTCGCCTTCAACGCGGCGGTTCCACAGGCTGCCCAGGCTGCCAGCCTGCTGAACGATGGCCCTCACCGCTTCGACTCGATGGTGCAGTACAACCCCGCGGTGCAAGCCGGGATACGCCGCTGGCTGACCGACCTGCGCGGTCCGTTGCTCCAGAGTTACGAGAATTACGAGTACATGCGTGACTTGATGTGGCCTTCGTACCAGCGTGCAGGCCTGCCGGAAGCATTGCTGTTCGGGATCCTGGCGAAGGAGTCCAACGGCAAGGTGCATGCGACGTCACGTGCGGGTGCAGCCGGACTGATGCAGTTCATGTATGCCACTGGCAAGCGGTTCGGGCTGGGGCCGGACGGCACCGGTTTTGATACCCGCTACGATCCGCGCGCCTCGGCCGAGGCGAGTGCCAGTTATCTCAATGAGCGCATGGGCCAGCTCAACCGCAGCATCGAGTTGTCGCTGGCTGCGTACAACGGCGGCGAGGGGCGCGCCCTGCGCGTGTACCAGGGTGCCGGGGGGCGAGGCTTCTGGGATGCCGACATCTATAACCAGTTCCCGGCCGAAACCCAGGATTACGTGCCGATGGTCATTGCCGCGGCATGGCTGTTCCTGCATCCGCGCCAATACGGCTTGAGCTTTCCGGATGTCGACTTCAAGCCCGCGCCGCTGCACCTGGCGAAACCGACGTCGATCTACGAACTGGCGATCTGCCTGGGCAATCGTGGCGTGCGCGAAGGATACATGCGGCCGCTGCGCAACCTCAATCCTCGTTACGAAGCCGACAGCTTTATTCCGGCCGGCACCACATTGAATGCTTCCACCAAAATCGTCGGCCTGTACGGCCGCTATTGCCTGCAGGGTCCGCGCGCGGAACTGGCCGCGCAACTGGTCCACAGTGATCCAAACATGGCGATCGTACGCCCCGTCCCGAACACGCCGCTAAACTTGACGGGTTCGTCGGTCGGAACGATTGCTACTGGCGTGCCGACCACCATTGCCACAGGAATCCCGTCCAAGGTATCGGCAGCATCCGGGCCGCAAAGGCTGCGCAATTACATCGTGCAACGTGGTGAAACGCTCACTTCGATCGCGCAGAAATTCCAGTGCGACATGCGCGTGCTCGCCGGAGCCAACAACGTCAGCGGACCGGCTTACAGCATCCGGCCCAACCAGCGATTGAGGCTGGAAGGCTGCAAGGAGTGAGTTGCATCCTGCGAAAGGGTCGCCAATTTCTCGCCCAATCGCACTGGCGTTTCCGCGTCCAAGCCACTCGCCAATCTAGCAACGCCTTTTGGCAGTAGCACGATGACCGTGGAGCCGAAGTTGAAGCGACCCATCTCGGCGAAGCGCTCGATGGTGATGTTTGCGCCGCGATAATCCTTGACCGTGATGGCATCGCCGTAGCGGGGGATTTCAATCCCGCTCCAGACGGTTTCCACGCCCGACACCAGCATCGCGCCAACCAGCACCAGCGTCATCGGGCCGAAATCGGTATCGAAGTGACACACCAGGCGCTCGTTGCGCGCGAACAGTCGTGGCACCAGGCGCACCGCATCCGGGCCGACGCTGAAAAGTCGCCCGGGCACATGCACGGTTTCGCGCAGGGTTCCGGTCCAGGGCATGTGCACGCGGTGGTAGTCCTTGGGCGAGAGATACACCGTCGCGAACAGACCATCGGCAAATGATGCCGCTGCATCGTCGTCGGCCAGTAATTCGGCGACCGTGAACGAGTGGCCCTTGGCCTGGAAGATGCGGCCGTCAGCGATCGATCCGCACTGGCTGACCGTGCCGTCGGCAGGCATGAGCAACGCCGAGGGGTCAGGATCCGGAATGCGTGCGCCAGGCTTAAGGCCACGCGTGAAAAATGCATTGAACGACGGGTACGCGCGCGGATCAGGCTCATGCGCCTCGGACAGATCGACATCGAACCTGCCCAGCACATGGTCGATCAGGCGTGCGCTCAACCCTGGATGGTTCGAATGTGCAAGCTGGCGCGCCAGTGTCGACAGCGCACGGTGGGGCATCACGTAGGTCAATCGCGTAAGGAGACTCATTTCGATGAACCTTGCGCCAGCACCAGGAGATCCGCGGCAATCGCTTTTGCGTCCACTGGTGGCGGAATCATCCCGGCCATGCGCGCCTGCGGATCCAACAGTGCGAGCGCAGCTGAATGATCGATGGTGTATTGGTTCGCAGGCGCGCCGGCCGGTGCGGGGACTTTCATGAAGACCAGCGAGAGTGATCGCGCGAGGGCTTCGAGCTCGGGGACAGTCCCGGTCGCGGCCAAAGTGTCGGGATGGAAGGCGTGCGCATATTCGCCGACGGCATCGGGCGTATCGCGGTCCGGGTCGACCGACACGAACAGCACGCGCGGGCGCGTGGAATCCGGTAAACGGGCCCATTCTTTCTGTGCCTTCGCCAGCTGCGCAAGCGTGGTCGGACAGACATCCGGGCAGTGCGTGAAGCCCAGGAAGACCAGCGTCCAATGGCCTTTCAACTCGCCCGGCACGAGTTGGGTGTGATCGGATTGCTCCAGCGAGAATGGCGGCAATGCGCGGGGGTGGTCGAACAAGCGCACCACCTGGAGTGGCGGAGCCGCTGGGATCGACGGCACCAACCAGTGCTGCGCGGCCCAAAGGCCCAATCCCGCAGCGAGCGCGGCAATCAGGATGAAACCCGTGGTGCGGTTGAACATGGCGGCTCGCTGCGTGAGGCGTGCAATCATGATACCGGGGCGGCATCGTTATAATCCTTCGTCTTCATCCTGACGCCACCAGCATGTCCGACTGCGCATGACCAATGAGCTCGAAACGATCATCGACCTGATCCGCTACGGGGCCAGCCGCTTCAACGCGGCGGGCCTGACGTTTGGCCACAGTTTCGACAATGCGATCGATGAAGCCACGCAGTTGACGTTGCATGCCTTGCATTTGCCGCACGACATCGGCCCGGCCTACGGCCAGGCGCGGGTGACGCTGGCGGAGAAGGAGGATGTGCTCGGGTTGTTCCTGCGCCGGATCGAGGAGCGCATGCCTGCGGCGTACATCACCGGTGAGGCCTGGTTCGCAGGCCTGAGTTTCAAGAGCGATCCGCGTGGGCTGGTCCCGCGCTCGCCGATCGCGGAACTGATCGAATGCGGGTTCCAGCCGTGGCTGGGCGATCGCGAGGTGCGACGCGTGCTGGACCTGTGCACCGGTTCGGGCTGCATCGCGATCGCGACGGCGCGTTTCAATCCGGATTGGCATGTCGACGGAGCCGACCTCAGCGATGACGCGCTGGCGCTGGCGCGGGAGAACCAGTCGCGCCTGCATGCCGACAATGTCCGACTGCTGAAGTCGGACCTGTTCTCCAAGCTGCAGGGTGAGCATTACGACCTGATCGTCAGCAATCCGCCGTATGTCACCAATGCTGAAACCGATGCGCTGCCCCGCGAGTACTCGTACGAGCCAGAACTGGGCCTGCGTGCAGGCAACGATGGCCTCGATCTTGCGTTGAAGATCCTGCGCGACGCGCCGCTGCACCTGACTGAAGACGGCATCCTGGTCTGCGAAGTCGGTGAGGCGGAGCAGGCGCTGGTGAAGCTGTTGCCGGAATTGCCGCTGGCGTGGGTCGAGTTCAAGGTTGGGCAGATGGGCATCTTCGTTGCCGAGCGCCATGACCTGGTTACACACAATGCGCGCATCAAGAAGCTGGCGGACAAGCGGCCCTGAATACCTTCGGCCAGCTGTTCCGCGTCACCACGTTCGGTGAATCGCACGGCCCGGCGATCGGGTGCGTCGTCGATGGCTGCCCGCCGGGGATTGCAATTGCCGTTGATGATTTCACGCATGACCTTGTGCGTCGTTCGACCGGAAAATCGCGGCACACATCCGCGCGCCATGAAGCCGACGCGATCGAAATCCTCTCCGGTGTCTATGAAGGCATCACCACCGGTACGCCCATCGCGCTGCTGATCCGCAACACCGACGCGCGCAGCAAGGATTACAACCGGATCACCGAGCAGTTTCGCCCGGGGCATGCCGACTACACGTACTGGCACAAATACGGAATCCGCGACCCTCGTGGTGGTGGCCGATCATCGGCGCGCGAGACCACCATGCGCGTCGCAGCCGCGGTGATCGCAAAGAAGTGGCTTGCCCAAACGTTCGATGTGCAGGTGCGCGGCTATCTCTCGCAGATCGGGGACGTGTTGCCGGAAAACTTTGATCTTGCAGTGGTCGAAGACAATCCGTTCTTTTGGCCTGATGCTGCCCAGGTCCCCGCGCTGGAAAGCTACATGGATGCGCTGCGCAAATCCGGCGATTCCGTGGGTGCCAAAGTGACCGCGATCGCTACCGGAGTGCCGCCGGGATGGGGGGAGCCGGTGTATGGAAAGCTCGATGCCGAACTTGCCGCCGCGATGATGTCGATCAACGCCGTGAAAGGCGTCGAGATCGGCGATGGATTCGTCGCCGTCATGCAAAAGGGTAGAGAGCATCGCGATGAAGCGACGCGTGCGGGATTCCTGTCCAACCATGCCGGCGGCATCCTTGGCGGCATCAGCAGCGGGCAGGACGTCGTGGTGTCGGTGGCTTTCAAACCGACCTCGAGCCTGCGCCTCCCCGCGCGCGGGTTGGATGTGCATGGTGATGAGGTTGAAATCGTCACCACCGGGCGCCACGATCCCTGCGTCGGTATTCGCGCCACTCCGATCTGCGAAGCGATGCTGGCGCTGGTGTTGATGGATCATGCATTGCGCCATCGTGCGCAATGCGGTGACGTCTGTGATGTGTCGCCACGCATTCCCGCAACCCCATCCCTGTAGGGGCGGCTACGGCCGCGACTTCTTGATTTATCCGCGCATGGAACGACTGGCGGCTTGAGCCGCTCCTACAATGGATCCACGATAAATCGGGACTCGAGTCAGATGAGCAGGCAATACAAGGTTGCAGTGGTTGGCGCGACAGGCGCGGTGGGTGAAGTGATGTTGTCGGTACTGGCCGAGCGCAGGTTCCCGATCAGTGAGTTGGTCGCCCTGGCGAGCGAACGGTCGGCGGGCGCAAAGGTGAAGTTCGGCAATCGTGACATCGTCGTGCACGACCTTGCGACGTTTGATCCCACGGGAGTCGACATCGCGCTGTTCTCTGCCGGCGGTTCGATCTCAAAGCAATACGCGCCGAAATTCGCCGCCGCAGGCGCGGTTGTGATCGACAATTCGTCCATGTTCCGTCGCGACGACGACGTGCCACTCGTGGTGGCCGAGGTCAACCCGGAGGCTGCGAAACACCGACCGCGCGGCATCATCGCGAATCCGAACTGCTCGACGATGCAACTGGTGGTTGCGCTTGCCCCGATCCACAAAAAAGCGGGAATCGAGCGCTTGAACATCGCAACGTATCAGTCGGTGTCGGGGACCGGCCGGCGGGCCCTGGAGGAACTCGGCAAGCAGACCGCCGGACTCCTCAACTTCCAGCCCGTTGAGCCCGAGGTGTATCCGGTGCAGATCGCCTTTAACGTGATCCCACACGGCGGCGAGTTCACCGATAACGGTTACACGACCGAGGAAATGAAGCTGGTCTGGGAAACCCGCAAGATCCTCAGGGACGAGAGCATCCGCATCAATGCGACGGTGGTCCGCGTGCCGGTGTTCTACGGCCACGCCGAAGTCGTCAATATCGAGACGCGCGAGAAGTTGTCGGCAAGCGACGCCCGCAGCCTGCTGGAACACGCGCAGGGGGTGGAAGTGGTCGATGAACCCGTTGATGGCGGCTATCCGACGCCGGTCACACATGCGTCGGGGAGCGATCCCGTGTATGTCGGCCGTATCCGCGATGACCTGTCGCATCCGCGCGGGCTGAACCTGTGGATCGTGTCGGACAACATCCGCAAGGGTGCGGCGCTCAATGCGGTGCAGATCGCCGAACTGGTCGCAGCCGAAGGTTGAAGCATTGCGGTCAATGGGCGCGGGCGGCTAGAGTCGGCGCCACGCGTCGTATCGCGCGGACGCTCCGGGGATGGACGTGAACAGGTTGCCAATCGCACTTTCATCGGCCTTCGCCATATTGTTGGCGGTTGCCGCAGGACCTGCCGCCGCGCTCGGGCTGGGGCAGATCCAGGTCAAGTCGCAGCCGGGACAGCCGCTGCTGGCGGAAATCCCCATCATCTCCACCGATCCCTTGGAGCTGCAGGGGTTGCAGGTGCAACTGGCCTCGCCGGAGACATTCAGCCGCATCGGGCTTGAACCCCCGCAGGGGATTGTCTCCACGCTGCATTTCGAGCCGGCGCTGGACACCAGCGGTCATCCGGTCATCCGCATCACCAGTCCCGCGGCGGTGCAGCAGCCGTTGCTGACATTCCTGATTGAAGTCGACTGGGGCCAGGGCAAGCTGGTGCGGGAATATTCAGCGCTGCTTGATACGCCACGCACGATGGCAGCCCCGCTGCAGCCGCCGATCCAGGCGCCGGTGGTCGCGCCCTCCAACACGATCGTGCGGCCTGGCGCCATGCCGGTGGCGGTCGCCCCGCGGCCGTCGGCCCCACCATCGATGCCGCCGCCAGAAACAAGCCCACCGCCGACTCCTTCGGCAACTCCTCCTGCCACCCCGGAACCCGTTCCTGCCGAATCACCCGTTGCAGCCGCTCCGGTGCCGCTAGCAACGCCACCACTTAGTCAATACGGCCCGGTGAAAGCTGGAGATACGCTCGGCCAAATCGCGGCGGGGATCGACCCGTCGCATGAACACAGCGCCGCGCAGACCATGTTGGCGCTGTTGCGTGCCAATCCCGAGGCTTTCATCAATGGCAACGTCAACCTGCTGAAACGCGGTGCGATCCTGCAGGTGCCGGAGCATTCCGATTTCGCGCAGTACAGCGCCAATGAAGCCGCTGCGCTCGTGCATGCACAGATCGTGCAATGGCGTGGTGCGCAACGTACGCCATTGCAATCCGAAGCCGCGTCGGACTCCGGGAGGGCAACCCCGACCAAAAGCACAGCGGTCGTCACGGCGCCGGCACGCAACGTGCCAGCCCGCACCCTGCCGACACACACAACGGTTGCGCGCACCCGCGATGCGCGACTGGACATCATGCCGCCATCGTCTTCGCATGGTAAACGGGCAGGCGCGGCCAACCAGGCGACACAATCCGGCATCCAGGCCGGCGGCGAGGGCGACATGCTGCGACAGCAACTGCAGGAAACCAAGGAAACCCTGGCCGCGCGCGATGCCGAGGTCAACGAACTCAAGACTCGCGTGGCGGATCTTGAAAAGCTCCAGCAGCAGCAACAACAATTGCTTACGCTGAAAAACAGTGCATTGGCCGCAGCTCAGCAGACGCTGGCCACCTCGAATCTCAGGGCCCAGGCGTCTGTGTCACCGCCGCCTGCGCCTGCCAAGACCGCAACAACAAATCCACCAACCGTTGTCGCCACGCAACCTGTGCCGCCTGTACAGCCGGCCGCGCAGTGGGGGAATACCTGGTTGTGGAGTGGGCTGGCGCTGGTCATTCTTGCCCTGGCTGGGTGGTTCGTGACCCGACGCCGACGGGTGGCCGTAGGGGGAACGCCACGGCGTGCCTTCGATACCGCAGCGCTTGCTGCCAGCATTCCGGCCAAGACCCATGGCCTGGATGTGGATGAAGATGAGGTACTCGCGATGGAGGCGTTGCGTGATGCGAAAACGGCATCGGCCGGGCGCGTGTCGAGTGCATTGGGCACCGTTACTCCTGCGCCGACATGGCATGCAACCGACGCACATGTCCAGAATCCAGATCCATCGGCTATCAGCCAGACGCCGTTGCAACGGGTGCAAGCGATGCTCGATGTGGGCGATGACGACTCTGCACGCAGCTTGCTGCTCCAGATACTCGACAGCCGTGATCCGGCGGCCCGCGAAACGGCCGCCCGCATGCTGCGCGACCTGTGATGCCCTTCGACGACAACGAGGACTAAGCGCGTGCGCTATGCGCTGGGCGTCGAATACGACGGCAGCGAATTTTCGGGCTGGCAGCGGCTGAACAAGCGTGGCGAGCCTGATCTTCGGCGCGAACCCACCGTGCAAGCCGCGGTTGAGGAGGCGTTGTCGTTTGTTGCTGGCCATCCGCTGGAGGTGGTCTGCGCGGGACGCACCGACTCGGGGGTGCATGCCGCTTGCCAGGTGGTGCATGTCGACAGTGATGCGCCACGTGATCCGCGCAGCTGGATATTGGGCAGCACCACCCACCTGCCACCGGCGGTCTGTGCGTTGTGGTGCGTGCCAGTCGCCAATGATTTCCATGCACGTTTCTGCGCGCGTGCGCGCCGTTATCGCTATCGCATCCTCAACCGGCCCATACGGCCGGCGTTACAGCGGCAATACCTGTCATGGGAGCGCCGACCACTGGATGCGAGCGTCATGCACGCCGCCGCGCAGGCGCTGGTCGGCGAACATGACTTTTCGGCATTCCGCACGGTTCATTGCCAGGCGCCACATCCGCGACGCAGCGTGCACGCATTGCACGTCACCCGCCACGAGGACATCGTCGAAATCGATGTGCAGGCCAATGCGTTCCTGCACCACATGGTGCGCAACATCGTGGGTAGCCTGCTGCCTGTCGGGCGGGGGGATCAGTCGGAGGACTGGATCGCGCAGTTACTGAATGGCCGCGACCGCAGTGTTGCTGGGCCCACAGCGCCGTCGAACGGACTGGTATTCGTCGGGCCCCGCTATCCCCCAGAATGGCAGTTGCCAGCCGAGGTGACATTGTGACCACATCCGTCGACGCTCCCAGCATCAATCCGCGCCTCAACAAGACGCTCTACCGCACCCGCATCAAGTTCTGCGGCATGACACGCGCCGGCGACGTCCGCCTGGCCAGCGAGCTTGGCGTGGATGCGGTGGGGTTTGTGTTCGCGCATGGCACTTCGCGCCGCATCCGTCCCGAAGAAGCGCGTTTGATGCGAATCGCTCTCGCGCCGCTGGTGGACGCAGTCGCCTTGTTCATGGACAACACCGCCGAGGAAGTCCGTGAAGCGGTGCGACAGGTGCGTCCGACCCTGCTTCAATTCCATGGACAGGAGGACGATGCGTTCTGTCGTTCTTTCGGGGTTCCGTGGTTGAAGGCAGTGGCAATGGGTGGGGCCGACATTGAATCATCGCAAACGCTGCAACTGCGCTATCCGGGTGCCGCCGGATTCCTGTTCGATGGCCACGTTTCCGGGCATCAAGGGGGCAGCGGCAAGGTGTTCGACTGGTCCCGGATGCCGAGCATGCTGGGCAAGCCGATGATGATCGCCGGTGGCTTGACGCCGGAGAACGTCTTCGATGCGATCGTGGCGACCTTGCCGTGGGCAGTGGACGTGTCCAGCGGCATCGAAAGCGCGCCTGGTGTCAAGGATGGCCACCGCATGCGTCGTTTCGTGGAGGAAGTCCGCCGCGCCGATTGCCATGTCGAGCATTCGCACGCGTGAGAAGGTGACGACGAACATCCAAGCCACCGGCTCGCGGGCGTTCGCTACACTGTATGACCACCGCTGAGATGTTGCCGGAATGGATCGCGCTGCCGAGATCGATTTTCACGCCTACCCTGACGAAGCCGGACATTTCGGCCGATACGGCGGACGCTTTGTCGCCGAAACGCTGATCGGGCCGATCGCTGAACTGGCAGCCGCCTACGATGCTGCGCGCGTGGATCCCGCGTTCACTGCCGCAATCGATCGCGATCTTGCGCACTACGTCGGCCGCCCGAGTCCGATTTATTTCGCCGAGCGATTGACCGCCGATGTTGGTGGCGCGCGGATCCTGCTCAAGCGCGAGGACCTTAATCATACCGGCGCGCACAAGATCAACAACACCATCGGCCAGGGACTGCTCGCCTCGCGCATGGGCAAGACCCGGATCATCGCCGAGACAGGGGCCGGCCAGCATGGCGTCGCCACGGCGACTGTCGCCGCGCGCCTGGGGCTGGAATGCATCGTCTACATGGGCGCGACCGACATCGCGCGCCAGAAGATCAACGTCTACCGCATGCAGCTTCTGGGCGCGACCGTGGTTCCCGTCACCAGCGGCTCGGCGACCTTGAAGGACGCACTCAACGAAGCCATGCGCGACTGGGTGACGAATATCCGAGATACGTTCTACATCATCGGCACCGTCGCCGGGCCTGATCCGTATCCGCGCATGGTCCGGGACTTCAATGCAGTCGTTGGCCGCGAAGCACGCGAACAGATGCTGGCCGAGCATGGTCGCCTGCCCGATGTCGTCACTGCCTGCGTCGGCGGTGGCAGCAACGCAATTGGTATCTTCCACGCGTTCCTCAATGATCGTGATGTGCGGCTGGTCGGCGCGGAAGCGGCGGGTGAGGGGCTCGCGACCGGGCGGCACGCGGCGTCGCTTTCGGCAGGCCGCCCGGGTGTGCTGCACGGCAATCGCACCTATGTGTTGTGCGATGACGATGGGCAGATCATCGAGACGCATTCGGTGTCCGCAGGACTCGACTACCCTGGCGTCGGACCCGAGCACGCCTTCCTCAAGGATGCAGGTCGCGCCGAATATGCCGGTGTGACCGACGACGAGGCACTCGCTGCATTCCACCAGCTGGCCCGTACCGAAGGCATCCTCGCGGCACTGGAGTCCAGCCATGCCATCGCGCAGGCAGCAAAGCTTGCTCGTGACCTGCCCAAGGACGCCATCGTCCTGTGCAACCTGTCTGGTCGTGGCGACAAGGATGTGCAGACCATCGCTGCGCGCGAAGGCTTGTCACTTTGAGCGTCACGACAAGTTCCATCAATCGCATCGACACCTGCTTCGCGCAACTCAAGGCTTCCGGCCGCAAGGCGCTGATTCCGTTCTTCACTGCCGGCGATCCATCGCTTGAAGCCACCGTTCCCGCCATGCATGCATTGGTCGCTGCAGGTGCGGACGTGCTCGAACTCGGCGTGCCGTTCTCCGATCCCATGGCCGACGGCCCGACCATCCAGCGCAGTTCCGAACGCGCCCTGGCGCGCGGCGCAGGGCTGGCTTACGTGTTCGAGTGCGTCCGGCAATTTCGCAAGAAAGACTCGCAGACGCCTGTCGTCCTGATGGGCTATCTCAATCCGGTCGAGATCCGCGGCGCCAAGCGATTTGCCGCCGAGGCGATCGCCGCCGGGGTGGATGGGGTGCTGCTGGTCGATCTTCCGCCGGAAGAACTTGGCGAATTCAGTTCTGCATTCGTCGCGCACGGGCTGGCCCTGATCCTGCTCGCTTCACCGACCACGACCGATGCGCGGATGAAGCTCCTGTCTGACGACGCGCAAGGCTACCTGTACTACGTAGCGCTGGCCGGCGTCACCGGCGCCGTTCAGTTGGATGCCAGTGCCGCCCGCGAACGGTTGCGAACCATCAGGAGCCACTCGCGCGTCCCGGTCGTGGCGGGTTTCGGGATCACCGATGCGGCCTCGGCGGCTGCTATGGCGGCCGATGCCGATGGTGTTGTCATCGGCAGCGCACTGGTGGCTGCAATGGCAGGCGCGACCGGTGCAGAAGATGTCGCAACCCGCGCGCAGGCGTTCCTAGCGCCGCTGCGCGCTGCCTTGGGCGGATCGACGCAGGCGCTGCGCTAAACTGCACGTTGGCCCGTCGGCGGTGTTGTCCGCCGTCAGCGGCGACTTATGTACTCCAGCTTGAGGTGTCGTTCCGGTGAGTTGGCTGAAAAAACTGATGCCTGCCCGCATCCGCACCGAGGCGCCAGCCGGTC
>JBBSUF010000014.1:0-30737 GCA_038235185.1 Lysobacterales bacterium
AGGTATTGCTGGATTTCCTTGGCGTTGGCGATGTTCGACAGCAGCCTGACGATGGTCGGACGCAGGTCATTTTGCGGCTGCAATGAGTTGGCGCTCATGCCAGCAGCCGCTCGTAGTGGGCGGCGGCCGTGGCCAGCTGGTCCAGCGCAACCCACTCGTCAGCGGCATGCGCCTGGGCGATGTCGCCCGGACCAAACACCAACGCGGTCATGCCGGCCCGGGAAAACAGGGAAGCCTCGGTCCAGAAATCGACGGCATTGCCGATGGGCAGGCCAAGTTCGTCGGCAAGATCGCGCGCGACCAGCCTGCGATCTTCTGCTGCTGCAACGTCGCCAGCCGGCAACGGCGGCCCACGGAATGTTTCCGCATAGCTTTCGATGTCGTCGTGGGCAGCAAATCCTCGGAAACGCGCGTGCATCTCGTCGATGTCCTGCGTAGGCAGCGGACGGAAACCGAATCGCACGTCCGCATTCGGCGCGATCATGTTGGCCTTGATCCCGCCTTCGACCCGTCCGATGTTGAAGCGCAGTCCCGTCAATCCACCGAAGCGCTGATGGGATTCGGATTCGACAAAGCCAAGCGCTCGCGTGCCCCAGCGCATGGCCTGATGCAGTGCACTGGCGTTGAGTGCGGTTGCGCCCGAGGCGTGACCGACCACACCCTGGAATCGCAATTGCACCGAGCTGATGCCACGATGCGCGAGCACCGCCTCGCAATTAGTTGGCTCAGCCACGATGGCTTCCGTGAATCCGTGGTTGGCCGCCAGGAATGCTTCGATGCAGCGTGCATCGTTGGCCTCCTCGTCACTGCTGAACAGGAATGCCGCATCGCCTTTTGTCCTCGCCGCAGCCGTGAGCAGTCCTGCGGCGGCGCCTTTGATGTCGCAGGCGCCCAGACCGATGGCGCGATCATCGGTGACGCGCAACATCAGTGGATCGTCGGTCCATGCGGGGGAAGCAGGAACCGTGTCCAGGTGCACGTTGAACACGCGCGCAGGTTGGCCGCGCAGCGCCAACAACGACACGGCACCGGCACCGTGGTCGACCACCTCGATGTGGAATTCCGGCAACTGCGTGCGGATGTAATCGAAGATACCGCCGCTGTCGATCAGGCGCGGTGGATTGCGGGTGTCGAACGACACCAGCATTTCGAGATGACGGAGTACGTCCGCCAGCATGTCAGTGGCCATCTGGCTTGTTCACTTGCGCCCACAACGTACTGCTCATGCCGAACAGCTTGATGAACCCCTCGGCCTCCTCAACGCCCCAGTCCGCCGACTGTGCATACGTGGCACCGGCGGAGTTGAGGAGATGCGGCGAGCGCACGGCCACCGCATCGACGCGGCCACCACTCGTTTCCAGCACCACCTCGCCATTCACCATCCGCTGGCTGGAAGCGAGGAATGCCTCGATGTCGGTCTTGATCGGGTCGTGGAAGAACCCTTCGTAAACCACCTCCACCCACTTGCGCGCCACGTCCGGCTTGAACCGGTTCTGCTGCTTGCTCAGCACGGCTTCTTCCAGTGCGCGATGCGCGACCAGCAATGCAGTCAGGCCGGGCGCCTCGTACACGATGCGGCCTTTCAGGCCAATGGTGGTATCGCCGGTGTAGAGGCCACGCCCGACGCCGTACTGCGCAAATAGCGTGTTGAGTCGACCGAGCAGTTGCGCGCCAGGCAATGTTTCGCCATCAAGCGCAACCGCTCCGCCTCCGATGAAACGCAGCGTGACCTGCAGCGGCATGGCCGGCCATTGCTCGCGCGATGCACACCAGCCACGTGCACCCTCGCCAGGCGCTTCCCAGCGATCGATCTCGCCACCGGACATGGTCAGTCCAAGCAGGTTCTCGTTGATCGTATACGCCTGCTGCCTGGCGCGAACGGCAAACCCGCGCGCCTCCAGGTACTCCTGCTCGTACGCACGGGTCTGCGTGTGCTCTTTCTGGATTTCGCGAACCGGCGCGACGATGCAGTAATCGCCCGACGACTTCACCGCGAGATCGAAACGCACCTGGTCGTTGCCCATTCCGGTACAACCGTGCGCGATCACGTTGGTACCCAGATCGTGCGCGCGCGCAAGCACCGCGTCTACAATCAGGTAGCGATCCGAGACCAGTAGCGGGTATTGGCCTTGATACCCCTCCCCAGCCCACACGAACGGCTTGACGAAGTCATCCCAGAGCGCCGGGCCACCATCGACGGTGACGTGGCTGGCGGCGCCAAGTTCGGCCGCGCGATGTTCGATGCTTGCGCGCTCTTGCGCATCGACACCGCCGGTGTCGGCGAAAACGGTGTGCACGTTCCAGCCGCGCTCCTGCAGCCACGGCACGCAGAAGCTGGTGTCCAGGCCGCCGGAAAATGCGAGGACGATGTCTTTCTGAGTCATTCCGTTTCCCTGTAGGGCGGGCTCAAGCCCGCCATGTGTCATCGAATGGTGGGCCGAGGCCCACCCTACGCAACCAATGCAGCCATCACCGCTTTTTGCACATGCAAGCGATTTTCTGCTTCACCGATGGCGAGGCAACGTGGAGAATCCATCACTGCATCGGTCGCCTTGACGTTGCGGCGCAAGGGCAGGCAATGACTGAAGACGCCGTTGTTGGTGAGGGCCATCTTGGCTTCGTCGACGATGAAATGCCTGTATGTGTCGCGCAAGGGTTTCTCGTCCTGCCAGTGACCGAAGTACGGCAGCGCACCCCAACTCTTGGCATAGACGATGTCGGCATCCGCGTAGGCCGATTCGATGTCGTGGCTCACCTGCAACGTGCCGCCGCTTTCGGCGACGTTCTTCTTTGCCCAATCCATGTAGCGCCGGTCAAGCACATACTCCGGCGTTGGGCACAGCAACGTCACGTCCATGCCCATGCGCGTGGCAATCGTCAACGCCGAGTTTGCGACGGCGGTGTTGAGTGCCTTCGGGTGATAGGTCCAAGTCAGGACGTATTTTTTCCCGCGCAGGTCGGGCGAACCGAAATGCTCCTGCAATGCCATGACATGCGCGAGTTCCTGGCAGGGATGGGTGATCGTCTCCATGTTGATCACCGGGACCGTCGCGTGCGCGGCAAAACCGCGCAGCACCCGGTCCTGGCGATCGACAGCCCAGTCGACGAACGTCGGGAACGCACGCACGCCAATCATGTCGACATAGCGCGAGAGCACCCGGGCCGCCTCGGCGATGTGTTCCTCCGCGTCGCCGTCCATGACCGTGCCCAGATCAAATTCGATCGGCCACGCATCCTTGCCTGGCTGCAGCACAACGGCATGCCCACCCAGCTGAAATGCCCCGAGCTCGAAACTGGTGCGCGTGCGTAGCGAGGGATTGAAGAACACCAGGGCAATCGACTTACCCTTGAGTTCATCGCCGATGCGGTCGCGCTTGAATCGCGACGCCTGTATCAGCAGCCCATCGAGTTCGCCGCGCGGCCAATCCTGGGTGTTGAGGAAATTCTTCATGGGCTGGATGTCATTTGTGCCGGGATGCGGGATGCGGGAGGTAGATCCAAAAAAACAAAAAAGCCCAGCACGAAGCTGGGCTTTTTTCGTCGCGATGCGATGGCGACGAGCGGCTACCCAGCGAGGTTGTGGGCTTCCGGTCGGCGCGCGCGCGAGGTCATGCCTGCCGCCATGCGGGCGGAAGTCAGGAGATCGGCGTTGGCGTGGGTCTGGTGCATCGGGGGCGGATGGTCGCATGCGGCGGGGCGCGACGCAAACTCAACGACTACCCGGGACAAGGTATGGCGTGACTGAAATCCGCACGCGGACACGGTTGCCTGGGTCGATGGGCAGGCGCGAGCGATATTTCATGCCCTTGTACATGTAGTCGACATCAAACGCGATTGGGCGACGAAATTCCCGGGCAACCGGCACCGAATGACAATCAGGAGCAATGCTGGAACCCGAGCCTGCTTCGCTGTCACCGGAAGAGAGCACCTCCTTGACCTTGCCAACGATGCGCGACAACCCGTTGGCCGGTGGCTTGACCGGGACTGGCCGTCCATCGCATTGCTGCTCCATGCGAGTCGCGCTCAGCACCTGGAACACCGGGTCGACACGCAGCACCTGTGCGTAATCGATGCGCACATTCTCCACTGGTATCACCGTGTCCTGTGCGAATACCGGCGCTGCGCCGAGCATCAGCAGGATGGCAACAGATGGAAGTCTGGAAGGATTCATCGGCCCGGGAAGTGTATGCGCTCAGCTCGTGCGAGGGCTGAATCCCCGCTGTCGTCAGGAACAGCGGCGTATCGCAGCGGCCCAGTCAATCAAAAGCTGCCCTGATCGTGGCGCGCAGCTAGAATTGCGATGATTCCCCATTGCCGTCCTTGATGAGCCTGCATCTCTACAACAGCCTGACCCGTCGGCTCGAGCCATTCACGCCGCGCGACCCGGCCTGCCCCACGATGTATCTCTGCGGCCCGACGGTCTACAATTACGTGCACATCGGCAATGCGCGCGGACCGGTCGTCTTCGGTGTGCTTGCCGACCTGCTGCGTCGACGGTTTGGTGGGCTGCGCTACGCGCGCAACATCACTGACGTCGATGACAAGATCAACGCGGCAGCCGCCGGAATCGGTGCTCCAATCACCGCCATCACCGATCGCTTCACGGCAGCCTATCGCCAGGACATGGCAGCGCTTGGCGTGGCAGCACCCGACCTGGAACCTTCAGCCACCGCGCACATTCCGCAGATCATCAAGATGATCGGGCGCCTGATCGAATCAGGCCACGCCTATGTCGCCGAAGGACATGTGTTGTTCGCCGTGGCGAGTTTCCCCGATTACGGCAAACTCTCACGCCGGGATCCCGACGACATGCTCGCCGGCGCGCGCGTCGAAGTCGCCCCCTACAAGCGCGATCCGGGCGATTTCGTGCTGTGGAAACCTTCGACGGGTGATCTGCCCGGCTGGAATTCCCCCTGGAGTCATGGACGACCCGGTTGGCATATCGAATGCTCCGCAATGGCCGCGGCACACCTTGGCGAGACGATCGACATCCATGCCGGCGGCATCGACCTGCAATTCCCGCACCATGAAAACGAAATCGCCCAGAGCGAATGTGCACACGGCGGGCGGATGTTCGCGCGCTTCTGGTTGCACAACGGCATGCTCAATTTCGGCGGCGCGAAGATGTCGAAATCCGTCGGCAACATCGAGAAGGTGCACGACCTCGTACAGGCGCATCCACCGGAAGCCTTGCGCTACGCATTGTTGTCAGCGCACTACCGACAGCCGCTGGAGTGGTCGGATGGGTTGATCGAACAGTCGGTGCGCACGCTGGATCGACTGTACGGAACGCTGCGAGATCTCGTTGGCATCGAGGCCACGCCGGGCATTCCTGCCAGCATCGAAGCCGCACTCGACGATGATCTCAACACTCCGCAGGCGCTGGCCGAAATTTCACGGATTGCAGGCGATGCACGCAAGGCGGAAACGCCTGCTGACAGGCAACGACTGAAATCAGAACTGTTGGGCGCGGGCTTTTCGCTCGGCCTGCTGCAACAGGAGCCCGCCGCCTGGTTTGGACGCGGTGCGACACATGATGACGATGCCCGCATCCAATCGTTGATCGACGAACGCACAGCGGCGAAACAGGCTCGCGATTTCATGCGTTCCGATGCAATCCGCCAGCAGCTCGCCGAAGAAGGAGTGCTGCTGGAGGACACACCACAGGGCGTTCGCTGGAAACGAGCATGAACGCTGAAGCCGCCATGTTCCCGCTGGAACCGACCGCTGCAGACGCGCAGCGGGTCATCGCCGAAGAGTTCGCATTTTTCAGCGACTGGTCGGAGCGCTATCAATACCTGATCGATCTCGGGCGCAAATTGCCGCTGTTTCCCGATGTATGGAAAACTGAAGACAACCGCCTGCACGGGTGCCAGTCGATGGTGTGGATCGTGCCGTCGGGAGATGCCTGCGGATTGAATTTCGCGGCAGTCAGCGATTCGGCAATCGTGTCGGGCCTGGTGTATCTCGCATTGCGCGTTTATTCCGGCCGCGCCGCGGCTGAAATCCTCGCCACCGAGCCTGACTTCATCGGCGCAAGTGGCTTGGCGAAACACCTGTCGCCCACCCGCAGCAATGGCCTTGCCGCGTTGCTGGGTTTCATCCGCGACACCGCCAGTCGGGCGGCATGAGCCCCCCTGCAGCGATATCGGTGGCGCCTCTGCGCAACCGTGGTTTCCTGGTGTTGCTGGCATATCGAATCCTCGCGATCCTGTCCTACCAGATCGTCGCGGTCACGGTCGGCTGGCATGTCTACGAGCTCACCCACGACCCGCTGGCACTGGGGCTGGTGGGGCTTGCGGAAGTCATCCCGTATTTCTGCGTGGCGCCGTTTGCCGGGCATCTGGTCGATCACCTGCCGCGACGCAGACTCGGGATGGCGGCGTGTGGCGGCCTGGCAATCACGGCGCTAATCCTGGCTGCGATTGCCTCCGGCTGGCTGCCTTCGCACGGGACGCCATTGATCTATGCCGCGATCGCGTTGACTGGCACGGTGCGCGCATTCCTAACCCCAATTTACAACGCGTTGTTCGCGCGCGTGCTTCCGCGCGAACAATTCGCGCGTGGATCCGGCCTCGGCAGCGTGGTATTCCAGTTGGGGCTGGTGATCGGACCGGCGATCGGCGGCATCCTGGTCGGGTGGTCGGGAAAGACGTCCGCATATGTCACCGCCGCCGTACTCGCGTTGGCAGCGTCCTCGGCTCTTGCGGCGCTGCGTGTTGAGGAACCTGTCGCGACGGCCTCCCGTGCGCCTGTGTTCGCCAGCATCCATGAAGGCCTGCGCTTCGTCTTCGGCCACCAGATCCTGCTGGGTGCATTGGCGCTGGACATGTTCTCGGTGTTGTTTGGAGGCGCGGTGGCGCTGCTGCCAGCCTTCATCAAGGACATCCTTCATGCCGGCCCGGAGGCGCTGGGAATCCTGCGCGCAGCGCCGGCGGTGGGCGCAGTGCTGGTCGGCGTCTGGCTCTCACGACGGCCACCAGAACGCAACGCCGGCCGGCTGCTGCTGGGCGTGGTGACCGGCTTCGGGCTGTGCATCATTGCGTTCGCACTGTCGCGCCAGTTATGGCTATCGGCGGTGTTGCTGTTCGCGTCGGGCTTGTGCGACGGCGTCTCCGTCGTGATTCGCTCGACCATCCTTCAACTTGCAACGCCCGATGCCATGCGCGGGCGGGTCTCGGCGATCAATGGCATCTTCATCGGGTCATCCAACGAGCTTGGTGCCTTCGAGTCCGGCGTTGCCGCGAAGCTCCTCGGCCTGGTGCCGTCGGTGATTTTCGGTGGCTGCATGACACTGGGCGTGGTCGGAATGACCGCAAGATTCGCCCCGAAGTTGCGCAGGCTGGATTTGCGGGAGTTGCATTGATCAACCTGTGCGCCAAATAAAAAGCCCCGCATTGCGGGGCTTTTGTTGCGTGCCAGCGACTCTTAATCGCCGATCTGCTTCTGTAGGTGTTCCCAGCGTTCCTGCTCGTCGATGGTGCGCTCCGCGGTGAGGCGGGCTTCCAGGCGCTCCAGGCCGATATCTTCGCCGGAATCCACGCTGTAGCCGTAATCACCGGAATCCAGCCGCTTGAGCGTGCTGTCGATCTTGCCGATCAGCTTGCGATAGCGGTCGCGTGTGCGCAATTCAAGTGAATTCTCGGTTTCGCGGGTGGCGCGCTCGGCCTCGTCGCCGACATCGCGCACTTCATCCTTGAGGTTCTCAATGGTCTGCTTGGATTCCTCGACCAGGTCCGCGCGCCAGGACTGCAGGCGCTGACGGAAATACTCGACCTGCAGGGCCCCCATGTATTCCTCGTCCGGACTGGGCTTGTAGCCGGCAGGCAGGATCGGACGACCGGTGGACTCATCGGTCCTGTAGGGCACCGTCTTGACTTTGTCCTTGCGCGGGGCAGCGCTCGGTTTGGCTGCGACAGCAACTGCTACCTTGCCCGCCGGTCGCGGCGCGATGCTGGATTTGCCCGCCGACACAGCCGGCTGTGCAAGCGGCTTGGCAACAGGCTTACCGACCGGCTTGGCCACGGGCTTGGCCACGGGCTTGGGCGGCAGGCTTGCCGGCTTGTGGGCGACTGAAGGCTTGGCCACAGGTTTTTTTGCGACAGCCTGGACGGGCGCTTTCTTGCCGGCGACCTTGCTCCCTGTCGCTTTGCTGGCCGCAGGCTTGGTCGCCACAGGCTTGCTCGTCGCTTTGGTCACCGGCTTTTTAACCGGCGCTTTTTTGGGTTGAGCCTTATTGGGCGCAGCTTTCTTCGCGACCGGCTTCTTGCCTGCGGGCTTCGGGGCGGCATGGGACCCTGCTACGGGCTTGCTGGTCTTGTTGACGGCCTTTGCGGCCTGTTTTACGGGTTTTTTTGCTGCCACGTGGGGCTGATCCTTGATCTGGTGAAGCGCGCCGTAGGAAGGCGCGGATTGAATTCGGGCGAGATCGCCAACGTCCAGACATCAAACAGGCCGTCGGCGCGATTCCCTTGAGGCGGGAAAGCGCGCTGTTATACCCTGACTGCCCGACAGCGGCAACCGCGCGAGTCTGCAGCGCCGCCGCGTGCACCCCTTGTGATCACTGACCTGCTCATCCGTATCCTGCGTCTCTACAAGCGATGGCTGAGCCCTCTGCTTGGCCCCCGCTGTCGGTTTGTACCGACCTGCTCGGAGTACGCAATGACCGCTATTGGCCGCTTCGGGGCCTTCAAGGGCGGCTGGCTTGCCCTGCGCAGGATTGGTCGATGCCACCCGCTGCATCCCGGCGGGCACGATCCCGTACCGTTCTAGCGATTGGCTGCACCTGAAACCCGCGCCACGGCGTCGTGCGGATGAAGGCTTTCGAAGTGCGCCACGCATGCGTCGAAGCGGTCCACCCGCGCATCGACGGACAGGACGGCCGCGATACGCCGTGCCGCGTCCTCGCAGAACATCAGGTTGGCTGCGTTGAGCTCTGCGAATGCCTGCTCGTCCTCGCGCTTGACCGCGGTCTGTACCGGGGTGCAGAGCGCCGCCTCGATTACGTCGATAAGTGGCATCACGGGCAGTTCGTCGAACGCCGGCCGCAACTCGATCCTCACTTCGGCCCGGCTGCGCTGGGCGTGTGGGGTCGCGGCCAGACCGCGCTCGGAAGCAATCCAGTCGCGCACGACATCCGTCGGCAACGGCCGCGTGCCGGCGAAATCCCCGGCGAAACGCTCGGCATTGAGTTGCCGCGACAAGGCTGCCGATGCCGGACAGGTGCTGGAATACTCGACCGCCAACGTCAGCGCCAAGCGCAAATGGCCGTCGCGCAGGGCCGCCTCTATGACTACGGGATAGCGTTTCCAGCCGACATGCGCACTGGCCAGCGCGGCCCGTTGCAGCAAGTAGTCGTAACGCACCACCAGGCGCGCGGCGGCCGACAGCCCCTGTTGCGACTCGATGAAGCCTTGCAGTACCCGTCGCAATCCCGCCGGCGTGATCGTCTCGGCCGCAAACGCCTGCTGCAGCTGCAGGTACAAACGCGACATGTGGATGCCACGCGCGTCGGGGTCGCGCAGGTCGACCGCAACGTCGACCGAGGCGGCGACTTGGATGAAACCTCCAGCAGCGTCAGCAGCATGCTGCTCGACGGCAATACGCACCGGCAGCGAAATCCGCTCCATGCCAACCCAGTCCAGCGGCCGCGCGAGTGCTGCGGCGTCGTGGGCGACGTCGGGCATTTGCAAGGGCAGCGTGGGGAACGAGGACACGGCAGTGACCGCATGGGGAAGACAGCCATTGTAGCTGCCGTCCAGGAATGCCGCCCTTTCACGCTCACGACACTGTGTTGCGCGTCACTCGTCAATCACGGGCGGCTCGCCATGCGCCCCACAGCGCTGTTATGCGTGGCAGCGGCTGTGCAAGATCACCACCGCCTGCAAAACGGCGGATGCGTTCATGCAACAAAAGCATGAAGATGCGTTGCGGGCGCGGTCCGCAAGCGGCCGGCCAGCGTTGCAGGAGTTCATTCGCCCATTCCCGTGCGCTGGAGTTGCCATCGCTGGTCTTGGCCCTGGCGCGCAGCCGCAGCGGAACCGACGCGTCGCCGAGCAACATCAGGTGTTGCGCGAGCATTCCAGCCGTGGGGTCTGATGGCTGATCCGCGACGCCGATTTGGAACAACGCCTGCATGACCTCATCGACACCCGCGGCAACCGGCCGCAGCGCAGAAAAAGCCAGGTCAGCATCATCGGCAGGTTCTCGCGTGGCTTGCAGTGCCGGTAGCGTTGCGGCCAGTGACGCCCACGGCGCAGGTTGCCTTTGCAGGGCGATCCCCAGCGGATGCCGACGACGTCCCTGCGACCAACCCTGCAGCTCCTCCGCCCACCAGCCAAGCTTCGCCTGCCCCGGGGTCGGGTCGCCGCCTGCCCACGCCGCATCCTGCAATTCCTGCAACAAGGCAAACCACGCGACAGTGACTTCGCGCCGTGCGGGCGCCACGAAGACTTCAACCACGCTCCATTCCGGCCAGCGCGCGCGCCACTTGTCGAGAAAACCGGCTAACGCCAGCTGGTCGCTCATCGCGGCAGTGGCCACGCGGCAGGATCCATTAGTGCTCGCGGCGTGTCGACGACGGCATCACCACCCCATGCCAGAGGATCATCGCAATCCAGGCGGTAACCCCACAGCGCAACGACCGATGGCATGTGCGCGGCGCGCGCTGCGGCGATGTCGCGTTCGTCATCGCCAACGTAAACGCAATCCTTTGCATGCATCCCGAGCAGTTGCGCGGCATGCAGCAGCGGCAGCGGATCGGGTTTGCGCACCGGCAAGGTATCGCCACCAATCAGCACCGCGCAACGCGTCTGCCAGCCAATGCGTGGCAGCAGCTGCCTGGCCAGATACTCCGGCTTGTTGGTGACGATCCCCCAACGACTGCCCGAAGTTTCGATCGCGCCAAGCAATGGCTCGACGCCATCGAACGGTGCGCCATGCCGGGCGAGTTCGCTTTCGTACACATCCAGGAATTCCACAACCATCGCCTCACGCGCCGGCATGTCGAGCTGCGGAAATCCTGCCGCAAGCATTGCGCGCGAACCCTTGGAGACATGTGGCCGCAGTTCCGGCAGCGATATCGCAGGCTCGCCTCGACTGGCCCGCATGACATCGATCGTCGCCACGAAATCCGGCGCGCTGTCGAGCAAGGTGCCGTCCAGGTCAAACAGGACGAGATCCGGAAACGCGCCGCGATTCAAGGCGCTGGCTTCAAGGCACTGACGAGATAGTTCACGTCCGTGCGCGACGAGATCCGCGCTGTATTGCGCCACGGCTCGTACAACAGACCGCTGACGTCCTCCAGTTGCAGGCCGCTTGCACGCAACCATGCGCCAAGCTCGGACGGCTTGATGAAATCCCGATACTGGTGCGTGCCTTTTGGCAACAGTCGCGCGATGTATTCGGCCCCCACGATCGCCAGCGCGAACGCCGCAGGTGTGCGGTTGAGAGTGGAGACGAACAGGCGCCCGCCCGGTTTGAGCAGCGTCGCGCATGCCGAGACGACCGATGCGGGATCGGGGACGTGCTCCAGCATTTCCATGCAGGTGATCGCGTCGTAACAGGCGGGTTCGCCAGCGGCCAGCGATTCGATGGAAGTCAATCGATAATCCACCTGCACGCTGGATTCCAAGCCATGCAGCTTCGCGATCTTCAGCAGGTCCGGTGCCAGGTCGATCGCGGTGACGTCCGCGCCGGCATGCGCCATCGCTTCACTGAGCAGGCCTCCCCCGCAGCCGACATCAAGCACCTTCGCACCCTTCAGCGCGATGCGCTCGGCGACGTAACCCAGTCGCGCCGGATTCAATGCGTGCAGTGCCTTCTGCGGGCCCTGCGGATCCCACCAACGATGGGCGAGCTCGTTGAACTTGTCCAGTTCGGCTTGCGAGAAATTATCATCGCGTGCGGCGTTGTCGTATGCCGTGCGACCGTTTGTCGTATTCATGGCGAAACCTTGATGCTGGCAATACGACTGCGCCATTGCCTGGCGTTGGCGATCAACGCGGCGGGATCCATGCCGACCAATACACGCTCGCGTAACTTGCGCTGACCCGCGATCCACACATCATTGACCTGTTGGCGACCACAGGCATACACCAGTTGCGAGATGACATGATGCAGGGGCTGGGTTTCGACCTGCGCCATGTCGATGCACACGAGATCGGCCTGCTTGCCCGGCTCGATCGAACCCACCAGGTGTTCGAACCCCAGTGCCCGCGCCCCGCCCAAGGTTGCGGCATGCAATGTCGTCGCGGCATCCAGTGCGCAGGCATCGGCGGCGACGGCTTTGGCCAGCAGTGCCGCGGTGCGCATTTCGCCAAACATGTCTAGGTCATTGTTGCTGGCCGCGCCGTCGGTGCCGATGGCGAGGTTGACGCCGGCGTGTTGCAGTTTTGCGACAGGGCAAAAGCCCGATGCGAGCTTGAGGTTGGACTCGGCGCAATGGACGACCGAAACGCCTCGCTCCGCGCAGAGCGCGATTTCTGCGTCTGTCAGCTGGGTCATGTGCACGGCGATCAATCGATCGTTCACCAGGCCCAGCCCGTCGAGTCGCGCCAAGGGCCGTTGCCCATGTTTCTGCTGCGACTCGGCGACTTCCTGCGCGGTTTCGTGCACATGGCAATGCACCGGCAAATCCAGCTGGTCCGACAACATCCGCAAACGCTCGAAATTCGCATCGGACACCGTGTAAGGCGCGTGCGGTGCGAATGCGGTCGCGATCAGCGGATCCATGCGCCATTGGTCGTGCACTTCGGTGGCGCGATCGAAGTATTCGTCGTCGCTGCGCGCCCAGCTCGACGGAAAATCGATGACCGGCAATCCAATCAGCGCGCGGAAGCCATGGCGCTTGTAAGTAGCGGCCTGCACGTCGGGAAAGAAATAATTCTCGTTGCAGCAGGTGGTACCGCCGCGCAGCATTTCTGCGATCGATAGCTCAACGCCATCGGCAACGAAGCCCGGCGCGATGAGTTGCGCCTCCAGCGGCCAGATGTGTCCCTGCAGCCATTGCATCAGCGGCAGGTCATCGGCAACACCACGCAGCAGCGTCATGGGGTTATGGACGTGTGCATTGACAAGTCCCGGGATGAGCACGCCATCGGGGCGGGACACCACTTCGGCTGCAGCAAACCGCGTGCGTGCCTCGCCGATCGGCAGCACGGCAACGATGACGCCGGATGTCACTGCAACAGCGTGATCTTCCAGTACGACTGCGTGCGGGACGACGGGCACCACGAAACCGGCCTCGATCAGCAGATCGCAAGTTTCCATGGCGCCACTCATCGGCTCATTTCACCCGCGAGACGTATTCACCCGAACGCGTGTCGACCTTGATGATTTCATCCTGGCCGACGAACAACGGAACGCGCACCACCGCGCCGGTTTCCAGCGTGGCGGGTTTGCCACCGCCGCCGGAGGTATCCCCACGCACGCCCGGGTCGGTTTCAGTGATCTTCAGTTCGACGAAATTCGGCGGCGTGATCTGGATGGGTGTTCCATTCCACAGGGTCACGACGCACTCTTCCTCACCCTTGAGCCAATTGGCGGCATCACCGACACCGGCCTTGTCGGCCTGCACCTGCTCGAAGGTCTCGGCCTGCATGAAGTGCCAGTGCTCGCCATCGGCATAAAGGAACTGCATGTCGGTATCGACCACGTCGGCGGCTTCGACATTGTCGGTGGCCTTCATCGTCATCTCGACCACGCGGCCGGACTTGATGAAGCGGTATTTGATCCGCGTGAACGCCTGGCCCTTGCCGGGTTTGACGTATTCGGTCTCGGTGATGACGCAGGGCTCGCTGTTGACCAGGATCTTGATCCCGTTCTTGACGTCGTTCAGGCCGTAACTGGCCATGGATGCTCCTCGGGCCGCCCGTAGGCGGCAATGCAGGGGATATAAACTGGGGAAAGAATTCCGGCGGCGCCGGAAGCGGCCGTGGAAAACAGACCATCATGATACCTGCAGCCTCCCCCGCCCTGCAGCCTGCCCATCGCGAATCCACCAATCGACAGGCCGACTGGAAACGCCAGTGGCGCGACGCCGTGCGCGACCCACGCGAATTGCTGGCGCTTTTGGGACTGGAGTCGATGGCTGATCACATCTCCGACGCGGCTGCTGCGCAGTTCCCGCTTCGGGTGCCACGCGGGTTCGTCGCACGCATGCGGCATGGCGACCCACGCGATCCGCTGCTGCGACAAGTCCTGCCTCTGGATGACGAGGAACGCCTGGTGCAGGGGTTTACGCTGGATGCCGTTGGCGACGCCGCCGCAGGCTTGGGCAACGGAATCCTGCAGAAATATCAGGGGCGCGCGCTGCTGGTCGCGACCGGCGCCTGCGCGGTGCATTGCCGCTACTGCTTCCGACGGCATTTCCCCTACGAAGAGCAGACAGCCGCGCGCGACGGCTGGCAGGGGGCGATCGAAGCCATCCGCAACGACGCCAGCATCGATGAGGTCATCCTGTCTGGCGGCGATCCGCTGTCCCTGTCCACCGCAAAGCTGTCCGATCTGACCGCAGCGCTTGCCCCCATCGCGCACGTCAAACGGTTGCGCATCCATACCCGGTTGCCGGTGGTGCTGCCCGATCGGGTGGACAGGGAACTGCTGGCCTGGATGAATGCCTTGCGCTGGCCGGTGACGGTGGTGATCCATGCCAATCATGCGAACGAATTCAATGCCGATGTGGATTCGTCACTGGGGCGCATGCGGCAAACGGGCGCCACGTTGCTGAACCAGTCCGTGCTGCTGCGGGGGGTCAACGACTCGGTCGATGCGCTGGTCGCGTTGTCCGAGCGTGCATACATCGCCGGGGTGCTGCCGTATTACCTGCACCAGCTGGATCGTGTGGCGGGGACGGAACATTTCGAAGTTGACGATGCGACAGCGCTGTCGTTGCACGCCGCCTTGGCGCGCCGGCTGTCAGGCTATCTCGTGCCCCGGCTGGTGCGGGAGATCGCCGGGGATTCCGGCAAACGCGCGGTGACAGCCGAAACCCTGGCCAGCCCCTGACATGAATCGATGGCGCGTGCTGCATTGGACGCGATGGCAACCATCGTGTAGAAACCGGAAAACGGAGAACTGAATGCAAAATGGGTCCGACACTGCCTTGCGCCTGATGATCGTCGACGACAGCGTCGAGGATGCCGAGGCCATCGTCAGCGCCATGCGCAATGCCGGCATCGCGGTTCGCCCATTGCGACCGGCGTCCGCCGAGGAGCTGGGCACCATGCTGGCGGCGCAGGTCATCGACCTGGTGCTCGCTGCCCAGCAATCCACCGGGGTACCGCTGGATGACGTGCTGCAACTGGTGAAATCCAGCGGTAAGGATCTCCCGGTCATCGCGCTCGCCGATCGTGTCGATGAAGCGAGCCTGAGCCAGGCCTTCGCCAGCGGCGTGCGCGCGATTGCACTGCGCAACAAGCCCCAGCAGCTGCTGGGCACCGTACGCACCGAGTGGGCGGACCTGGAGGCCAGGCGCTCGCTGCGTCGGTTGGAAGCACAGGTACGCGAAACAGAACGGCGCTGCGACGCGCTGATCGAATCCTCGCGCGAGCCGATTGCTTATGTGCATGAAGGCATGCACATCCGCGCCAACACCGCTTACCTGGAGATGTTCGGGTACGAAACGTTCGATGACATCGAAGGCATGTCGCTGCTGGACCTTGTCGCCCCGCAACACGTTGAGGGCTTCAAGCAGGTGCTCAAATCCCTCAGCAAGGGTGACGCTCCACCGCCGCGCTATGAGCTGGAGGCGCGCGACATCGAGGGCAATGCATTCCCTGCCGTGATGGAATTCACCCCCGCCCTGTACGAAGGCGAACCTTGCCTGCAGGTCGTGTTCCGGCGACAGGAAGCCGATCCGGAACTGGCACGTGAAGTCGAGGAATTGCGCCAGCGCGACCAGGTCACCGGACTGCTCAACCGTCCGACGTTCCTTCGTGCCCTGGAAGATGCCGTCGCCAGTGCCGCGCAGAACCGGAGCCAGCACGGATTGCTGCTACTGGAACCCGATCACTATCAGCGGCTGCTGCAGGAAATCGGCCTGGATTCGGCGGACGCCATCCTCGCTGCGCTCGCCGAGCGCCTTGGCAGTGTGCTGGACACCAATGCGATCGCAGCACGATTTGGCGAACACAGCCTTGCCGTGCTGGTTCAGGCCGATCACATCGCGACCATGGCGTTGGCCGAACGCATCCGGGAAGCATTCGCCTCACACGTGTTCCAGATTGGCAGTCGCTCCAGTGCGATCACCGCCAGCATCGGCGGCGTCCAGATTGGCGAAAAAATCGCCAGCGTCACCCAGGTCCTCGCCAAGGCCAATCATGGCGTGCAATCGTCGATCGCGGTCGGCGGCAACCGGCTGGAAGTCTTCGACCCCAGCGCCGTGGATCGCGCCGAGGAAGAGCGCATCCAGGCATGGGTGCTGCGCTTGCGCGAGGCGCTGGATCACGATCGCTTCCTGCTGTATTACCAGCCGGTGATCAACCTGAAGGGCGAACCGGGCGCGATGTATGAAACCTATATCCGGCTGGATTCAGGCGCTGGTGAAATGGTGCCTCCACTGAGTTTTCTGCAGATCGCCGAGGAGCATGGCCTGCTGTGGGAAATCGACCGCTGGGTGGTCGGGCACGCCATCGACGTCATTGGTCAACGCAGCCGCGCCGGACAACCCACCACGTTGCTGGTGAAGATCACCCAGGCATCGCTCGCCGATGACAGCCTGGCCCGTTATGTCGGCGAGCAGCTCGTCGCCCACGGCGTGGACGGCGAGCATCTGGTCCTGCAGCTGCCCGAAGCCAAGGTATTCACCAACCTGCGTGCCGCCCAGGAATTTGCCGCTGCCGTGGGCAAGCACAAATGCCGCGTCGGCCTGGAACAATTCGGCGTCGGCCTGGATTCATTCCAGTTGCTGTCGCACTTCGGTCCGGCTTTCATCAAGCTCGATCGCAGCTTCATGGAAGACCTCGCCAAGAACACCGAGAACCAGCAACGTATTCGCGATGTCGCCACCAAGATGCAAGGGTTGGGCATCAGCAGCATCGCCGAATTCGTGCAGGACGCTGCCAGCATGTCGATCCTGTTCTCCAGCGGGATCGATTACGTCGAAGGCCACTTCCTTGCGCCCGCCGGGCCGGAGATGAATTACGATTTCGAATGATCTCGTTGGAACATTTCCCCGCTGTTATCCCCCGTCGCGGGATGACAGAAAGGGACCATGCGACTCAACTTAATTCACAACGCCTTGTCGCGCCGCACGTCCATCCAGCGGCGCATTCCGCAAAGCCGCGATGCGTTCTTCCAGCGGCGGGTGGCTCATCAGAAGGCGGCGCAGTCCGCCCAGATTGCCGCCGCTGATGCCGAAGGCCGCGATCTGCTTGGGCAATGTGCTCTGGCCATGATTCTGCGCCAGCCGCTCCAGCGCGGCGATCATCCTGTTGCGGCCAGCCAACCTGGCGCCACCCGCATCCGCGCGGAATTCGCGGTGCCGGGAAAACCACATCACGATGACGCTTGCGAACAAGCCGAACACCATTTCCAGCACGAATACCACCGCGTAATAGCCGATCCCGCCACCCGAGTTGTTGCGTCCGCCGCCCAGGTATCCGTCGACCAAGCGCCCGACCACGCGCGCAAGCACGATGACGAAGGTGTTGAGCACGCCCTGCAGCAACGCCATCGTGACCATGTCGCCGTTGGCCACGTGGCTGATTTCGTGCCCGATCACCGCCTCGGCCTCATCACGGTCCAGTGCGTGTAGCAACCCCGTCGAAACCGCGACCAGTGCGTGGTTTCGATTGGCGCCAGTCGCGAAGGCATTGATGTCCGGCGCATCGTAGATCGCGACTTCGGGAATGCCGATGCCCGCCGATGTTGCCAGTCGCTGGACTGTCTCCTGCAGCCAGCGCTCGGTATCGTTGCGCGGGGTGACGATCACCTGCGCCCGGGTGGCGCGCTTGGCAACCCACTTGGACATCAGCAATGAGATGAACGAGCCGCCAAAACCAAACAATCCCGCCATCACCAGCAGTCCGCCGAAATTGGCGGAATTGACGTGGAACAGCGACATCACCACGCTGACCAGTGCCAGCACGGCCAAATTGGTGGCCAGGAACAATCCGATACGCTTCAACATAGTGGCGGTTTCCGTTTCCAGTGCTTCAGGTTTGCGACGCCGCGCATCGCGCGGACATGTGGTTGAACGTGCGGCGGGAGCGTGCTGAATTCAAGTGTCGCATCATGATGTCGCCGGTGGTGTTGCCGTGTATCGCGGACGGTTCGCACCTTCGCCGACGGGACGTTTGCATCCGGGTTCGCTGATGGCGGCATTTGGCAGCTGGCTGCTCGCCCGTCACGCCGCAGGTCAATGGCTCGTGCGCATCGAGGATCTCGACCCGCCACGGGAGGCCACCGGCGCGGTCGAGCGGCAATTGCGCACGTTGGCGGCATCCGGCCTGGAATCCGACGGCCCGATCCTCCGGCAAAGCCAGCGCGATGCGTATTACCAAACTGCGCTGGAGCACCTACTGGACACGGGGCAGGCATTCGTCTGCCACTGCAGCCGTACGACGCTCGCAGACGATTCAGGCATCCATCGGCAGTGCACGCCCCATGCACACCGCAGTGATCCGGCCATCCGATTTCGAGTCCAACCCGGCAGCATCGTGACGTTCGACGACCGCCTGCGTGGACGCATCACCCAGGACGTCAGCGCCAAAGTGGGCGATTTCGTCCTGCGACGTGCCGATGGGCTGTGGGCATATCAGTTGGCGGTGGTGGTCGACGATGCCGCACAGGACATCACCGAAGTCGCGCGCGGCGTGGACCTGCTCGGCTCGACCGGGCGACAAATCCTGTTGCAGCGGGCATTGGGAGTGCCCACTCCCCGGTACGCCCACCTGCCACTGGTGGTCGATGATCGGGGCAGGAAACTGTCGAAGTCACTGGGATCCGCACCGGTGGATGACAGCAATCCGATGCCTGCATTGCGCGCGGCCTGGCTGGCACTCGGACAACCGGCCATGGCGTTGGCCGATGCCGCCTCGATCGAGGAGCTGATCGCAATGGCGACATTGCGGTTCGATCCGGAACTGATCCCACATTACGACCCTGCACCAGCAGGCAACGAAGTCGTAACAGGTTCCAGCTAGATTGTCCGACGCAGCATGCCGGCAACAGCCGGACACGCTACATTGATCAAGTAGAGCCGCCGACTGCGGCCCATCGGAAGGAGTCGACATGAACGTACGTGTTGCATTGGTCACTGGAGGAACTGGCGGCATCGGGACCTCCATCTGCAAGCGGCTGGCTGATTCCGGCCACAAGGTCGCCACCAACTATCGCGACGAGGAGCGGGCCCGCCAGTGGCAGCAGAAGATGCAGGCCCACGGCTACGACATCACGCTGGCAAAAGGCGACGTGTCCACTCCCGAAGATGGAGAAGCAATGGTGCGCGAGGTGGAACGGCAGATCGGGCCGGTCGACATCCTGGTCAACAATGCCGGCATCACCCGCGACACCACGTTCCACAAGATGCGACCCGAACAATGGAGCGAGGTCATCAACACCAACCTCAACTCCGTCTACAACGTGACGCGGGCGGTGATCGAGGGCATGCGCAACCGCAAGTGGGGCCGTGTCATCCAGATCAGCTCGATCAACGGGCAGAAAGGCCAGTACGGGCAAGCCAATTATGCGGCGGCGAAAGCCGGCATGCATGGCTTCACGATCTCGCTCGCGCAGGAAAACGCGAAGTTCGGCATCACCGTCAACACGGTGTCTCCCGGCTACATCGGCACCGACATGGTAATGGCGGTACCCGAGGAAGTCCGCAACAAGATCGTGGCGCAGATCCCGACCGGGCGCCTGGGCTTACCCGAGGAAATCGCCTACGCGGTGGCGTTCTTCATCCCCGACGAAGCCAGCTGGATCACCGGCGCGAACCTGTCGGCAAATGGTGGGCAGTACATGGGTTGGTAGGCATCCTCGTTGGTGGTTCGAACATGACTTGTGCCGCTTGACACACCGGGTTGCAACGTGTGCTGCACTGCGCCATGCTCGGGTTTCCACCGGGGGAGCTCGCCGCATGGCCGCACGCGTCATCAAGAAATATCCAAACCGGCGTCTCTACGACACCGAGATTTCCAGTTACATCACCATCGAGGACGTGCGGCAGCTGATCATCGAAGGCGAGGATTTCGAGGTTCGCGACGCCAAGAGTGGCGAGGACCTGACCAGGCAGGTGCTGCTGCAGATCATCGCCGAGCACGAGCAGGACGGCGAGCCGATGTTGTCCACGCAACTGCTCAGCCAGATCATCCGCTTTTACGGTGACTCATTGCAGGGATACATGGGCAGCTACCTTGAGCGCTCGATGCAGACCTTCATGGATCAGCAACAGCAATTTCGCCAGCAGGTCGGCAGCCTCCTGGGGCAGACGCCCTGGACGATGATCAACCAACTCACCGAACGCAACATGGAAGTCTGGAAGGATTTCCAGCAGAACCTGATGGGTGGAATGGGCCAGGCCAGCACGCCATCGCGCGAAAAAGACACCGGCAAGACTCGCGGCTGAATTCCGACAGGATCAAACCGGTTCAAGATCAGCCTGTCGGCACGCTCGTCAGGTTAGCCAAAAACTTCATTTTCCGAGCGGGTTGCGCAGTGCGCAATCACGGCGCACCGGTCGCCGTCCCTGAGTCCTTGCAGAAGCGCGCGCGATACTCCATCGCCTTGGGCATCAACGCCTGCAAGTTCTGGATCCGCGTGCCGGGGTTTGGATGCGTCGATGCGAATTCGGGCTGCCCACTCCCGCCGCTTGCTTCGGTCATGCGCTGCCAGAGCGGGATCGCTTCCTGCGGGTTGTAGCAGGCGGCCGCAGCCAGCATCAAGCCCATCTCATCGGCCTGCGTTTCCTGCTTGCGCGCATACGGCAACGCACGACCGTAGCCATAGACCGCCATCACCGCCTGCATCTGCTGCTGGTCCATTCCACTG
Source organism: Lysobacterales bacterium (assembly GCA_038235185.1). Classification (GTDB taxonomy): domain Bacteria; phylum Pseudomonadota; class Gammaproteobacteria; order Xanthomonadales; family Xanthomonadaceae; genus Cognatiluteimonas. Next base: position 20,992 of record JBBSUF010000014.1, read on the forward strand.
GCGGCGCCGGCCATCTGCCCGATCTGCGCCAGCTTCTGTTCGGTCATCCGTTGGGCGCCGTGGCGCAGCAATGCATGGGAGATTTCATGGCCCAGCACGACGGCCATCGCATCGGCATTCTGCGCAACCGGAATCAAGCCGGTGTAGACCGCGATCTTCCCCCCGGGCAGGCAGAACGCGTTGACCTGATCGGACTTGAGCACGTTGACGTCCCAGTCGAAGGCTTTTTCGACATGCGGCGCCTGCATTCCATGTTCGCTGGCGAGGGCGTCTTCGACCTCCGGAATTTTCGCGATCAGCCGTTGGGCCACTTCATCGACCTGTTTGGCCGTCTGGGAATTTCGATCGAGCGGTTGTTCCTTGGTCAGGATTTCCTGGTAAGCCTGCAGCCCAAGGGCTTTCTCATCCTTGGTGGAAATGTTCTTGTCGATCACCACCTTCTGGCCGGTGAGCGCGTCCGTACTGCGATTGGACAGCCAGTAGTACCCGCCATAAAGCGCGAACAACACCAGTATCCAGATGTGCAGCCCCCCAAACCGGCGTCCGCCGCCGCCACCAATCGGATTCATGCTCATGTGCGTTGTCCTTTGCTGAGTCTTAAAGCTGCCGCACGACCCGGAATCCCGTCCGTGCATTGGTAGTATCAATGCTGACCGGCGCCCGCCAAGCCGATCGCGTCTGCGATGGCGCGCTTGCCCAGCTGCCGCCGCGCACCACGCGCATCTGGCATCCGGGATTGAGCCAGCTTGCACCATTGTCCGGTGCGCGCCGGTAGCCATCGTGCCAGCAGTCCCCTACCCACTCGCTGACATTGCCTGCCAGGTCGTGAAGACCATATGCATTGGCGTCGAAGTGGCCCACTGGCGCCGGCCCCCAGAATCCATCCCCATAGCCCCGGAAGGCGTCGCTCCAGTGCCGACCACCCGGCGAGACGTCCCGGCTGCCAGTGAGATTGCCCGCGCCGGTCGGGGGCGCAGCGCCACCCCAGGGAAAGGACGCGGAGTGACCGGCACGCAGCGCGTACTCGAATTCCGCTTCGCTGGGCAGGCGATAGTGCTCACCGCTTTGCTTGGTCAGCCAGTCGGCATACGACTCGGCGTCGCTTGCGCTGACATGTGTGACGGGTAAGTCGTCACCCGCCCGGGCTCCGTCGTAGGTGGACTGCCAGTCGACGCCGTTGCGGCGCACGAAGTTGCCGCTGCGTTCTTCGTAGACCATCGAATAGCCACGTCGCGTCGCTGTCGGTCGATATCCACTGGACTGCACGAACTCGCGGAATTGATCTACCGTGATTTCCGTGCGCGCCATGGCAAAGCCGCGATCGAAACGCACGTAATGCGCGGGTTTTTCATCGTCGCTGGCATCTTCGCCGTCTTTTGCACCCATGCGGAATCCACCGTGGGGCACCACCAACAATGTCGGGCCGCGCGCGCCGAGCTTGAGTCCGTCGGTAAAACTCTGGCCCGGCCGGAACAGACCGTAATGCGCTGCAAGCTCGATGCGTTGCTGCAACTCCGCGGCGACCGGATCGCCCGGCGCGGCGATGCGCAGGATCTCGGCAAGCTTGCCGCGTGCGGACGCAATCCCGTCGCGCTGCAGCAATGCGCGCACGCCTTCGTCGTGCAGTTGCTCGATGCGCGCGCTGCGCATGACCGCCATCCGCACGCGCGCATCGGCGACGGTGCCGGTGCTGCCAGGTCGCACGCGCGCCGCCATGGCGATCCAGCGGTCGGCCGCGATGAAGTCCCCGCGCTCGCCGGCGGCTTCCGCACGTCGGAGCAATCCGCTTTCGACCGCCGCCAAGCCCTGCAATGCGCGCGACTGATGCGGTTTGAGATGCAGGATCGATCGCAGTGTCGCCAGCGCGCCGCCGCCGGATTCGCCAAGGCGCCCAGCGCTGATCTGCTCTTCCGCCTGGCGGTTGAGATCCCAGAGTTGGTCGGCCCGATCGACTTGCCGCAGGTACTCCTGCACCGACTTGTCCGTGGGCGCGGTCGTGCGCGCGACTGCGGCGATCTGGTGGGCATCGCGCAACGCCGCGATATCGTCATCGGCGGAATCCAGCGCGGTCGCACCCATCGCCAGCAGCGTGGTCAACGCCCGCTGCAGCCCCACCTGCGCGATTGTGTCGTCTGGCGCCTGCTTGAGCAGCGCCAGGTAAATCGGGATTGCCGATTCGCCATCGGCATACACCTGCCCGGCCGCCAGGGCCGCGGCGGCGCGTTTGTGCGCGGCGGAGAATCGATCCACCGGTGCTCGCACGCCAGCATCTTTCTGCGCGATCGGCTCGATCGGCAATGTCACGTCCGGCGGCTGCCACGTCAGCGTCCGGGCGATTTGATCGTCGCCGCTCACGGTCACGCGACCCGTGGGTGTGGCGGAGCTGGTCGATACCGGAGCGCTTGCATCGCGCGAACAAGACACGAGTGAAGCCGCGAAAAGCGCCCAGGCCAACAGCAATGCCATCGCCCGGAGCGACGTGGGCGCTGTGAAGATGGCGGTTCGCGATAAGCGCAATGTGATCTCCGTCCGCCTTGCCGATGACGAATACGGCAACTTAGGCCATTGTCGCCGCCTGCGGCAACTGCGCTTGGGTTTGACAACCGCGCCACCGCCGATAGGCTCGGCCGTTCCCCAGCCTCAGGACTTGTGGATGCAATGGATCAGCGACCCCGGCGAACTCACCGCCCGCCTTGCCGATGCCCCGGCACGCATCGGGCTTGATACGGAATTCGTCCGCGAGCGCACATGGTGGCCGCAACTGGCCCTGGTGCAACTGGCTATCGAGCACAGATCATCGGCAGCGACAGCGTCGGAGACGGAGGCTTCAAGGATTGATGTCCTGCTGATTGATCCGCTCGTGCCCGGCATGACCGCTGCGCTGGCCCCGATCCTGGTCAACCACGACGTGCTGAAGATCATGCACAGCGCCAGCGAGGACCTGGTCGCGTTGAAGCACGCCTGCAACGTGGTGCCGACTCCGTTGTTCGACACCCAGATCGCCGCTGCCCTTGCCGGCATCGGCGCAGGCGTGGGGTATCAGCGACTGGTGCAGGAAACATTCGGCGTGGCGCTGGAGAAGGGCGAGACGCGATCGGACTGGCTGCGCCGTCCATTGTCGCCCTCCCAGCTGGAGTACGCCGCCGACGACGTCCGGCACCTGTTCGCACTGCACGACAGCCTCGGCACGCGACTGGGCGAACTGGGACGGCAAGCGTGGCTGCAGGAGGACTGCGCGCGCATGGTGAGCAACGCGCAACGAGATGAGCTCGAACGCTGGCCGCACCTGTCACTGCGCACTGCGCAATTCCTTGATCTTGATGCACAGCTTCGCCTGTTGAGGCTGCTGCGCTGGCGCGATGCGTACGCGTGCGACAACGACCGCCCGCGCACCTGGATCTTGGACAACGAACTGGCCGCGACACTTGCACGCATCCCGCCGATCGACCTGGCGGCATTGCAGTCGCGTCTGGACACGACACCCAAAGCGCCACGCAAGCTGGCCGATGCGATCTGGCACGCATTGAAGACGCCATTGGCCGACGAAGCCGATGCACCCTCCGTACGCAGTGATGAGCGCGACAAGCAGGCACTGCGCAAGTTGCAGGAGGCCGTCGCCACCCGCAGCGCGGAGCTCGGCTTGCCCGACGGCGTGCTCGCCTCGCGGCGTTGGTTGCAGGTCCTGCTGGACGACGATGGAATTCGCGACGAATGGCCTGGCCCATTGTCCGGCTGGCGCCGCGAGCAACTTGAACCTGCTCTCGCCCCGCTGCTGGCTGGCGGCGACCACAGCCCCTCCGTATAATCCGCGACGTGGGGCGGTAGCTCAGCTGGGAGAGCGCCACGTTCGCATCGTGGAGGTCAGGGGTTCGATCCCCCTCCGCTCCACCAGTTTCCAGACATTCGAGCCTCGGTCGCCACTGGTGCCGGGGCTTTTTTGTTATCGCGTCTGCAATCGACGCAAGACCAAGCGCCAGCAGGGATCACTAGCCATTGCGCCACGCCCAACATGCCCGGGTAGTGTTTGCGTTGGGAACCTTCGCCATTCATGCGAAAATCACCGACATGGCCCCGTAGCTCAGCTGGATAGAGCGGTCCCCTCCTAAGGGACAGGTCGTGCGTTCGAATCGCGCCGGGGCCACCAGCAGGACGCGAAGTACAGGTCGCCCAGTCGTGCGCCACAGCCCGCACACCATGTGCGGACTTTCCAAATCCCAGGAGCAGTTTCCCGATGATCCACCCCGTCCTTACCGCGCTCGACTTGAGCGGCAATGAATCCGGCACCTATCTGGGCCAGGACCAATGGTCCACGACCGCTGATGCCGGATTGTTGGAGCCGGTCAACCCCAGCGATGGCAGCGTGCTGGCACGCGTGCAGGCTTCCTCGCAGGACGATTACGACACCATCGTCGAGCGCGCGCAGGCCGCATTCAAGGTCTGGCGCACCACTCCCGCGCCGCGCCGTGGCGAAGCCGTGCGGTTGTGCGCCGAGGCATTGCGCACGCACAAGGACGCACTGGGGTCGCTGGTCGCGCTGGAAATGGGCAAGAGCAAGCCCGAGGGCGATGGCGAAGTACAGGAAATGATCGACATCGGCGAGTTCGCCGTGGGGCTGTCGCGCCAGCTTTATGGCTTGACCATGCATTCCGAGCGACCCGGCCATCGCATGTACGAGCAGTGGCAGCCGCTGGGCATCGTCGGGATCATTTCCGCATTCAATTTCCCGGTCGCGGTGTGGGCTTGGAATGCTTTTGTCGCCGCCGTGTGTGGCGACATCTCGATCTGGAAGCCGTCGCCGAAGACGCCGTTGTCGGCGATCGCATCAATGAAGATCTGCAACACCGCGCTGCGCAAGGGCGGCTTCCCCGACATCTTCTTCCTGTTCAACGATGCCGGCAGCGAGCTTGCGCAGACGCTGGTCGAAGACCGACGGGTGCACCTCATCAGCTTCACCGGCTCCACCAAGGTCGGCCGCATGGTCGGCGAACGCGTCGCGCAACGCATGGGACGCTCGCTGCTGGAGCTGGGCGGCAACAACGCGATCATCGTCGACGAAACCGCGGACATGAAGCTGGCGATCCCGGCGATCGTGTTCGGTGCCGTCGGCACCGCGGGACAACGCTGCACGACCACGCGCCGGTTGTTCGTGCATGAAAAAATCTATGCCGACGTGCTCGCCAAGCTCGTCACCGCATACGCGCAGGTGGGGAAAAAGATTGGCGACCCGACCGATCCTGCCAACCTGATGGGGCCGCTCAACAGCCACGACGCCGTGGAGGCCTTCCTCGATGCCGTCGCCAAGGCGCAAGCCAGTGGCGGCAAGATCGAAAGCGGCGGCAAGGCGCTCACGGATCGCAAGGGCAACTTCGTACTGCCGACGCTGATCACCGGCCTGGCAAATGATGCAGCAGTGGTGCAGACCGAAACCTTCGCGCCAATCCTGTACATGATGAAATATTCCACGCTCGAAGAAGCGATCGAATTGCAGAATGCGGTCCCGCAAGGTTTGTCCTCGTCGATCTTCACCACCAACCTGAAGGCGGCCGAGGCTTTCCTCGCGGCATCGGGCTCGGACTGCGGGATCGCCAACGTCATCATCGGCACGTCCGGCGCGGAAATCGGCGGTGCCTTCGGCGGAGAAAAGGAAACGGGCGGTGGTCGCGAGTCAGGATCCGATGCATGGAAGGCCTACATGCGCCGCCAGACGAACACGATCAACTATTCCGATTCGATGCCGTTGGCACAGGGAATCAAGTTCGACCTGTAAACGTACGAATCAATCCTGATGTATTCCCTCGCCCGCCCATTCCTGTTCGGTTTCGATCCCGAGCGCGCCCATGCCCTTGGCCTGGGCGCGCTGGAAGCGGCCTATCGCACGGGCATGAGCGGGCTGATTGCCAGCCGGCCGCAACCGTTGCCCACCAAGGCGTTCGGATTGACGTTTCCAAATCCGGTTGGCCTGGCCGCGGGACTGGACAAGAACGGCGCGCACATCGATGCGTTGCTGGCGCTGGGATTCGGGTTCATCGAGGTCGGCACGGTCACGCCGATGCCGCAAAGCGGCAATGCGAAACCTCGCATGTTCCGGTTGCCACAGCACGATGCGGTCATCAACCGGCTGGGTTTCAACAACGAAGGCGTTGACGCGCTGGTGCGCAATGTCGGCCGCGCCGAACGCTCGGGCGGCCTGCTGGGCATCAACATCGGCAGGAACAAGGCGGTCCCCAACGAGTCTGCGGAATACGACTACCTGTATTGCATGGAGCGCATATATCCGCTGGCCGACTACATCACCATCAACATCTCCTCGCCCAATACCGCCGGACTGCGCGAGCTGCAGGAAGAACAGGCACTGCGACGGCTGGTCGGCACCTTGCGCGAAACGCAGGAACGACTGGGTGCGCAGCATGGCAAGCGGGTGCCAATGCTGGTGAAGGTTGCGCCGGACCTGTCCGACGACGACATCGAAGCGGTCGCACGCGTGCTGGGCGATCTCGGCGTCGATGGTGTCATCGCAACCAACACGACGGTCTCGCGGATCGCGATCCAACAGCATCCGCTCGCGCGCGAAAGCGGTGGTTTGTCGGGTGCGCCACTGATGGACAAGTCGACGGCTGTCCTGCGCATGCTGCGTACTCGCCTGCCTGAACACATTCCGCTGATCGGTGTGGGCGGCATCCTTTCGGGCGCCGACGCGGCCAAGAAAATGGCGGCCGGAGCCGCACTCGTGCAGACCTACACCGGCCTCATCTACCGTGGCCCGCAATTGATCACGGAGTGCGTCGATGCGATGCGCCGGCGCAAGGAATCACCCAGTCGCGGCCATGTGTCGCTGCACGACTGAGGCGTTGGGACACGCCACGTGAGTCAGTACCGGCTCATCGAGAATGCGCGACTGGATGCCCGAAACACGTTCGGTGTACCGGCGCGCGCACCGTTGCTGGTTGAAGTCGGCAACAGCTGCGCCCTGCAGGAACTGTTCGGCTATTCGATGTTGCGCGACGGCCCGGTGCTCGTACTTGGTGGCGGCAGCAACCTGTTGTTCGCAGGCGACCCGGAAGGCGCGGTGCTCAGCCTGGGTGCGCAGAAAATCGACATCATCACAGACGACGGCGAGTGCGCGATCGTGCGCGCCGATGCCGGTGTCGATTGGCACGCGCTGGTGCTGTGGACACTGGGTCACGGACTGGCCGGGCTTGAAAACCTTGCACTCATTCCCGGCACTGTTGGCGCCGCGCCGATCCAGAACATCGGTGCGTACGGCGTCGAAGTGCGCGAAACCGTGCATGCGGTCGAAGCGTTCGAGCGCAACACCAGCACTGTTCAAAGACTGGATCGCGACGCCTGTGCGTTTGCTTATCGTGAAAGCGTGTTCAAGCGACACCCCGATCGTTACATCGTCCTTGCCGTCGAGTTCGCGCTCTCACGCACCCCGCAACTGAAGCTCGACTACGCGGGACTGAATGACGAACTGCTTGCGATGGGAATCGACCTCGCATCCAGCGTGCGGCCATCGCAGGTGGCAGAAGCCGTGTGCCGTGTCCGGCGTCGCAAGTTGCCAGACCCGGCAGTGATCGGCAATGCCGGCAGCTTTTTCAAGAATCCGATCGTGCCCTCTGTGCAGGCCGATGCCCTCAAATACGCAAACCCGGCAATGCCAATATTCGGTGCCAGCGATGCCCTCGTGCACAAGCTGTCGGCGGCGTGGCTGATCGAAGCCTGCGGCTGGAAAGGCCATCGCGATGGCGATGCTGGAGTCTCCGACTCACATGCATTGGTGCTGGTGAACCACGGCGCCGCTACCGGCGCGCAACTACTGGCGTTGGCGCGACGCATCGCGGCATCGGTGGAGGAGCGTTTCGGCGTGGCGCTCGAGCCCGAACCCCGGATCATTGGCGCGACGTGGTGACCATTTCACAACCAGGCTTCGCGCGCGCGGCGGCATTGATGCTTGCCAGCACGTTGTTCTTCGGATTGATGGCAATCGTGATCCGACTGGCGTCGAAATCGTTGCCGACGTTCGAGATCGCTTTCTTTCGCAATGCATTTGGCTTGCTGGCGTTACTGCCGATCCTGTTGCACGGGGGTACCTCGCTGCGTACCCGGCAGTTGCCGCGTTACCTGTTGCGCAGTTCGATCGGGATCGGTTCGATGCTCGCGGGCTTCTGGGCAATCGGACACCTGCCGCTGTCGCAGGCGATTTCACTGTCGTACTCGACGCCGTTGTTCGTCACGATCGCCGCCGTCATCTGGCTGGGGGAAATCGTTCGCAAGCGTCGCTGGGCCGCCGTGCTGCTGGGGTTCACTGGCGTGCTGATCATCGTGCAACCCTGGTCGAACGCGTTCACCGGAGGCTCGCTGGTCGCCGTGCTCGCCGCCATCCTCAGCGCTGTGGTCGCGATCCAGATCAAGCAATTGTCGCGCATTGATCCGGCCGACACGATCGTGTTTTACACCTACGTGTTCTGGGTGCCCTTGTCGTTGCTGCCTGCCCTGTTTGTCTGGCAATGGCCGCACGGAATCGCGTGGATATGGCTCATCTGCACTGGCCTGTTCGGCACCGGCGGTCAACTTTTGTGGACGCGCGCGTTGCGCTTGGGCGAGGTCTCGGCATTGACGCCGATCAGCTTCATGCAGTTGCCGGTGGTCGCCATCGCGGGCTATTTGTTGTTCGACGAAAAGATCAGTCGCTGGACGGTAATCGGCGCAGCGATCATCTTCGCCGCGAATGCGTACATTGCGCACCGCGAAGTACAACTGGCGCGCAGCGCGGCAACCAGCGCGCCTATCGAGGCGGCAATACCGGGGGAATGATGGGAATGGTACCTGCCTGCTTCGCCTGCCACGGCCGTAGCGTGCCGTAAAACACCAGCCCGTACACACCAACCACCCACGCCAGGGCGGCCGTCCAGCCAGCCAGGATGTCGGACGGGTAATGCACGCCGAGGTAGATGCGCGACAACCCGACCAGCAGGACGAATGTCGTGGCCAGGACGGTGACCGGCCAACGCCACTTCCAGCCCCATGGAGTCCGCACGCTCCAGCACAACAACACGAGCACCGTCGCAATGGTCATCGATCCCATGGCGTGGCCACTGGGGAAACTGTAAGTGGTTTCCGCCGGCAGGATCGATTTCCAAAGGTCAGGGCGAACGCGTGCGAAAGAGTGCTTGGCCGCCATGTTCAACAGCAACGAACCCAGGATCGACACGGCTGCGAAGACGCCTTCACGAACATGGCGCCGCAACAGCAATGCGAGCACGAACACCACGTCGAGCGGCACCACGCCCCAGGCATAGCCAAGGTTGGAAATCAGTACGAAGGTACGATCGAGTCCGGCATTGGCCATGGCATGCACGGCCTGCAGCATGGGCACATCGAACGGAAACACCTGACCTTCGTGAAGTGTCTCGACCAGGGCACCGAAGCCCCACAGCGGGAGGAGCAATCCCAGGAACACGAGCAGCAGGCGCCAGCCATGCACACGCAGGAACGAAGCGCCGAACTTCGTTTCCTGGGTCGCTGTCTGTCCCGCCACCCGCAATGCGTCAGGCGATCTGGGGTCGTCCATATTTCTGCTCGACATAGCGATCGATGATTTCCACGAAATCGGCGGCGATGGTATCCCCACGCAGCGTGACGGTCTTTTCACCATCCACGAAAACTGGCGCCGCGGGCGCTTCGCCGCTGCCGGGCAGCGAGATGCCAATGTCGGCATGTCGCGACTCGCCGGGACCATTGACGAT
>JBBSUF010000015.1:0-30302 GCA_038235185.1 Lysobacterales bacterium
AAAGGCTGGCGCATCTGCCCGCTGGTCTGTTACGACCTGCGATTTCCGGTGTATTCACGCAACCGTTTCGCTGTCGAGCGTGCCGGCGCCCTGGACTACGACCTGCTGCTGTATGTCGCCAATTGGCCATCGGCGCGCGCGCACGCATGGAAGACGTTGCTGCCTGCGCGGGCAGTGGAAAACCTCTGTTACGTCGCAGGCTTGAATCGCGTGGGCTTGGACGGTAATGGGTTGCACTACTCCGGCGACAGTGCAGTGCTGGATTTCCTCGGGCAGCCATTGGGTGTGTCGAAAGATGAGGAAGGCATCCTCACCGCGACACTGTCAGCGACTGATTTGCTGGCGTACCGCACGCGCTTCCCCGCGATGCTTGATGCGGATGCCTTCTCGATAGTTGAAGGCGGATAGTTCGTCCACACAAAAGGATGGCTGGAACGGGCAGGGCGTTGAACCGTATTGAAATCGTCTGGTCGCCTGGCTTGATCGACGTGTACCGCTCGCCCGGCTCAATGGCTTGACGATGGAAAACGACGCCGTGCGTGCGCCGTTTTCCATTGCGGATGTCATGGCTGGCCCGTTAATTCCGTAGCGGGTTTCAACTCGGCAATACCAGCCCCACGCAGTTGTGTATTCAACGCGGAAAGATCCGTGGACAGCAGTGTTTTCCATTCGGACAAGCAGCGATCCAGCATCGGGGCTAGAACGTCATAACCACGGAGTGCGTCGGGTGACGGCATGGCATCGGCATCGTCAGAAGCATTCGCCAGCTTGCCGAGCGCTTGCGACAGGAAGGCGAGACTGTTCGTGGTTTTCGGTGGAAATGCGAAACCGTTGTTTGGATTCTGGGTGTCGGTAATTCCCGCGATCCTGACGATTTTGTGATCGAAGAAGGCCAATAATTCGTCCGCATTCGGGTTCGCTTTCTTTGCTCCCAGGATCATCTTGTGCAGTTCCCGGGCCTGGCCCTGCGCTGCAGCCAGACGCGCCTGCGCTGTTTCGACTTTGCGTGCAAATGCAAACTGCTGGACGTAGGCGTCCTGTGGCAACTTGACGCGGGGGTCAGGTGCAACCGTCAACGGCTGTCGATAGGTGTGGTCATCCACACTAAGCGCAATCACATAATGCCCAGGCGGCGCCCAGGCACCGTCGGCATAGGCATTTCCCTCTGCCATTGCTGGCAGCGCGGGATAGCGCAACGGCCAGATAAAGCGATGCAGCCCCGGAGTTGCTGCCAGTGTTGAAGGTGGTTTGAACCATTCCGGCGCGGTGCCTGCCGTTGCGATCATGTAAGGCTGCACGCTGTCGGCGCTGGAATATGTCCGAACGAGTTGGCCGGCTTCGTCATGGATCGCAAGCGTCACCGGCGTTTTCGGTGTACCAGCCAGCTGGTAGTCCAGTCGCGCACCGAAAGGTGGGTTTTCTGCAGTTGGTTCGTCCTTCGGCAACGGCGTGCCGGTGAAGCCCGCAGGGTGCACACGAATTGCGGTGGATGGCGCGAACAAGCGGGTCGTCCCACTCGTCGAATCCTTCAACTGTCGCAACGATGAGACATCGTCGAGGATCCAGATCCCGCGGCCATGGGTGGCGATGACGAGGTCGTCGCCATGGACGTCGATATCACGCACCGATGTGCGGGGCAGGTTCATCTGCAAGGACGACCAATGGTCGCCATCATCGAACGACACGTAGATGCCAAGTTCGGTTGCCGCATATAACATTCCGCGGCGCACTGGATCCTCGCGTACGGCATTGACGAAGTCACCGTCGCGAATACCCTTGACGCTGTTCTTCCATGTCTTGCCAGCGTCGTGCGTGCGGTAGAGATAAGGGTGGCGATCATCCAGCCGGTGCCGGTCGATGGCGGCGTATGCCGTACCGGCATCAAAGTGCGAGGCTTCGAGCATGCCGACCTTGGACCAGGCATCCAGCGCTGCGGGGGTGACGTTCTGCCAGTGCGCGCCATCATCAGCAGTACGCCAGATCAGGCCGTCGTCGGTGCCCGTCCATACCAGTTTCGCATCCAGCGGTGATGGCGCAATGGCATAGATGACGCCGCGGCGCGGCCCGGTGCCGAGATTGTTGGCAGCGGTATTCGCATCGAGATTTTTCGGCACCAACGGATCTTCGCGGGTGAGATCGGGGCTGATCGTTTCCCAGTGTTGTCCACCATCGCGGGTGCGAAATATCCTCTGGTTTGCGTAATACAACTCCTTGGGATCGCGCCTGGAAAATGTCAACGGCAAGGTCCATGTGCGCCGATAGAGTTCATTGGGTTCGGCGAGCGTGGGATCGACGGAATGTGTCTGCTCCGTACGCAGATCGAGTCTTTGTACGCCGCCGCCATAGACGATGTCCGGGTCCTGCGGATCCGGCGCGATCATTCCGCTTTCGCCGCCTGCCGTGACTTCGCTGAATTGCTCCATTGATATCCGCTCATTGCCGATCGCAACGCTGGGCAATGCCACGGCACCGGAATCCTGCTGTGCTCCGTAAACCCGAAATGGAAACCGGTTATCTGTACTGATGTGGTACATCTGCGCTGTCGGCTGGTTGTGCCAGCTACTCCACGTTGCGCCGCCGTTCAAGCTCACCAGCGCGCCCTGGTCGACACCGAGGATCTGCCGATTGGAATCGGATGGATCGATCCACAGCTCATGGAAGTCATCGCCGGTTTCATCACCCTTGAGCGGACTGAAATGCGAGCCGCCGTCGTCGGAGCGCAAAACAATGGTGTTCATCGCATAGACGCGGTCGGCATTGTGTGGATCGACCGTGATGCGTCCGAAATACCAGCCACGCTGCCAGATGCGCGGGTCGTCGCTGGCTTTGCGCCAGTGCACGCCCGCATCATCGGAGCGATACAAGCCACCGGCATCGCCATCAACGATGGCATACACACGTGATGGCTGGTTTTGGGCGATGGCGACACCAATACGCCCCACGTGTTCCGGAAACCCGTTGCCGTGCACTTGCGTCCAGCTGTCGCCGCCGTCGCTGGATTTGTAGAGGCCTGAACCTGGCCCGCTCGCGGGTGGATAGACGTTCCACGGCGTGCGTCGCACTTGCCACATCGCTGCGTAGATGACCTGCGGATGTCCTGGTTCGAAGGCGAGGTCGATCGCGCCAGTGTCATCGCCCTTGCCAAGCACGCGTTGCCAGTGAACCCCGCCATCGCGCGAACGGAACACCCCTCGTTCGGCATTGGGCCCATAGGGATGCCCGAGCGCGGCCACGAACACGATGTTCGCATTCCGCGGGTCGACCAGGATTTTCCCGATCTGCTGGCTGTCGACCAGGCCGATCTTCGCCCAGTGTTTGCCCGCATCGCCGGAACGATACATACCGTTGCCCTGCGCAATATCCGAGCGCATGTCGGCCTCGCCGCTGCCGACATAGATCACTTTCGGATCCGATGGCGCAATCGCCAGCGCACCTATCGAGCCGACCGGCTGATCGTCAAAAATCGGTTGCCACGTGCGGCCGGCGTCCAACGTCTCCCATACCCCGCCATTGACCGCGCCAAAATAGAAATGCAGCGGTTGCCCGGGAACACCGGCTACCGTCAGTACGCGTCCGCCACGAAACGGACCCAGCAGGCGCCAATGCAGGTCTCCGAAGTCCGATGTCGCGGCAAAAGCACCCCAGGCGGCAACCCACATGGCAGTAACACAAATGCACCTCGATGCGAATGCACGGATCCGGGCCTTGCGCGATGACATCGGTACTCCAGAGTGAAGTGAGGCTGATGATCAACGATACCAAATCAACCGGACCTGTTCGGCTTCCAAAAAGCGGCGCGTGGCGAGGCAAAACTCGCGAGATGCTTCGGAAGGACACTGTGGATGAGATTGGATCAGCATCAGCTGCCCTTCATTTAGAGTGCCTCGATGGGCTTTATCATCTTTTCATCGTCCGTATGGGACGCAGATCAGCGAGAAAGCCATGGCAACCGGTTGGACCAAAGAAGGCGCGGTGCAGGAGCAGATCGACGCCACCATCCAGGAGGCGATCCTTCGCGCGCGCAGCCAGCTGCCGCACGGTCCAAGCCTGATGCATTGCGAGCAATGCGATGAGGACATTCCCGAGGCTCGGCGCAAAGCCGTTCCGGGTGTCCGCCTATGCGTGCCCTGCCAGTCAACTCGGGATACGGAGCAGGGAGCCGTCGGCGGCTATAACCGGCGGGGCAGCAAGGACAGCCAGCTGCGTTGAATGATTCAGAAAGACGACTTCGCACTGAGCAGGGTTATCCAACTGCGCGGACGCCTCTTAAACCTTGGCATTCATTGATTGGTTGCACAGCACCGTTAGTTCGCAATGGGTCTTGGTCAACGATGTCGAGGTTGGCGTCAGAACTTGCTACCTGCCGACAGGCAGCGCCATTCGCCCACCGGTAACTTGCTCAGTGGGATTTTTCCGATCCGGATGCGCCTGATGGCGACGACATCCAGTCCAACTGCTGCACACATGTGTCGCAACTGTCCGGGTTGCACATCCTTGATCGCAAACCGCAGGCGGATTTCGTTCTGCCAACTGACTTTGCACGGTGGGAGCATCCGGCCTTGGTAGCGCAGGCCATGGGCGAGACGTGCCATGCCATACGGGGCCAGCTCGCCCGACACTTCGACCACGAACTCCTGTTCGATGGAAGGGTAATCCTCGGTCAACCGGCGCCAGATGCGGCCATCCTGCGACAGTACGACCAGCCCGCTGGCGTCGTCGTCCAATGGCATCAGTGGCGTCAATCGCTGGAAATGACGATCCAGCATGCGCATTCCAGTTGCTTGGTCATCTTCGGAACGCATTGTCGCCGTCGCCAGTGTTGGCACGGCAGCCATGCCGACACCGATGGGCTTGTGCAACAGCAAGGTCGCCGGTTCGATCGCTTCGAGCTTGGCGTCGCTGTCGATTTCCACCTGCTGGGCGGTGACCATCGTTTGCGCCTGGTCGACGACCAAGCCATCGACAGACACCCATCCACCTTCGACATACTGCTGTGCTTCGGCACGCGAGCAATGCATCAGTTCGGCAACGCGCCTGTCCAGGCGGATAGGTTGGGACATCGGTGTTTCCATCCGGGTTAGCGATTGTAAAAGCAATTTTCGGGGCGGGGCACCAAGCGGAACAATGCCGCGTGCCTGATATCCAGCGTTCCCACTCAACGCGTATGCGAGCTTTATCGGCTGAGATGAGCCTTTGCAGGGACGCTGGTCTGGCTGAAGACAACTGAACAGGTGGCTGGCTGGTGCATGGCTTGCCAGACCGCATGGCCCATAATATCCGGCTTACTTCGCGATCAGCCATTCCCATCCAATGAAAATCCCCAAGGGCCTGCAGCCATTGATCGACGATGGCGTGATCGATGAGGTCCTGCGACCGCTCAAGAGCGGCAAGGAAGCATCGGTCTATGTCGTGCGCTCTGGCGACGACGTGCTGTGCGCCAAGGTCTACAAGGACATGGCGCAGCGCAGTTTCCAGGCGCGAACGCAATACCAGGAAGGCCGCAAGGTGCGTGGCAGCCGCCAGGCCCGCGCGATCGGCAAGGCCAGTAAATTTGGTCGCCGCGAACAGGAAACCGCGTGGAAGAGCACCGAAGTGGATGCGCTGTACCAGCTATCAGACGCAGGTGTACGCGTTCCGCGTCCGCAAGGTTACTTCCACGGCGTGTTGTTGATGGAGCTGGTGACCGATGCGGACGGCCATAGTGCTCCACGCCTTGGCGAAGTTGAGCTGAGTCCGGAGCAGGCTCGCGAGTTCCACATCGAACTCGTCCGCGCTGTCGTGCAGATGCTGTGCCTGGGGCTGATCCATGGTGATCTGTCCGAGTACAACGTGTTGGTGTCGCCCGATGGTCCGGTCATCATCGACTTGCCACAGGTCGTCAGCGCGTCGGGAAACAATGCGGCGCGAGCCATGTTGCTGCGCGACGTGCACAACCTTCGTGACAGTCTCGGGCGGTTCGCGCCTGAACTGCTGGGCACCTATTTCGGCGAGGAAATATGGGCGCTGTATGAGAAAGGCGAGTTGAACGCGGACTCGCCCCTGACCGGTAAATTCGTATTCGATCGACACACGCCCGATGTCCGCTCCGTGCAATTGTCAATCGAAGACGCCCGCCAGGAAGCGATGATTCGCCAGCAGGGCCGCGAGGAAGCGGCCGAAGTGGATTGAGAAGAGCAGGGTATGCTTGCTCAATCCCGTTGTAGCCCAAATTTCACGCGGCGATGCGAAACCCGGTAAGCCATTCCTGCAGCTCGGCTGAAGGCATTGGCTTCGCGATCAGATAGCCTTGCACCACATCGCACCCGATCTCTTCGAGTTTGCGCAGTGTTGCCTCGTCCTCAACACCTTCGGCGGCTACGCTCAGGCCAAAACGATGGCCCAGCTCGACGATCAGTGACGCGATATCCGCGCTCGCCCTGTCGGTGGCCATTCCGTGTACGAAGGACTTGTCGATCTTCAACTCGTCGACCGGAATGTCCTTGAAGTACGCCAGGCACGAATACCCGGTGCCGAAATCATCGATCGAAATCTTCACGCCCGATGCGCGGATCCGTTCCAATGACTCGAATCCCTGCTCCCGGTCCATCAACGATCGCTCGGTGATCTCCAGGACCAGCTGGATGTGTTCGGCTCCCCACAAGCCAAGCGCGTTCTCGACCAATTCCGCTAGCGCCCGCTGCGTGGTCAGCACGCCGGGAAGGTTGACGGCGACCGAAAGCCGCCCCCACTTGTGCCGCCACTCATTTGACTGACGCAATGCGGTATTGAGCGCCCAAGCCGTCAATGCCTTGATCTGGCCACTGCGTTCAGCCAAGGGGATGAACGCGTCGGGGGGAACTTCACCCAGAGAGGGCGACGTCCACCGCATCAACGCCTCGACGCCGACCGGGCGACGGTTCGACAGGCACACGATTGGCTGGTAATGCATCGTCAATTCGCCATGCTGGATGGCGTTGCCCAGTTGCATCTCCAGGTTCCATAGATCGGAAGCATCGTGGCCCGCAGGGGTTTCCTTGGCGATACGCAGTGGCTCGCCATTGCGTCGCGCCGTGAACAGGGCGCTTTCGGCCTGTCGCAGCTGGTGTTCGGCAGTGCTGGCATGTTGGGGGCAGAGCGCGATGCCTGTCGTCACGAAGACGCGTACCGAGTCGCCGTTGGAGTGCAACGGAAGTTCAAGAAGTCGGTTGATTTTCCTCGCGGCGAGTTCGGCATGTCCGCGATTGAGGATGTTTGGCAAGATCAAGGCAAACCGGTTGTCGCCGATGCGGGCCACATGGTCGTCGCTCCTGGCAACAGCGATCAGTTGCCGCGCAACATGACGCAACACTTCGTCACCGAACGTGTATCCGTGGGCGCCGTTGATCTGCGCGAAACCATTCACATCGACCACGAGCAGGGCGAGGCTGGCCTGCTCTGTATTGGCCGCATCGATCTGCTGGCGAAGCGATGCCAGGAAACCGGAACGGGCGGCCAATCCAGTCAACGCATCCAGCGTCACGGGCGTCTTCAATCGAGGAACAACTCGAAGTTGTCCACGCCGTACGAGCCGGCACTCAGGCTGCATTTGACGGTGAGCGGCCTGCCGTGGGCGTCCTCGAAGGTCATTCCCATGTCCAGCGAATGAAACTCCGGAAACCGCTGTTTCCCCTCGTCGAGCAGCAGCATCAAGGAGGGTCGCAGTCGTTTCAATGCATGGACTTCGGTGACGACTCCCACGCGTCCGTCACTTAGCTCCACAAGCGAACCGGCCGGGTAGATGCCACAGGTCTGGATGAACTGCTCGACCAGTTCCGACTGGTACAGCGTGTCGCGACCTTCGTAGAGTTCCATCACGGCATCATGGGGCGCGCGTGCTGCCGCGTGGGGCCGCGGACTCGTCATTGCGTCGTAGCTGTCGATGATGCCCATGATGCGCCCGAACATCGGGATCTCGATGCCTTGCAAGCCATGTGGATAGCCGCTGCCGTCATGACGCTCGTGATGCGTAGCCACGGCATCAAGAACGGTATGCGGCAGGCCGGGTGCTTTGGCGAGGATTTCCAAACCTTCCTGCACATGCTGGCGCACTTCGACCATTTCAGCAGGATCCAGTTCGCCGGCTCGACTCAGTAATTCCGGACGGATCCGTATCTTGCCGATGTCGCAGAGCAATCCGGCCAGCGCAAGCTCGCCCAGGTCGGAACGTTCCAGCCCAAGGTTCCTTCCAAACGTGGCGGCCCAGACGGAGCTGCCCAGCGCGTGCTGGTAGGCGTCGCTGTCCTTTCTCTTGAGTTCCTTCAGCCAGATGAATGCAGACGGGTGTCGCGTGATCGATTCGATCATTGCGTCCATGCCACCGGTCAGTTTGTCCAGGTCCAGATCACGACCATTGCGCAGGTCGTTGGCGACTTCACTGATTCCGCGCTGCAGCATCGTGTGCGCGGTTTGCGCATGGGGGAGTTCGTCCTGCAGGGTGCCCTGGTTGATCCACGTAGTTTTGCGAAGCCCTGCCACCTGCTCTGCCGCTCGCGCCTTGCGAATCAGGGCATCGTCGGGTTCAACGAATCGAGGATCCGGGGCGCGGCCTGCGGCGATGTCCACATACACATGCGTGCAAATCCGGTGCAGCAACTTCAGGTCAGCCTCTGTCTGAAGCTTGAATCCCTGGAAGGGGAATGAAGTGCCCAGCCACGGCCGATCCAGCCGGGCGACGAACATGTCCAGTTCCAGCCCCTCGACCACGATCTTCGATTCCTGCCGACCCCTGGTCATTCTTCGCTCTCCGGACAGGCGGCAACAGTACCTAATGCGAGGTATCAAGGGAATGATGCCGTTACCAGCCCACTCGGGTAAGCCCGAGGGCATTCAGTCTCCATCCAGCCGTGATAACCACCTGGGCACAGCCGAGGTCTTAAGCTGCAGTGATGGGTCGAATCGATTTTCGTGAACCTGGCGGCAGCGGACCGAGTCGGGGGCGGTGTTACCTGTATGTCCTGCCGTGCATGTATGAGGACATCCTCAAGCTTGGCTTCTCGCGCGAACCACTGGATCGCATGCAAACGCTGCATCCGCGCTGGTTCGAGTTCTTCGATCTCGACCGCGCTTTCCTCATCGAAACGGAAACCGTGCGTGATGCGCGGAATCTCGAGACGGGACTGGCCGGTGTGATCAAACTCCACAATGCACCTGCGCCGCTTGTCATCCGCAAACAGGCAGGCGGGCACACGGAATGGTATCGCGGCGCGTATGCCGTGCTCGAGCGGGCAACGCAAGCGCTGGCAGCCGGCGGCTACATCGTCCACCGCCCGTTGCGCGCGAGGATCAGCCAGTTGTTGCGAAGTCGTGGCGACACGTTGTTTTCATGGTCGTCGGCGATGTTGTCGCCAGACGAGCTGGAAACTCCAAATGCGGGTTGTGACGGTCGTCCGACGCTGGCACAGCGCACAGTTCGTAGTGCACTTGACGCTTACATTGCACTGGATATCGACCTGGAACCGATGCTGCCGCCCAATGTGCTGGATTGGTATTCTCCGCATCAGGATTGAATGCAGAAGCCAAACGTGGAAGCCTTCGACACATCGCGTCTGCGCTTGCGCCCAATCAGCCACGCTGATGAGGCGCTGTACTGCCATCTCTATACCGATGACGCGTTGATGCGGCACATTGCCACGCCACTATCCGTCGAAGCTGCGCAGCGCAGTTTCGTCAGCGCCTGCGCGCAGCAGTCACAGGACAGGCAGCGCTGGATCATCCAGCAAAAGGACGGCGACAAGGACATCGGACTGGTGGCGTTGTTCGCGACGGACGACGTCGCCGAGATCGGCGTCATGCTGGTCGCCGATGCGCACGGCCGTGGCATGGCCACCGAAGCGATGGCGGCGATCGTTGATCGCGCGTTCGCCGACGGGTCGATCCGTTTGCTGTGGATCCGGCAGCAGGTCAGCAACGTGCCGGTGGTGGGAATGATGCAGCGCCTGGGGTTTGCGCGCTTGCCGATGAGTGATCCAGAGGCGGCAGTGGTGAGGTGGGATCTTGGACGGGAGCGCTGGCTGGATCGGCTAGCGACGGTGGTGTAGCTGTCAGCATCGGGTTAGATTCGCCGGCTCAGATCAGCCGGGGATACGAATGACGCAACAAGGCAGCCTGTCGTGCGTGGGCTTGGGAATGATGCTCGGCGCGCACCTCGCGCCGCGCTCGCGAAGTTATATGGAGCAGGCCGACGTGGTGTTCGCACTGGTGTCCGACCCGCTGGTGGAGCTATGGGTGCAGGACATGCGCCCGGACACCCGCAGCCTCCAGCCGTACTACCGGGAGGGGAAGGTCCGCCTGGACAGCTATCGGGAAATGGTCGAGGCCATGCTGGTCGAAGTGCGCGCAGGCCATCGCGTCTGCGGCGTGTTCTACGGGCATCCGGGCGTGTTCGCGCTGGTGCCGCACAAGGCCATCGCCGGCGCGCGGGCCGAAGGCTTCGAGGCGCACATGGAACCCGGCATCTCGGCCGAGGACTGCCTGTACGCCGACCTCGGCATCGATCCCGGAACTTATGGCTGCGCCCACTTCGAGGCGAGCCAGTTCATGCTTTACCAGCGCCGGATTGATTCTTCGGCGTACCTGATCCTGTGGCAGGTGGGCATGGCGGGTGATCGGTCACTGGCCCGGTTCGCGACGGGACCGGCATACCGGCAACTGCTGGTGGACGTGTTGGCCCAGGATTACCCGCTGAGCCATCCCGTGATCGCCTATGAAGCTGCTACCCTCCCGATCACGGCACCGCGCATGGATGAGATGCCGTTGTCGGTGCTGGTCGACGCTGATTTGCGCTTGCAGACGACATTAGTGTTTCCGCCGGCTCGGCCGATGCAGCGCAACGAGGCAATGCTCGCGCGGTTGGGGGTGCTGGACGCAGGGTGAAATGGGATGCTCCTAGGGTATTTTCTGTCCGTACCAACACTAACTTACAGGGGGAATTCATGCTCAACACGATCCGCTTTCTTGAAACCATCGGTGCAAATGTAATTTCACCTGTTGACTATGCCGCGACCGTCGCAGCGCTCGACGTCGACCAATCAGAAAAGGTGGCGTTGTTGCAAAACGACCACGCCGCGCTGAATGATTTGCTCGGCGGACGGAGCAAGATGTTTTTTGGGGTGTTTGCACCCGAAGAAGCACCGTTCCGTGAAGACACGCCAGCCGAAGACGAGCCGACCGGGATTCCGCCCGCTCCGGAAAACCCAGACTGAGGGTTGGTGGGACGCAAGGTGCCCGTACGCAACATGGCGTGGTTGTTTGCGCTGGCGCTCCTAATCGGGGCGCCAGCGTCGGCGCTTGCGCAGAGTTCCATCGCGATGCTGCTGGCCCAGGCCGAAATCGCGCGAAGCACCGATCCCGTGCGATTCCAGCAGGATTTGCGCCAACTCAATGCCAGCATGGCGCAGGCTACGCTTCTGCAGCAGCAACAGATTGCCTACCTCAACGCCTACGCCCAGATATATGCCAGCCACTTCGATCAAGGTATTCGCCAGGCCAAGCAGCTGATTGCGGCCACGGCCGATGTCAGCCTGAAGTTTCGCGCTGGTGCCTTGATTGTCAATGCCGATGCGTTGAATGGCCAGTTCAACGAAGGCCTCCATCAACTAGAGCAGACACTGTCCCTCATTGGGCGCGTCGATGATCCGGAATTGCGCCAGCACGGATTGGTGAGTGGTGCGCTGCTGTATAGCCAGATCGGGCAGTTTCAGCTCGCGCGTCATTACGCCGAGACGATCATGGCCAAGCCAGCCTCGCCCCACTTTCTGTGCGCGGCATCGTATGTCGAGTTCGATGCTTTGCTGCACGAGCATGCGTTGCCAGGCGATGATGGCCCGCTTGTGCATGCTATCGACGATTGCATTGCAAATCGCGAGATACTGAATGCCAACCTGATTCGCGTCACGCTTGCCCGCAAGTGGATGGAGCTGGGACAGCGCGATCAGGCAATCACATACTTGAGGAATCACCTGGAGGAGGTCCAAGCGACGCACTACCCACGCCTGATCGCTGAGGTGCACTCGCTGCTTGGCGAATTGCTTTATGCCAAGGGCGACATGGAAGCCGCGCAAGTCGAAGCCAGCCTGGCAGTCGCACAGGGCGCCGGCATCCTCAACGCTCCGCCGCTCGTTGCCGCGTACAAGACGCTGTACCAGATTGCGGAAAGCCAGCATGACATTGCAGGCGCACTGGCTTACTACAAGCAGTTTGCGGAAGCCGATAAGGGCTACCTCAACGAGGTCAAGACGCGCGAGATGGCGTACCAGATCGTTCGCAACGAGAACCAGCAAAAGAACCAGCAGATTGAACTGCTGAATCGTCAAAACAGCCTGCTCCAGCTGCAGCAACAAGTAGACCGGACCTCGGCGCAGAATTCCCGCCTGTTGATGCTGCTCGCCAGCATCCTGGCGCTTTTCATTGGCCTGTGGGCGTACAAAACCCGGCGCCTGTCAGCATCGCTCCGGCTGATGGCAGAAACCGATGCGTTGACCGAAGTCTGCAATCGCCATCACTTCACGCGGCAGTCCGAGTTGTGCTTGACCGAGTGTGCTGCTGCCAGCGAGCAGGCAGCCCTGATCATGTTCGACCTCGACCATTTCACGACCATCAACGACAGCGATGGACATGTCACTGGCGACTGGGTCCTCAAGGCGGTGGCAAACACTTGCAATGGACTCTGCAGGAAGATGGACAAAGTCGGGCGACTGGGTGGCGAGGAGTTCGCGATCCTCATTCATGGGGCGGACTTGAAGTCGGCGACACGGATGGCCGAGGACTGCCGGGTGCGACTGTCGCAGATCGATTCGCGGCCGAGCGGCTACAGCTTCCCGATCACCGCGAGTTTTGGTGTGAGCTCAACCGCAATGTCGGGTTACCACCTGGACAAGCTGTTGTCGCATGCCGACCAGATGCTCTATCGCGCCAAGCGCGAAGGCCGCAATCTTGTTCGGGCCTACATCCCTGATTTTCCGATGGAAACGACTGAACCCAAGGCGAGTAATGACTCATCGGCAATGCCGGAAGGCCTGATGCCCACCCCTGCCGGCGCCATCGACGCCTGACATCCGCTTCGTTCATCCGGTCAATTCGATTTGCGCATACAGCGCGGCATGATCGGACAAGTGGGACCACGGACGCACGGACAACAAATCGACATTGCGCGCCGTTGCATTGCGCAGGTAAATCCGATCCAGCGGCAACAACGGAAGCCTGGCTGGGAACGTCCTCGCAAGCCTGCCGGTAGCATCCTCGAAAACCTCGTGTAAGCCAGCGTTCCGCAACGCTGAGTGGATACACTTTCGCCAATCGTTGAAGTCCCCGGCGACGATCAGCGGCGCATCGTCCGGGATGTCGGACTTGATGAAGCGACACAAGCATGCGACCTGCTGTTGTCGATGCGACTCCAGAAGCCCTAGATGGACATTGATCACGTGGAGACAACGGCGTTGCGGTAAGCGCAATACTCCATGCATCAGGCCACGCGGCTCATGCGACCCGATCGAAACATCGTGATTGTGGGATTCGATGAATTTGAACTTCGACAACACTGCGTTGCCTTGGTCCCCATCGGCGAATACCGCATTGCGACCGTAGGCGCGATACGGCCAACGTGTCCCGGCAAGGTATTCGTGGTGCGTGGCATTCGGTGATCCAGGATGTCGTCGGGCATGCAAGGCGTGCTCGCCGAGAACTTCCTGGGCACACACGATGTCGGCATCAACGGCATGGATGGCGTCGCGCAGCGCAGGCAGCACGTAGCGACGCCGGGTCATGTCAAGCCCCGCGTTTGCGTTGATGCTCAGGATCCTGATGGATGTCACGCAAACTTTCCTCTGTGGTTTGCGACAAGTATCCACAACCATGCAAAGTCCCATGTGACTGATGTCGTGCCGGCGTAATATTGACCAATGTCGAAATTACTGCTCAACCTGCGCATGGTGCTGGACGACGAAGCCGATGACGTGCGCGCCATGCTCGATTCGAGTGGCGTCGAGTTCTATGAAACCCAGCCGAGTCGCTGGGGAATCTCGCATGGAGGCATCTGGATCACCCACGATGAGGACATCGTACGGGCGAAGGGCTTGATGTCGGAATACCAGTCGCAACGCGGGAAACGGGTCCGGGAGGAGCGCGCGACTGCGTTGCGTGATGGCACGGCCGAGACATTTGCCTCGACATTGCGCCGCGATCCGGTTCGGGTCGGGTTGTCGGTGCTGGCGATCCTCGCGCTGCTCGGGCTGGTCGCCCTGGTGCCCTTGCTGCTGATGCGCCCCTAGGGGACGTTGGCCGCAAATAAGGCCCAATTGCGTTGCTCAACGTGCGGTAGCGGCTATTCAGCTGGCCGCCCGCCTGGGGATCCCCGTGCGGACCACACAGGAGCACGATGATGAACGCTTTCAAAGTCTGGGGTGCGATAACGCTGTTGGCGATCGCGGGGCTGGCCGGTGCGCAGGAACGGCCATACACCGAAGGGCCGGTCGTGGCGGTGACGTCGGTGAAGGTGATGGACGGCCAGTCCGAGAATTACATGAGATTCCTGGACGGCACCTACAAGGCCTCGATGGAAGCATCCAAGAAGGCCGGCGTGATCCTGGACTACTCGGTGTTCAGTGCCTCCCCGCGAAAGCCCGAAGACGCCGACCTCTATCTGGTGGTGACGTACCCCAACATGGCGATGTTGGATGGCCTGGATGCCAAGATGGAACCCATCATGTCCAGCGTGACCAAGATGAATGTGATGCAGCGCGATGAAGCGTCGGGAAAGCGCACGGTCATGCGTACCATTCTTGGTACCGAATTGATCCGTGAGCTCAAGCTGAAGTGATTTAGCAAGCACGCTGTTGAAATCCGCATGCAGGACCAGCATGGCGGCATTTGCGCCGCCATGCTGCATGGGTGATCACCGCTCGACTACCACCAGCGGGATTCCGCGCAGCATATTCTCGCGATACGTCTTGCGTTCGTCGCGACAATAGGCGCTACCCATTGCAAATTTTCGGCAGATGCCGGGGCGCTGGTCGTAGATGCTGCAACACATGTTTTTCGAGTCGAGTGCCACGCACCAGCCGTCCTCATCGCGCGCCATCACTTCCAGTCCGTGCGAGGTGCGTTCGACGAAATGCCGCGGCACGATGTCCTCCGGCATGACGACCACCGTCAGTCGGCAGCACACGGCATCGCATGCACTGCACGACACCGTCGGATCGACCCGCATGTCGTCCTCGTCGTAAGCGGCGATGGTCATTGGACAGCCTTCATTGCAGGCTGCGCCGGCGATAGCTCAACAGCCGCCCCCGAAATGGTGGCAGATCAGTTTCGTCCAGGCGGCTGCGCTGCTCGTGTACGGCATAACCTTCGCCGGCCAGCGCGCGGGTGAACGAGCTACTGTTGCCGCGACCAGGATCGGTGATCAGGACTTCGACATCCGGTTGTGCATGCCGCCGCAATAAATCCGCAATCAACCCGGCGTGTCCGCGCTCATACAGGATGTCGCTGCCGATGATGAGGTCGAACCGGCCGAGCGTGTCGTCCGGAATTTCCCAGGGCAGGTCACGGTAGTCGACATGCGGAAGCTGGTTCTGGGTCGCGTTGTATTCCAGGAACGACTGGGCGAGCGGATGATGGTCGCTTGCGGTGACGTTAGCGCAACGACGTTGCAGTACCAGGCTGGACAACCCCAGTCCGCAGCCGATTTCCAGGATGCGCTTGCCACGGATGTCGAAGGTGCACATGGCTTCCGCCAGCAAGCGCCCGGACGGCCACACCTGGCCGAACAGGCACCACTGCGCGGAGGAAATCCCGATGCGCGCCGCGGCATGATCTGGATCCGCGAATTGCTGGCGATCGCTCAGCGCGCGCACGCGGTAGTCGTGCCCACCGAGTCTGACGTCGAGCTGTCGGGTGGTATAGCCCGGCATGGAAGCTCCTGGCGAGGTGATCGTCCATGGCGGACGTCACGGAAAGAGGAGCTGACGACCGGTATCCGGCCGTGAGATCGAGAATGCGATGTGGGTATCTTACGCTGGACATCCAGCACGGGCCTTAACAGCCGGCATGGACACCCACGGCGGGGCCAATGTCACAATCGCGCCGATCCCGCGGATATACCCGCGCCTGTCCAGGAGAAACCACGATGACGATTTCGATGTACGGCGCCTCGGTGCCCGTGTTCCAGCAGATGTTGCAGGCTTTGGATGACATGTTGGCAAAGGCCGAAGCCTACGCGAGCGCACGCAAATTTGATCCCGATGTGTTGCTGGGTACGCGTCTTTTTCCGGACATGTTCGCGTTGACGCGCCAGGTGCAGATCGCCTGCGACTTCGCCAAGTCAGTCCCGGCCCGACTGGCCGGCGTCGAAGTTCCCGCCTATGACGACACCGAGCAGACCTTTGCCGAGTTGCATGCGCGAATCGCGCGGACACTGGAATTTCTGAAGGGGCTGGATGCCGCCCAGTTCGCCGGCAGCGAGTCGCGCAACATCGTGCTGCGACCGGGCACACCCAAGGAACGTACGCTCGAAGGCCAGGCCTATCTGCTGGCGTACGGGTTGCCGCAATTCTTCTTCCATGTCACGACGGTGTATGCACTGTTGCGGCATAACGGCGTGGAGTTGGGCAAGAAGGATTTCATGGGTGCGTACTGAAGGGCGCGAACTGAGTGACATGAGCCGAAACCACGATCGAATATAACAATGCCCAACGACACGGCTTCCAACTCAACGCGGCGCGTCCTGTTCGCAAGCCTGATCGGGACCACGATCGAATTTTTCGATTTCTATATCTTTGCCACCGCTGCGGTTCTCGTGTTTCCAAGGTTGTTCTTCCCCGATAGTGATCCGACGACCGCTGTATTGCAGTCGTTTGCGACGTTTGCGCTGGCCTTCGTTGCACGCCCGGTAGGCTCGGCGCTGTTCGGGCATTTTGGTGACCGCGTTGGTCGCAAGACCACGCTGGTCGCTGCGTTGCTGACGATGGGTTTGTCGACGGTCGTCATCGGTCTGCTGCCCACACACGCCACGATCGGTCTGGCCGCGCCATTGCTACTGGCGCTGTGCCGGCTGGGGCAGGGTATCGGCCTGGGTGGTGAGTGGGGCGGGGCGGTACTGCTTGCCACCGAGCACGCGCCCCCCGGCAGGCGCGCATGGTTCGGCATGTTTCCGCAACTGGGCGCGCCGCTGGGATTTTTGCTGGGGACAGGGGTATTCCTGTTGCTGGGTGCAACGCTTGATGACTCCTCGTTCTTTGCCTGGGGCTGGCGACTCCCGTTTCTCGGGAGCGCAGTGCTGGTCGCGTTCGGCTTGTGGATCCGCCTGAGCATCAAGGAGACACCGGCGTTCGAGCGCGTGATCGAACTTCAAAAACGTGTGCGCGTTCCGATGCTGGATGTTCTCAGGCGCCATCCACGCACGTTGCTGGTCGGAACGCTCGCTTCGATTTCGACCTTCCTTGTCTTCTACCTGATGGCCGTGTTCGCGCTGAGCTGGGGGACGGCCCACCTTGGATATACGCGCCAGCAATTCCTCCGGCTGGAGATGATCGCCGTGGTATTTTTTGCAGCGACGATTCCCCTGTCCGCATTGATCGCCCAGCGTCTTGGCAGTCGCAAGGCCATGCTGCTGGCGACGCTCGCGATCATGGCCTTCGGCATTGCATTCGCGCCATTGTTTGTCGCCGGAAGCCTGTCCACGACGCTCGTTTTCTTGACGCTGGGCATGTGCCTGACCGGCCTGACCTATGGTCCGATTGGCACATTGTTGTCAGGGATGTTTCCCGCTGCGGTGCGCTACACGGGAGCTTCCTTGTGCTTCAATCTGTCCAGCATCCTGGGGGCGGCGGTGGCGCCGTATATCGCCACGTGGCTGGCGACACACTACGGGCTGGCCCATGTCGGTTATTACCTGACAGCGGCGGCGACGCTGTCGCTAATGGCGCTGTTGCTGGCCAAGCCGGACGACCATGACCGCTTCGCAAATCCCGGATATTCCCGCCAGTCGACGACGGAATGACCCAATGAATCGCAATCCGCAAGCCGAACAGATGGGCGATGAATCCATGGCGCGTAACCTGGCGCATCAGGCCGAGGCGATCTGGCCACAGGAGCGCCGTCTATTCGACCGCTATGCGCTCTCGGGTGCGCTGCGCATCCTTGATCTTGGTTGCGGCACGGGCGAAATCACGCGTCGCCTGGCTGAGCGTTATCCGCAGGCAGTCTTGCTGGGCGTCGACATCCTTGACAGCAACCTGATGTTGGCGCGCCGCGACAGCGCAGTCCTCGGCGAGCGCGTTCAACACGCACAGGGCGACGCGTTTGCGCTGGACATTGCCAACGCCTCGATCGATCTTGTCGTATGCCGCCACATGTCGCAATCGGTGCCGGACTTCCCGTCGGTGTTGGCGGAGATCACGCGTGTGCTGAAACCCGGCGGGTGGTTGCACCTGCTGTCGGAGGACTACGGGATGTTGCACTTCCCGGCGCCAAGCGACAGGGATGGCTTCGATCCAGATCAGTTCTGGAATTCCAATGCGATTGCTTTCCTGGACAGCATTGGTTGCGACGGACGCATTGGTCGACATTCGCCCGCGTTGTTGCAGACGGCAGGCTACTCGGACGTCGCCATGGACTATGTCGTGGTGGATACGTTACGCGTCCCGCGCGACATCTTCGCCGGCATCATCCGCGCCTGGCGCGATGGCTATGCGAAATCCTTGTCGGTGGCCTCCGGCCGCACCGAGGCCGCAGCGGTGGCGGACTTCGATCGCATGATTTCGGCGATCCAGACTCCGCCGCAATACGTGGTGTGGCAAGTGCCGGTGGCATCAGGGTGCAAAGGCCGTCAGGGCTGATTGGGCCGCGAAATGCCGGGCGGGACGCGCCTGGCATGCGAGCGGAAGGCAAAAATACCTGGCCCGGTTGCGAATGCCTCGGGTACGCTGGCGTCATGCACACCTTGATTGCCATGACGCGCGATGTCAGCCCTAGTCTTGCGAACTGCGAGTTGTCCTTCGTGGACCGTGGCCCCATCGATCCCGAACGCGCGGCTGCACAACATCAAGACTACCGCAATGCATTGCGTGCGCTTGGTTGCAAACTCCTCGAGCTGCCGATGTTGCCGGACATGCCCGATGCCGTGTTCGTCGAGGACATGGCGGTGGTGCTGGACGAGGTGGCGATCGTCACGCGGGCAGGCGCGACGTCGCGTCGCGGGGAAAGCCAATCGGTGGCCGATGCGTTGATGCCGTATCGCACGGCGCATGCGATCCAGGCGCCGGGAACCCTTGAAGGCGGTGACGTCATACGCATCGGCCGCACGCTGTATGTGGGCCAGGCCGCACGCAGCAATGCTGAAGGCATCGCCAAACTGCGCTCGTTGCTGGCGCCCTACGACTACCGCGTCGAGGCCGTCCCCACCCACGGTTGCCTTCATCTCAAATCGGCGGTGACGGTCGTGGCCGATGGCACCTTGCTGGTGCAACCGGCATGGGTTGATACCAGTGTCTTTGCAAACCATCGCCTGATCGAAATAGATCCGGAAGAAGAACACGCCGCCAATGCGCTGCGCATCGGTGACAGCGTGATCCACCCCGCCTGCTTTCCGCGTACGCGGCAGCGACTGCGGGCGGCGGGGATCACGGTGGTCCCGGTCGATATTTCCGAATTGCAGAAGGCCGAGGGTGCCGTAACCTGCTGCAGCCTGGTGTTTTATGAATCGTTGCCCTCTATTTCGAGGTGACATTGCCACCTCTCGCACCATCGGGGTTGCTTGCAGTCTCTCTATGGCAATGACTAGGAGGTGAATCAATGCGCAGGGTGCTGTTGGGTTCGATGATGTCTTTGTTGTTGGCACAGATGCCGGCAGTCGCCGCGCCGCTGTGCGCTGTGCAGAGTGGACCGCAATCCGTCCCCCTGGTGGAGCTGTACACATCGGAGGGCTGCAGCAGTTGCCCGCCAGCGGATCGATGGTTTTCGTCGCAGGCGCTTGCATCGGGTACGCAAGCCAACTGGCTGGCCTTTCACGTCGATTATTGGGACAGCATCGGCTGGGTGGACCGCTTTGCATCGCCGGCATATTCGCAACGGCAACGCATGCGAGTCTCGTCTGTAACTGGCGAGGGCACGGTCTACACGCCACAGGTCATGGTCGGTTCGCAGGTGCAGCTGCCGTGGCACCGCGGCATCGATGGCGTCTTGCAACAGGGGCGAACACCGGCGCCCGCAGGATTGGCGCTGCGATTGCAGCCAGCCGCAAACGGCTGGAACGTGGCGCTCGGAGCGAGCCGGGCATCTACCGCGCCTGCCGAGGACGCGCAGGTCTGGCTTGCCCAATACAGTGACAATCAAACCACAGCGGTGCGGGCAGGCGAGAACAGCGGCGTCACGCTGCATCACGACCGCGTCGTTCGCCATCTCTGGGGGCCATGGGCGCTGAAGGAGACCCCTGTGTCTCGGCAAATCGCCTTGGTTGCACCGTCAAATGATTGGGGCCTCACCGCTGTCGTGCAGGACAGAAAAGGCCGGGTCTGGCAGTCGCTGTCCTTGCCGGCCACTCATTGCAGGTAAACGATCACGATTGGCTAGACTGCGCATTGGAGTCCACCCGGCCAGATGCGTAGATGACTGATGGGCAAGGATGGTCCGATACCACATGCCTGGCTGCGGGTAAGCCGCTGAACGAATCAGCGCGGCTGGCCGCGTTGCGTTCGTACGGCATCCTCGATACGCCGGTGGAAGCGGCGTTCGAGGACATCACCCGCATTGCGGCGCATGTCTGTCGCGCACCGATCGCACTGATCAATCTGATCGACGCCAGCCGGCAGTGGTTCAAGTCGGAAGTGGGCATGGGCGTGGACGAAACGCCACTGGAGACATCGATCTGTTCCCACGCGATCCTGCAGGCGGATTTCCTGGAGATTCCCGACATCCTGTGCGATGACCGCTTCAATCGTTATCCGATGGTCATTGGCTCTCCTTATCTGCGCTTTTACGCAGGTGCCGTGTTGAAGACTTCGGAAGGCCATGCGCTGGGCACAATCTGCGTGCTGGATACCCAGCCGCGCGTGCTCGACGAAGATCAGCGCGGCGTATTGCGGGCATTGGCGCGGCAAACCATGGCGCAACTGGAATTGCGTCGCGCATTGGCGATCGCCGATCGTGCACATCAATATCGCAGTCGCTTGGTGGCAGTCGCCGGACATGATCTTCGCCAGCCACTGAGCGTGATGACGATGGTGATCGATGAAATGCGCCGGAAGAGCATCGACGCGCTCGAGAGGGAGCAACTGACGATGGCGGGTGCAGCTGCCGATCAGCTGGCGGACGGCCTGAATCGCCTGGCGCATGCCTCGCGTGTGGACGACCTGCGCCCGCCGGACACGCAGGTCATGTCGATCAGCGAAATTTTCCACAGGGTACGCGACACATGGGACTACATTGCAAGACGCAAAGGACTGCAATTGTCATTGGTGCCGTGCGAGGCGGCAATCTCGAGCAATGCGGAAATGTTGCAGACAATCCTAGACAATCTCGTCGGTAATGCCATCAAGTACACGCAACAGGGCACCGTCGTCGTGGCATGCCATCTTGCCGAAGATTTGCTGGAGATCCGAATTTCCGACACGGGATGTGGAATTCCCGCGCGGGTGCTCGGGAAAATATTCGAAGCCTTCCAGCAACTCGATCCCACCAGCGAAGGCCTTGGGTTGGGTTTGTCCATCGTGCAACGCACCGCAGACCTTCTCGGGCATTCCGTGCGGGTGACGTCAGAGCCAGGGAAGGGGTCGACCTTCAGCGTAATCGTTCCATTAGCGCCGGCATCGCTGGCGAAGGAGCCGGCGTGACGCTGAATATCGCCGCCTATCATTTTGTCCATGTCGACGATCCACCCGCGCTTGCAATACATCTTGAGTGGCACGCGCAAATCTGCGAGCTACGAGGCACAGTGTTGATCGCGCAGGAAGGCATCAACCTGTTCCTGGCAGGCGAATCCGCGAACATTTTGCGGTTCGTGGATGTGCTGCAGGCCGACCCGCGCTTTGGCGCGATTCGCCTCAAACAAAGCCATAGCGATGCGCAACCGTTTGCCCGGCTCAAGGTGAAGGTCAAATCGGAGATCATCAGTTTTCGACGTGATTGCGCATCGCCGCTCGAGCAGGGACCCGCGCCCACGGTTTCACCGCAGGTGCTGGCGCGATGGATCGAGCAGGGGCACGATGATGCAGGCCGACGGCTGGTGCTGCTGGATACGCGCAATCGCGAGGAAGTCGAGCACGGCACCTTTGTCGGCGCGCTGACGTTGCCAATCGATAATTTTACCGAGCTGCCAGAAGCAATCGCGCCTTATATTGAAGGCATGGGTGATGCCACCGTGGTTGGTTTCTGCACTGGCGGTATCCGCTGCGAGAAAGCGGTGTTGTGGTTGCGCAATACAGGGATGGGCAACGTGCTGCAACTCGATGGTGGCATTCTTGGGTATTTTGAAGAGGTTGGGAACGTTGGTTACGAGGGCGGCTGCTTCGTCTTCGACGAGCGGGTGGCCGTTGATGCCCAACTCAAGCCACTGATGGATGCGACGCCAGCCAGTTGATGGCGCCAAGCCCAGCGCGTCGTCCGCTGGCAAAACACCCCGCGAGCAGATAGCCTCCGGTTGGTGCTTCCCAGTCGAGCATCTCACCCGCACAGAACACGCCGGGGATTGCGTGCGTCATCAACGTCGAATCCACCGCGTCCGTGCGGACGCCGCCTGCGCTGCTGATGGATTCAGCCAGTGGGCGTGGGCGCAGCAACCGCAATGGAAAGCGCTTTATTGTGTCGGCAAGCACGACAAGATCATCGCCGCAGTTTTTCCCCAATACTTCGTACAACAGCGCGGCCTTGACGCCGCCGATGCCAACGTGCCGTCGCAAATGTTCGCTGAGAGACCGGCCCGCACGAGGTGCGGCCAGTTCGCGTTGCAGGCGCGTCAAATCGCGGCCGGGTGCCAGGTCCAGATGCAACGTCGCGCCGCCGTCGCGCGCAATGGCGTCCCGCAAGGTCGCAGAGAGCGCATAAACGAGGC
Organism: Lysobacterales bacterium; assembly: GCA_038235185.1. Classification (GTDB taxonomy): domain Bacteria; phylum Pseudomonadota; class Gammaproteobacteria; order Xanthomonadales; family Xanthomonadaceae; genus Cognatiluteimonas. The sequence goes on from JBBSUF010000015.1 coordinate 23,057, forward strand.
TACCTTCAATACCGGTGGCCGTCACTACGCACTCGCCCTGCATGGAATGCTCATTGCCGTTCAAATCGTCCCAATGCGCGATGACCGGTTTCAATGGAGCACCCGCGTGGCGTGAAGAAAAGTGCGCGCTCCAATCGACGTCGAATCCGCAATTGGAAGGCAACAGGGCTGCTACATCGATGCCATGCTTGCGCAACAGGGGCTGCCACGCGCCATCGGACCCCAGTTGCGGCCAACTGCCTCCGCCCATCGCCAGGATCACGGCGTCGGTGCGTGTCACATGCTCGCCACCGGAAGTTTCGAAGCGCAGTGCTTCCCCCTCTGTCCAACCCGTCCAGCGATGACCGACATGAAAGCGCACGCCGCTGTCGCGCAGGCGTCGCACCCAGCCACGCAGCAACGGCGCCGCCTTTCGATCCATCGGAAACACGCGGCCTGATGTACCGACATACGTCTCGACGCCTAGACTGCGCGCCCACTGGCGCAACGCATCGGCATCAAAGTCATCCAGCCATGTCGCCACGTCTGGCTGGCGTGCGCCATAACGCATGTCAAACGCAGGCCTGGGTTCGGAGTGGGTGAGGTTGAGCCCACCTTTGCCGGCGACGAGAAACTTTCGCCCAACCGAACCTTTTGCATCGTAAATGTCAACGTCGATTCCGGCGGCGCGCACGGTTTCTGCAGCCATCAATCCAGCAGGCCCGCCACCAATCACGGCCACGCGTTTCGGGCCAGGACCACTCATAGCGAGATGCCAGCCGCATGGCCCGATGCCCATGCCCACTGGAAGTTGTAGCCGCCCAGCCAGCCCGTGACGTCCACGACTTCGCCGATGAAATACAGGCCCGGTACACGACGCGACTGCATCGTCGTGGAGGACAGCTCATCGGTATCCACACCGCCCAGCGTGACCTCTGCCGTGCGATAGCCTTCGGTACCGCTCGCGACCAATGGCCATTCCTGGAGTTGCGTGGCAATCCCGCGCAGCTGCGGAAGGCTGTATTGCTTCATCGGCTTGTTGGTCAGCCACACCTCGCACAGGCGTTGCGCAAAACGTTTTGGCAGCAGTTCACCCAGCAACGTCTTGAGTTCGGCAGCTGGCCGTTCGGCTTGGAGTTGCTGCAAAGTCACGAACGCATCGATACCAGGTAACAGATCAATCCGCAGGTCGTCCCCTGGTTGCCAATACGAGGAAATCTGCAGGATCGATGGGCCGCTGATACCGCGATGGGTGATCAGCATGAAGTTGCTGAAACTTGCACCATTGCAGCGCACCTCAACCGGCAGGGCGACGCCACTCAGGTCAGCCAGCCGATCGTGATGCGTGCCACTGAGGGTCAGCGGCACCAGTCCCGCGCGTGTCGGTAGAACGCAATGGCCGAACTGTCGGGCCAGTTCATACCCGAATCCACTTGCGCCCATGCTGGGAATCGACAGGCCACCACTGGCAACAACCAGCGCGGGTGTGCTGAAGCTGCCACGCGTCGTGTGCACATCAAAGCCACCATCGCGGTGTTGCACGCCAGTCACGCCGCAACTTGTCTCGATCCGCACGTTAGCAGTGCTGCATTCGTCCACGAGCATCTTGACGATCTGCTTGGACGAGTCATCGCAGAACAGTTGCCCCAACTCCTTCTCGTGCCAGGCGATGCGGTGTTCGTCCACCATCGCAATGAAATCAAGCGGCGTAAAACGCGCCAGTGCCGATTTGCAGAAGTGCGGATTTGCCGACAGGAAGTTTTCCGGCGTGGTACCGGTGTTTGTGAAATTGCAGCGACCACCACCGGACATCAGGATCTTCTTGCCGACACGATTGGCGTGCTCGATCACCAGCACGCGCTTTCCGCCATGGCCGGCAGTCAGGGCACACATAAGGCCGGCGGCGCCTCCGCCGATGACCACGGCATCGAATGCATCCATCGTATTTGCGCTTTTCAGCCGGCTTGCGATGGCGCCATGCGCACGCGCGGGGTCAATGCGATGTTGGCGGTATCGCTCATCAACTGCACTTCACCATCCTGGATCATCGCTGTCAGTCGCATGCTCCGCTGCAGCAGCGTGCTGATGGCATCGACCGACACCGGGTCGATATCGATCACGGTCAGGTTCTTGATCCGGGTCAGGGTGGGTGCAACCTTGTTCCACCAGATGTCCGAGGCGTTGCCGTTGTAATTGAGGACAATCACTTGTTGCGCGCGACCACAGGCTTTCTTGACGCGCGATTCGTCCGGTTGTCCGAGGTCGATCCACTGCTCGATATCGCCGGTGTAATCGCGCCGCCACACGTCAGGATCTTCCTCATCGCTCAAACCGCGCCCAAATTCCAGCCGCTCGTCCGCAAACAGTGCGAACGCGAGCAGGCGCACCATCAAGCGCTGCTCGGTTTCCGAAGGGTGCTGCGCCAGCGTCAGGTTGTGCGACGCATAGTAGTGCCGGTCCATGTCGCTGACCTGCAACTCGACTTTGTGGACGGTCGCCTTGAGCGCCATGATGATCCTGCAGGTTGACCGGGATGCTGGTCGAAGGCGCCCATTCTAGGGACTGGCGCAATTGCCGTGACCACGGGCAACAATATCGATGCGCCATCACATCGATCGAGGTGTCGAGATCGTGCCTGGAAACCCCATCGCGAGCCGTTTGCAACTGCCTCCCGGCCCCTGGGTGACGGTGCTCGATGGGCTGTGCGCGCGGTTTCCGGCCATCACGCGTGAGCGATGGATCGACCGCTTCGCGCGCGAGCGCGTGCTGGACGACAACGGCAAGGCGTTGTCCATCGACGCGCCCTACCGGATTGGCATGGAAGTGCGCTATTTCCGGGAAGTTGTCGAGGAGCCGGAGATTCCGTTCGCTGAAACCGTGCTTTATGCGGATGATGACCTGGTCGTTGCGGACAAACCACATTTCCTGCCGGTGACCCCCTCTGGCGGCCACGTGCGTGAAACCCTGTTGTCACGTTTGCAGCGACGGCTGGACAACGTCGATCTGGTCCCGGTGCATCGGATTGATCGCGACACAGCGGGTCTTGTGCTGTTTTCCGCCAAGCGCCAGACGCGCACGGCGTATCAGGATCTGTTTCGCCTACGGCGGATTGAAAAGCGTTACGAAGCACTCGCTCCTGCCTTGCAACACGCGTTCCCGTGTGTGAACCGCAGCCGGATCGTGCCGGGCAAGCCGTTTTTCCGGATGCAGGAAGTGACTGGCGATGCCAATAGCGAAACACGCATCGACGTCATCGAACGGAGGCAAGCGTACTGGCGTTACGCATTGACCCCAGCCAGCGGACGCAAGCACCAGCTCCGGGTGCAGATGTCAGCGTTGGGCGCACCCATCTTGGGCGATACGTTGTATCCCGAACTGCGGGAGCGTGCATCAGGCGATTATTCGCAACCACTCCAGTTGCTGGCGAAGTCGCTGGTGTTCGTGGATCCATTGAGTGGAGAGCCACGACGTTTCGACAGCCGGTTTTCGCTACCGACAGCCGGCTTCAACCACGCGGGGGCCGCGGTTTCTTGAAGCCGCCAGCGCCACGGGGCCCGGCACCATGGGGTTTACCGGCATGCGGCGGCCGTGGCGGACGCGCATCGCCGGTCGCGTGCCGCCCATGTGGTCGTTGTCCACGCGCGCCGCCATCGGTATCGGCTGGCCCCGCACGCTGGATGCGCAGTGGCTGCCCGGCAATGCGCACTTTCTTCAGGTGATCCATCAACTCCGGTGGCATGCCTTCAGGCAGGTCTACCAGGCTGTAGTCATCACGGATGTCGATGCGGCCGATGTAACGGCTTTCCAGGTCGGCTTCATTGGCGATCGCGCCGACGATGTTGCCTGGTTGCACGCCGTGCATGTGGCCGACTTCAATGCGGAAGGTTTCCATGCCAACTTCGGCGCCGGAGGCATCGCGAGGCGCGCGCGGTGGCGCATCATCAAATAGAGCCTCGGCCGTGTTGGCTGCCGAATGCAACATTGCAGAGGGCGGCGTGAATTGGCGCTCGGCATGGCGCGATGGGCGCGATTCAAACGCAGGGCGTTCGCTACGCGCTGCGCGGTCGCGCGGACTGCGTTCGTGCGAGGCGCGCTCATCACGCTCGAATCGTGGCCGTTCGGCCGGTGGCGCCTGGAGCAGCAACGGCGTCTTGCCCTGCACCAGCTTCGCCAACGCGGCGGCGATATCGACGGCTGGCACGTCGTGCTCTCGCTCGTAGCGTTCCACCAGTTCACGGAACTGCAACAGATCGCTGCTTTCCAGTGCCGCACCGATCTTGCCGAGGAACTTGCCGACGCGCTGCTCGTTGACCGCGTCGACGCTGGGCAGCTGCATCGGCTCGATCTTCTGCCGGGTAGCGCGTTCGATCGCACCGAGCATGCCGCGCTCGCGTGGCGCGACGAACAGGATCGCTTCACCGCTGCGTCCCGCGCGGCCAGTGCGGCCGATGCGATGCACGTAGCTTTCGGTGTCGTAGGGAATGTCGTAGTTCAACACATGGCTGATGCGATCGACATCCAGGCCGCGTGCAGCGACATCGGTGGCGACGAGGATGTCGATGCGCCCGTCTTTCAGCGACTGGATCATCTTTTCGCGCTGCTTCTGCTCGACATCGCCGTGGATCGCGGCCGCGGACAGGCCGCGTGCCGCCAGTTTCTCGGCCAGCTCCTGCGTGCCAAGCTTTGTGCGCGCGAACACGAGCATGCCGTCGAACGGCTCGGCTTCAAGAATGCGCGTCAACGCATCGAGCTTGTTGACGCCGCTGACCATCCAGTAGCGCTGACGGATATTGGCAGCGGTCGCGGTGGTCGACTTGATCGCGATCTCGACGGGGTCTTTCAGGTAGGTCTGTGCGATCCGCTTGATCTGCGCGGGCATCGTCGCCGAGAACAAAGCAACCTGACGTGTCGCTGGCACTTTCTTGAGCACCGTCTCGACGTCGTCGATGAAACCCATGCGCAGCATTTCGTCGGCTTCATCCAATACCAGGCAACGCAACTGGGAGAGGTCGAGCGAGCCGCGCTCAAGGTGATCGATCACGCGCCCGGGCGTGCCGACGACAACGTGCACGCCGCGCTTGAGTGCGCTCAGCTGCGGTCCGTAACTCTGGCCGCCGTAGATGGGCAGCACATGGAAGCCGGGCAGGTGGGTGGCGTATTTCTGGAACGCCTCGGCCACCTGGATCGCGAGCTCGCGCGTCGGCGCCAGCACCAATGTCTGAGGTTTGGTTTGCACCGCATCCAGGCGCGCCAGGATGGGCAGCGCGAAGGCGGCGGTCTTGCCCGTGCCCGTCTGCGCCTGGCCAAGCACATCGCGGCCCTTCAGCAGTGGCGGGATGGTGGCAGCCTGGATGGGCGAGGGTGACTCGTAACCGATATCGGCCAGCACCCGCAACAGCGGTTCGGGCAGGCCCAGATCGCTGAAACGCACTGAATCAGCGGGAGTCGAAGTCGGGGCAGGGTCGGCGCTCATGGCACTCTCATGGGCCGGGCGGCCGTACGGGGAAGCTGACAGTTTACGCGGCCGCCGCAGGACAAGCGTGCTCGCTTTACTCGCGCTGTGCGGACGGGTCGTCCTGGCCGGGATTTTCCGGTGGGTTCGCGGCATCCTTGGCCGACTGCTTTTTGGCCAGTTTTTCGTCCTGTTTCTTCTTCTTCGCGATCTCGCGCTGGCGCTTTTCGAACGAATAATTGGGCTTTGCCATGGGCAATCTCCTTGGGGAAGACACCTAGTCTAGGCCAACAGCGCTGAAGCCACCGTTGGCAGGACGCAGTTCAGAGCCGCCGAACCCGGAAATTGCGCCCCTTGATGCGCCCGGCCTGCAACTGCGCCAGCGCCTTGTCGACCTGGTTGCGCGCGATGGCGACGTAACTGCGAGTGGCGAAGACATCGATCTTGCCGATGGCCTCGACCTTCAATCCAGCATCCCCGGTCAGCGCCCCGACGATATCCCCCGGGCGCAGCTTGTCGCTGCGGCCGGCATCGATGCGCAGGGTCGCCATCGTCGCGGACGTTGCGCGGCAGGTCTTGAGGTTGGCCAGCGTGGCGCGCGACCAACGCAGGGGTGCGCCTTGTTGCGTTTCCAGTTGCATGGCACGCGGCATCTCGCGTGGACTCACCAGGCTCAATGCCAGTCCTGTGCGTCCGGCGCGCCCAGTGCGCCCGATGCGATGCACGTAGACATCAGGATCGGTGGGTAATTCGTAATTGATGACAGCGGCCAGGTCCTCGATATCCAACCCGCGTGCGGCGACATCGCTGGCGACCAGCACGTTGCAGCTGCGGTTACCGAACTGCACCAGAACCTCATCACGATCGCGCTGCTCCATGTCGCCATGTAGTGCGGCTGCGGAGAATCCAACATGGGCGAGTGAAGACGCCACATCGTCTGCATCCCGGCGCGTATTGCAGAACACGACGGTCGATTCCGGGTTGTGCTCGAGCAGCAACCCTGCAAGCGCAGCGGGTTTCTGGGCGAGGTCGACTTCAAACAACAACTGCGTGATCACGGCCTGGTCGGCGGCATCGTCCACCGAAACTTCAAGCGGATCGCGCATGTACTTGCGGCCGATGTCGCGGATCGCATCGGGATATGTCGCCGAAAACAACAGCGTCTGCCGATCCTTCGGGGTTTTTCCGATGATTTCGCGGATGGGTTCCTCGAACCCCATGTCGAGCATGCGGTCGGCCTCGTCCAGCACGAGGATACGCAGGCCACGCAGGTCGAGCGCCTGTTTGCGCAGCAATTCCTGCACGCGACCGGGCGTGCCGACCACGACGTGCGGTTCGTGACCCAGCGAGGCCAGCTGCGGACCGAGAGGCATCCCGCCAGTCAGCGTCAGCAGCTTGAGGTTGGCGATGCCGGTGGCGAGTTTGCGGATGTGCTTGCTGACCTGGTCGGCAAGTTCGCGCGTGGGACATAGCACCAGTGCCTGCAACCTGATCTGTGCGGGATCAAGTCGATGCAGCAAGCCCAGGCCGAAGGCTGCGGTCTTTCCGCTACCGGTAGGCGCCTGCGCGATGACGTCGCGGCCGTCGAGCAGGGCAGGCAGGCTGCGCGCCTGGACAGGTGTCATCTGGAGATGCCCCAAGGCATCGAGGCCCTGGAAGAGCGATGGATTCAGGGGCAGGTCGGTGAATTCGGCGGGCCTCTTGGTCATGGCGCCATGATCGCAGCTTGGGATTATTCACGCAGGCGCACAGATGTTGCGCAGACACTGGGTCTATTGAACGAATCAAGGAAGACGCGTCAATCAGGCCGTGCAG